>CBFHVG010000050.1:0-5767 GCA_965659005.1 uncultured Balneolaceae bacterium
ATATTTCGATGACGAAAAAATGGAGTGGGTGCTTGAGCCCGGTAAGTTTAAACTTCACATCGGATCTTCTTCCAAGGATATTCGACTTAGCGAAGAAATCGAGATATTCTAAGAAGTTCTTGACTGTTCTTATCAAAAAAAGGGATTCCCTTCCTAAGGGTATCCCTTTTTTCTTTTCAAAAGTTATTCTGTTTATCTCACTACTTCTAAAAGCGTAGCGAAATAAGTCATTTTCATTACTCGAGTCTGCAAGCCAGCCTGAATAAGCGCACTATTGGTATTGAAAGAGAGATCATCACTTTCTTCGATTTCAGAATAGTCAAATACCTGATTCCAGTCTTTGTAAAGATTCACGGTTAAATGACTCATATATGCATCACTGCCAATTGGACTTATTACTTTATGTAATTCCCAGGCTCCCATATATCCTTCATCAACATTTTCCTGATGTAAGGGTTGGAATATCTGCATTTCAGCTTCTTCATAATCTTCATACTTATCCAGATCAACCTTCATTAAATCAATGGATGCAATTACTCCCGGCTTCATATCGAAGTCATCTTCTGTATAAGCGATTTGTTCCAGGTAAACACGAGCTGCTAAATCACGAGAAGCATTTCCTGCATCAAGTTGAACTTGTATTTCGTTTTCACTCAATTCCGGATAGGCTTTTTTGATGGTATCCATAAGATCGTAGCGTGACATCATCTTGACTGGATCATCATAAACAGTGACCGTCAGGTACTGATAACCTTGTTCTTCGCCGCCCGGTTGGAGCGACCACAAATCCCAGCCAACTATATCTCCCTGTTTTATCCTTTCTTTATGAATCTCCATCCAAAAACGCTCAGTGTCTTCATAAGCGCCTTCCTGCTCATTGTCTACCACCATGAATTCAAATACAAGAAACAGATTTTCATCCTGCTGGGCATAACTTGTTGCCACACCAAAACCCATCATTAAGATCAGGCATCCCAAAAGGGATTTAATCAATTGATTCAACATTGTTGCTCCTCCCTGTTACATATTTTATAACGTTCGTGGGGTTATTAGGAGAATGTAGATGATTAATGTGAAGGTTTGATCAAGTAGCAGAAATCCTTGATTAATATCAAGCTATCCTCTTGATTACCATCAGTGTAATGTCATCACTCTGCTTCTGAGAACCCGCATGACTAACAATGGCATTGATTAGCATATCCTGAATTTCAATGGCTGATTTATCAGAATGCTTAAGTAAAATTTCACGTGTGCGTTCAATTCCGAATTCCTCTTCATCAGGATTCATGGCTTCGGTGATCCCATCAGTATAAAGCACCAAAACATCATTAACCTCCATATGTACTTGATCCTGTTCATATGGAAATTCCTCCAGTACACCCAATATTAAACCTGTTGCTTCAAGTTCATTATCAATCGCACCATTCCGAATATGAATCGGTTGATCGTGTCCGGCATTACAATACTCGATCACATGCCTTTCGGTATCAAGAACTCCATAAAATAGGGTTGCAAACTTATTGGACTCTGTATTGTTATAGAGTAAACGGTTAATATTATTCACACATAGTGAAGTCTCTACATTAATCAAGGCCTGAGAACGAAGTGATGCCTGTAAGTTCGACATTAGCAAGGCTGCGGGCATTCCTTTACCGGTTATATCCGCTATACAAAAAGCAAAGTGATCTTCATTAAGGGAAATGAAGTCAAAATAGTCACCTCCTACTTCCTTAGCGGGGATATTCGTTGCCGAAATATCATATCCGTTTAGTTCTGGTTTAACTTCCGGCAGTAAATTCATTTGAATGGTCTGCGCCAGTCTCATTTCCTCTTTCATGGAGAGGTATTCTTTCTCTTCCTCATATAAACGAGCATTCTCAATCAGCTGAGCAGATTGTGAGGCAATGATAGATAAGAGTTTTCGATCATCTTCTGTGAACTCTTTTCCTTCTTTTTTATTGAAAACAGCCAGATATCCGATCAAATCACCCTTAGCTTTTAATGGTACTCCAAGGATGGAATGAAAGAATTTATAATGCTCTTCTGCCAGAGTGAAGCGTTCGTCTGTTCGAACGTCATTACTCATGAGTGGCTGCTTTTTCATGAGCATCCAACCTGTAATTTGACTATCCAGTCGGATTGGGACACGTTCCATGGTTAAATCCTGTTTCCTTACCATGGTTGTAAAACGATCACCTTCTTCCTGCTTTGCAAGTAGACTAACGGTTCCCTCTTCCACCTCAAGATGCTTGATACACTTCATTACGATGTGATCAATGATCTTCTCAATGGGTTGAGTTGTTGTAATGGTAGTTGCGATTTCATTTAAAACCGACAACTCATTCACAGCCTGGCGTAGCCTGCGGTTTTCTTCCTCAAGTCTTTTACTATCCTTCATATTCCTTAAATGAATATATCTTGTATGAAACCCATCTGATCGTAGTATTCTTTAAATTTAATGAATTGGTGGTAAATTCATATTTATTACAATATTTAGGCAAAAAACATTATTCTGAATGATGTCTACAGGACATCGGGAATTTTGGGTTTCTTCCCCTATTTATTTGAATTGAGTCATTTATGCTAGGAACTTCATTGCTTCATTATAAGATCATCGATAAGCTCGGTGCGGGTGGTATGGGTGTGGTATATCTGGCTGAAGACACTAAACTCAATCGTAATGTAGCCCTCAAATTCTTATCACAACAGTCGGCTGAGGACCGGGAACTGGAGCGCTTTAGAAATGAAGCCCGTACAGCTGCATCTCTAAGTCATGCCAACATTTCACAGATATACTCAATAGAAGAAGCTGATGATCAGGTTTTTATTGTGATGGAATTTGTGGACGGCACAGAACTCAAAGACTACATCAAAGAGAACACCCTAAAGACAGAGGAAAAAGAAAATATTGCCCGCAAGGTCGCTGAAGGCCTAAAAGCAGCTCATGATCAGGATATTTTGCATCGGGATATAAAATCCGGAAATATCATGATTTCTAAATCCGGTAAAGTAAAAGTGATGGATTTTGGACTGGCGCGGGTTGCTGATTCTGCACATATCACCAAACCGGGTGAGCAGATGGGAACTGCCGCATATATGGCCCCGGAACAGATTCTAGGCATGGAAGCCGATTTTAAAACAGATATATGGTCATATGGTGTGGTGATGTACGAGCTGTTTGCCGGCGAACTACCATTCAATGGACTTTATGAGCAGGCTATCACTTATGCTATTGTTGATGAAGAACCAAAACCCCTTGTTGAATTTAAAGGCATTCCCGAGCACATCATTGCTATTCTGGATCGTTGTCTTGAGAAAGACCCGGGAAACAGATATGAGTCTTTCGATGAGATTATAGCCGATTTCGAAAAGCATGAACTCACATACAAGAAAAAAGGAAAACCAAAGAAGAAGAATAACTCTTTAACAGCAGGAGCCATTTTCAGATACGGTATACCGGCTATAGTTGTGATCCTTGCTGGTGTCTTTATCATTAAAGATTTTGGAAATGGTGGTTTAAAAGCCAGCTCATCAAGCCAGAAACTGGCTATTATTCCTTTTACGAATATCGGAGAAGACTTAAATAATAGAATCCTTCTTGATGGTGTTTTAGAAACAATGACTTCTAAGTTATCTCAAATAGATAATTTTAAATCTGCCTTGTGGGTTATTCCATCAAGTGAAATTATTGCCAACGACATTCAAAGTGCCAGTCAGGCTAATAAGATGTTTGGAGTTAATCTTGCGATAACTGGCAGTCTTCAAAATATTGATGATGAAAAAAGACTGACACTCAATCTAATTGATGCTACTAATCTCCGTCAAATCCGTTCTGCCGTAATAGATATTTCACTGGAAAATATTTCAAACCTTCAGACTGAGTCTGTTCTTCAATTAATGACCTTGCTCGAAATTGAAGCCAACGATCAAATTACTGAAACCATAAACGCAGGGTCATCAGCTGAACCCGGAGCAAATGAGTTTTACATAAATGGTAAAGGTTATCTGCTAAGATTCACGCAGGGTGATAATCTGGAAAATGCCATTATTCTATTCAAACAAGCTGTCGCAAAGGATCGGAATTTCACTCTTGCTCATGCAGCACTTGGTGAATCATATTGGCGTATGTATCAAAGAACAGATTTAACCACTTATGTAGATTCAGCTACAAATAGTTTGAATACAGCCAGGGGCATAGAAGAAGAACTCATTCCGGTACAGACTACCATGGCATTATTATTCCAAGGGACAGGAGATTATGATGCGGCAATTGATATATATGACAATATCCTTGCCAATGACCCACGAAATGATGTAGCCCTTAGAGGATTAGGTGATGCATATAAAAGTAAACAGGAGTTTTCTAAAGCTGAGCAATATTACAAACAAGCTATTTCATTAAAACCTGATTATTGGGCTGGCTATGAAAAGCTCGGTACATTCTATATGAGCAGATCTAAGTACGAAGAAGCTTTGGAACCTTATCAGCAGGTAATATCTCTTACCCCAAATAATCACCTTGCATTCTCCAATCTCGGTAACGCATATTATTACATGAATGACTGGCCTAAAGCTAGAGAGTTCTATGAAAAGTCATTAAACATTCAGCCAACAGCTGAACCAGCTTCAAATTTAGGAACTGTACACTACATAGAAGGTAATTACACTGCCGCTGCTGAAGCTTATTTACAGGCCCTTGAATTAAATCCTAATCAGTATATCGTATGGGGTAATTTGGCGTCTGTTCAAGGTATTCTTGGCAATGTGGAAAAGGAACAGGAATATTACAGAACAGCTATCATGGTTGGGAAATCTCAACTTGATGTAAATCCAAATGACTTACTCGCTGTTACGCAAATTGGTGTGTACTATTCAGACATTGGGGATAAACAGAATTCAATCCCATATCTTGAAAAAGCCATTAGCATTGGATCTGAATATTCAACCATCGTATTCAGTGTTGCCAGTGCTTACGAACGACTTGGTGATAGAGATAAAGCCCTTAATTTAATGGAAAAAGCATTAGACCTGGGTTATCCACTTGCAAACATACTTAATCAGGCGGAACTCGAAGATCTTGTAAAAGATGAGCGTTTTGCAAAAATTATAGATTGACCTATCGTTAATCGCATAATTAGGAATAACAATAGCTTTAAATTAAATTCGAGGCTACTGGGTAGATTATATCAAAAATCAATTACAGGGGAACTTATGAACTCTAGAAAAATTAGTCTTGTACTTGCTGCCTTTTTATTTGTAGCAGCTACAGGAGCAACTGGCTTGATAAACTCAGTTGATGACGATGCTTATTTCAAAAAAATAAAGTATTCGGTAAAACAAGTTAGCGATAAATGGAAAGTGGTTGATGAAAGAAACCAAGCCAAACCAATTGAAGCTGACGCTAATGATGATGTTGAATGGACAGCTGAAGGATCTGATATGGTATTCCAGTTCCCAGCAGAAATAGGACCTTACTTATCAAAAGTTGAAGGTGAATATGATGATGAAAACTTTACTGCATCTGTAGCTAATGGAAAAAAGCTAACACTTAAGATAAAAGGTGATGCCCCTAAGGGAAGTTATACCTATTCCGTTTATGTAAAGGGTGGTGACACGTACGCAGAGGGTTCATCTCCTCCGGTTATTATCATTGGCGGAAGTTAATTGACAAAGGCACATTTTTAATCTGATATAAAAATGAAAACAAAAATTGTCTTATTTACTTGCATGGTTATGTTAGGTTTTGTGGCTTGTACTCCAAAAGAGA
>CBFHVG010000051.1:0-3415 GCA_965659005.1 uncultured Balneolaceae bacterium
GATGTTGAAAGAAGCTCGATTAAAATCAGAAGCTGATGAGACTGATATATATCTATTGAGAGCTGATGCTCGACAAATGCCTTTCTTCTCTAAGAGTTTCGATGGTCTTGTGATGGGTGGAACATTGAACGAATTACCGGAACCAGACAAAGTACTGCATGAAATGAGGCGAATCATTGAAGATGATGGTGTCGTTTTTATGATGCACCTGATCAAGCATGATGCCTGGTTTGGGAGATTACTTCAGGATTCAGCCGGGCTTGGTGGGATCAAATTCTGGACTAAGGATGAAAGCAATAAACTGTTCAAGAAAGCCGGTTTCAAGATTGATGAGCAGTTTACAAGAGGCATTGTCTGCTTTACAAGGTTGCTACCTGCCTAAAAAGAAATCGACCTTTTCAACCTTCTTAGAGCATACAGGTAGTCCGCCTTGCTTAGCTGGTTCATAGCGAAGTGTTCTAAAGAATTTGATGGCTGATTCGTTGAGTCCACCGCCAAGACCATTTATTACTCGATGTTTTTGAGTTTTACCATCGGTATCGATCACAAATTCAATTCGTACTGAACCTTGAATACCCTCTTTTCTTGCTTCTTCGGGGTAATAAGGATTTCGATAGCTGAAATAATCTTTCATTTCGCCAATTAACTTAGCCTCTAGATCGGGTTCATTTATAACCTCAGTGCATTCAACCAAAGGTTCTTGCGGTTTTGATGACGCACAAGACCCAAGGCATAATAGAACCAGCAGAATAAAATAAAGTCTCATATCTCTCTTTAAGAATCTCTTTTTTTAAAATTTACATTTTCTCCGGAGCTTGAATACCTAGAATAGTCAGTCCATTTTTTAGGACTAAAGCTACAGAAGAACCTAATTCAGCTCTTGCCTGAACTAATGACTCTTCCTCTCCCAGAATTCTGCAATCATGATAAAATGTGGTGAAATCGGATGCAAGATCGTTAAGGAAATTGATTAGGCGATGTGGCTCTCTTGATTCAGCAGCATTGGCTACCACTCCAGGGAATTGCATCATGTCTTTAATCAATCGTATTTCTGAGGCATGAGTTAATAGAGTGAAATCTGCCTCTCCCTTGAATGTGTATTCATCATCAACTTTGCGAAGTATACTTTTAATTCGGGCATGAGCATATTGAAGATAGAATACAGGATTCTTCTCACCGGCTTCTTTTGCTTGTGCAATATCAAATTCGAGATGGGTATTTGGTGATCTCATGAGGAAGAAGAAACGGGTAACATCGACACCAACCTCATCCATCAATTCATCCAGAGTAACAAAATTAGCTTTACGTGTACTCATTTTGAAAGGCTGACCATCTTTAACAATGGTAACGAACTGATAAACAACCACATCCACTTTATCAGGATCATGTCCTAAGGATTTGATTCCTGAAAGAACATCCGGATAGGTATCAATATGATCAGCTCCGAAGATGTCAATACATAAATCAAAGCCTCTGTCCAGTTTGTTAGCATGGTAAGCGATATCAGGTAATCGGTAAGTTGGCTCTCCTGTACTTTTAATTAAAACAGTGTCTTTTTCTTTACCAAATTCGGTAGTCTTAAACCAAGTCGCTCCCTCAGAATCATAAGCTAAACCCTTATCCCTTAAGATTTGAACCGTACTGTCTATTGATCCATCCTCATATAAGCTATGCTCGTTGAAGTATTCATCCATGTTAATTTGAAGGCGTTTCAGTGTATTACTGATATCCTCAAAAATGAGCTCTTCAGCCTTTTCTTTAAATGGCTTTTCATCCGCTTCATTTACAAGCGTATCACTTTTCTCATCTACAAGTGATTGGGCTATCTCACGTATGTATTCTCCTTCATAACCACCTTCAGGAAATTCACTCTCTTTGCCTAAAGCTTCAAGGTACCTGGCTTGCACACTTTGACCAAGTACGCGCATTTGTCGACCTGCATCATTGAAGTAATATTCTCTATGGACGTCAGCGCCGGTCCATTCCAGTAATCTGGCAACGGTATCACCAAGAACCGCATTACGTCCGTGCCCTACAGTGAGAGGACCTGTTGGGTTAGCACTTACAAACTCAAGAAGCACTCGCTGACCTTTCATACTATCCGTCTTCCCATAGGTGTCACCGGCTTTCAAAATAGAGGCGATCTCATCGAAGAGATAATTTTCGCTATATCTGAAATTGATAAAGCCTGGTCCAGCTATTTCAACAGCCTGGATTTTGTTCTCATCATACTCAAGTTTAGAAACCAACTCCTCTGCAATTTTTCGAGGTGCATTTCTCAATGGCTTTGCGAGCAGCATAGCAATATTTGTAGAAGCATCGCCATGGTCAGCTTGCTTTGGTTTTTCGATGTGTATTACCGGATGCTCTTCTAAGTCAAAGGTTCTAAGGGCATCCGAAATAATCTGGATCAGGTAATCTTTCATTGAGTCGTTAATTAATGAGCGCTGAAGATAAGAAGATTAGAACAATTCTTCGGACCGTAGACTCACAAAATTATTCCCGGCAATGATAACATGATCATCTACGGGGATACCTATTATTTGTCCTGCTTTGGCAATGCGTTTTGTGAGTTGTACATCTGCATGAGAAGCTTTAGCCAAACCACTGGGATGATTATGAACCAGAATAATGGAATTGGCTTCATTAAGAAGTGCGTTTTTCATAATCATAGGTGGATCAACAATTGTAGCAGTTGAGCCACCAGAGCTAATTTTCTTATAACTAGTCAAATGTTTGGCATTGTCCAGGAAGGCAACCAGAAAAACTTCATGCTGAAGGTGTTTAATCTTTGGTGAAAAGAATGCTGCTACATCTTCCGGTGATCTGAAACTAACCTGATCACCTAAATCAGCTACCTGAATTCTTCTTGCCAGCTCGAAAGCTGCTTCAAGTGTAATTGCTTTGACCCGAGCTATCCCTGGTTGTGTTTTCAGATCAATCCATGTCTTTCGAATAAGGTTTGGCAGACCATCAAAATGATTTAGCAAACCTCGAGACACCTCAATAACATTCAGATCACGAGTTCCTGTGCGAAGCAGAATTGCTATAAGTTCAGCATTGGAAAGGACCTCAGCCCCATGTTTAGCCAATTTTTCTCTTGGTTGCTCATCTGGTGACCATTCCTTAACCGATCTTTTTGTTGCTCTAAACGACTCTCTCATAAATATGAGACCATCGAACAGAACAAAACTTACAGAGCACCATTAGCTAATTTTACTAACGAATAATGAATAACGAATAACGAAATCACCCCGTATTTCTCATTGCGCCCGCTATTGCATTTATGGTAAGTAGAAGACTAATGAGTGTTTCTTCAGCTTCCTCTTTACCATCAGCTTTTTCTTCACGCCACTTTTTAAGCAGGTTGACCTGAGAGCGATGTAAGTGATCCATTGCTTTACTTCGAAGCATA
>CBFHVG010000052.1:0-98743 GCA_965659005.1 uncultured Balneolaceae bacterium
TCTAATGCTAAATGATTTATCACAATAAAGCCAATATGAAAATTAAAAAAGCCATCTTTCTTCCAAAAGATAGCTTTAGGGGTATGGTTCAGTTCATGCTATTGAACTTTTAAGGCATTTAAATTCTAAAATCTATGACCATAATATGGTTTTAAGCATTATCAGCTTTCACAAAAGTGTAAAGAATTAGTTAGTTAACTTACTTTAGTGCAGATAGGAATTGTTCCATATGCTTGAAAATTTCAACACTATGGAAGCCTCTTGAAGACAAGAATCTGAAGATTTTCTCTTTTCTCTTTTCTTCCGGACTTCTTTTGAAATGAGCTTTTCTTTTTAACACAAGTGACAGCATTTGTTCTGACGTATCAACGGAACTGAACACTGATTGAATCGCAAAATCTGCTTGTTGCCCAGAAATTCCTTTTTCGAAGAGTGCCGCTTTAATTTTATTCGGTCCCCAGCTTTTCAAATTCACTTTATCTTTAGCAAATTTGATAGCAAATGTCTGATTGTTGATCAATTTTTTTTCTTGAAAACTGATTGTCAATTGGGTAAGCAGCTCTCTAGAATATCCTTTTTTTATACCCTTATCTATAAGCTCTTTACTTGAATGATCTCTTCTGCCCAGAAGTCCTAATAGGTAATCCTTTACCTTTTGTTTCTCTTCAAATTGTAGGATTTCTTCATAAAAAGAAGGCGTGATCTCCACGCCTTTCTTAATTGATAAATCTACAAGAGTCTGTTCAGCAATACCGACTAAAAATTGATCCTCAACAAAAACTGAGTATCGAAAATTATTTTTCTTTTGAACTTCAATCTTTGAGACGTTAGCCGGTAACAGCTGAATAGCTTTATTTACTTTTTCCTTACTTCGCGTCAAGATTCTTTTTTGGCCACTTGCCCATTTGTTTCGGCAGCTGCTTCTGTTTCTTTTACGACTTCAGGTTCAGGTGCTAGTTTAGATTTAACCTGAGCTTCAATACTTTTTTGAAGATCGGCATCCTCAGTAAGGAATTGCATAGCTGAGTCAGCACCTTGTCCAATTGGTTCTCCGTTATAGCGGTACCATGAGCCTCTTTTTTCAATGATATCAAAATCAACAGCGAGATCGAGAATCTCTGATACTTTTGAAATACCCTTTCCATACATGATATTGAATTCAACTGTTTTGAAAGGAGGGGCTAATTTGTTTTTAGCAATTTTAGCTTTTGTTCTATTCCCTAAAACTTCATCACCCACCTTAATTGCGCCAA
This sequence comes from uncultured Balneolaceae bacterium, assembly GCA_965659005.1. Taxonomy (GTDB): domain Bacteria; phylum Bacteroidota; class Rhodothermia; order Balneolales; family Balneolaceae; genus CAYPTY01. Next base: position 1,254 of record CBFHVG010000052.1, read on the forward strand.
TTCTTCTAATATCGATTCTTACAGATGAATAAAACTTTAAAGCACGTCCACCAGTTGTTGTTTCAGGATTTCCAAACATTACACCAATCTTTTCACGAACCTGGTTTATGAATATACATGAGGTTCTGGTTTTGTTTACGATACCTGTGATTTTTCTTAGGGCTTGAGACATTAAACGAGCCTGAAGTCCCATATGAGAATCGCCCATTTCGCCTTCTATTTCAGCTCTAGGCACTAGCGCTGCAACCGAATCAATAACAATTACATCCAGCGCACCTGAGCGTATAAGTGTTTCTGTAATCTCCAAGGCTTGTTCACCACTATCTGGTTGTGAAACAAGTAACTCGTCTGTATTTATTCCTAAAGCTTTTGCATAACGAGCATCGAAAGCATGTTCCGCGTCAATAAAAGCTGCATAGCCACCACTTTTCTGGGCCTCTGCAATAACTTGTAGGGCTAAAGTTGTTTTACCACTTGCTTCAGGTCCATAGATTTCTGTGATCCTGCCTCTTGGTATACCGTTAATGCCAAGTGCATAATCAATCATAATTGAACCGGTTGAAATAGCTTCAACATCATGAAGTGGATTATCCCCAAGCTTCATAATAGTGCCTTTTCCGTGAGACTTTTCAATTTGCCCGACTGCAATATCCAGTGCTTTTAAACGATCGTCATTTGCCATGTTTGTAGATTTTAGTATTGGTTTTAAACCAATATATGTCGGGACAGTGACAACTTATGTCACTCTAATATTCAAATCTATTATTTAAAATTGTCCTAACATATTAGGTATATGTTCAATATATGTAAGATCGTTTTATATCCGATCCAATTCAACTTTTATTTTTAGCTATTATCACTGGAGTAAAAGGACACTTTTTTCTAATTCATCTATGGCTTTAATGATCTCAGATTCAGTAATATAAGGAGCAGGACCAAATCGGATGATATCAGCTCTGGCATCTGTAAAAACGTCTCTGCTTAATAAATCAGCACGAATTTCACGTGCTATTGGTGAGGTCAAAGATAGAAATCCACCATTCTCGGTTAAGGGACGATTGTGAGTTAGCTTTATTACTTCTGGATTAAAATCTTTTTTTAGAAATTCTTCTTTGAGTAGGGATACCTGAGCGAGATATTGACTTCGAAGAACATTAGGGCTCAAACTCTGATCTCTGAATAATTCAACCACTTTAGCTGCTCGGAATTGAGATGAAGAGTCATAAGTTCCGGTTGCAAAGCGTTGGTTGCCATCATCATAATGGGTTGGTGCATCAGTTCTGGGTACATCCAATGTTGAAAAAGATGCAAACCATCCAGTTATGGCAGGGCGATAGTTACAGTCTTTTGGAAACCTGAGGAAGCAGTTTCCTTCTCCCCATTGGAGGTATTTGTATCCACCAATGAGAATAAAGCAATCGTCTAAGCCCGCTTTTTTGATAGATAAAGGAACAACGTTTGTTCCGTGGTAATCATCAATCATCACGGGAATACCATGTTTGCGAGCAACTGAAGCTATTTCAGTAAGATGTTGATTGATTAACGAAGATTGAAAATATACCCGGCTTAACATTACTGCCGCCGTACTATCATTCATTTCCTTTGTGATTCTATCGACAAAACTTTCATCCGGATCTTTATCGAGGTAAACAATTTCAATTCCTTCTTCCTCCAGGCGATGAAGCTGGCGATATAGTGAATGGAATTCTGATCCAGTTGTAATGATGCGAGGTTTATTTTTTAAATCAAGACTAGATAACCAGCTCACAAAGAGTACATGTGTATTTTCTTCAAGACAATAGAGTCCATCTTCATCATCATAATAGTCTCTAAGGTAACCTCTTAATATCTCAGCCTTTTCAAATGCTACATCCCATTTTTTATCAACAAGATCAGCTGATACATGGAAGTATTCTTTTTGACCTTCCAGAGCAACATCAGGCCATGCCTGATGAGAATGTCCTGAAAATAAGAGCCTATCGTCTAAGCGAAAGTGGGAATAGTAAGGTCTTAGTTTTTTTGCGAGTGTATCAATTGAGTTAGAAGCTGAGTCCATTTAATTAGTAATCCTGATTTTAATTTTGTACCGTAATTACGATTGGAATTTAGCAGTGCTTTGTTCATAAAAAAAGCCGAATTCCAATCAAGAAATTCGGCTGTATTAGGGGGATATTTAGTACTTAGTTGTTAAGCTAAGTTCTTTGTACTATTCAATGTTGCCTCTCTAAACTGATTGGGGAGGCAAATCGTTTACTTTTTTGAAAAAAAAATGTTAACAAATGAAAATTCGCTAGAAAAGAGAGCGAATTGCCCAGAGATCGGGAAAAATAGGTTGATTAATTGTTCTCAACAGGTAATTTACACCTTCAGACCCACCGGTTCCTTTTTTCATTCCAATGGTTCTTTCCACCATTTTAACGTGTCTGTAACGCCATTCCTGTAACCCCTCATCAAAATCCACCAACATTTCGCAAACTAGTGCGAGCTCTGGTTTGGATTTCATGATCTCAAGAAGAACTTTCTGATTCGCTTCATTAAGCGAGAATAAAAGACCTTCAGTATTTACTCTATTTACATCAATCTGGAATCCGTGTTTGTGAAGAAACAGAGAGAAAGCTTCCCAAATTGTTTCTTCCTCCATTCTGGATTTTAAACGCTCATGATATTTTGGCTCATCTTTATAGGCTACCGACATTTGTTTTGTTCTGAGCCCACACATTATTTCAAGTTCTCTAAACTGAATAGATTGAAACCCACTTGAGTTTTTGAGGAAGCCACGAAATGAACTGAACTCCAATGGAGTCATGGTTTCAAGTATATCAACTTGAGAAACCAGGGTTTTTAAAATGGTTAGAATGCGTCGTAATGTTTTAGCACTTCCAAAAACATCGCCATCATTAAAGTTCGATGTTAGCTTTCCAAATTCATGTAGAATTTGCTTGAACCATAGCTCATATGTTTGATGTATAATGATGAATAGCATTTCATCATGTTCTTCAGGAGTTGACTTGAGTTCCTGTAGCTTGAGTAGCTCATCAATTTTTAAATATTTTCCATATGTCAGGCCATGATCACTCATACTTAGAGGATAGGATTATGGTATTTATCAATCAATGATTTTTTATTGGTGAAATTTTAAATGAATCCTTAAGCTATAGAATGGCTATACTGATTGCAGAAAGTGGTGGTTCAAGAACGGATTGGGCTTTATTAAATGAACCAAATGATGTTTTTAGGTTTCATACTATTGGTATGAATCCCAATTTCACACCCCCAAGCCTTCTTCCACACATTATTGATATCGTCGCATCAAAGGTAGATGTTAAGTCTGTAAGTCAGCTTTTCTTCTATGGTTCGGGTGTGACCTCAGAACAAAACCAGACTCTGATTTCGGATTTATTTACCTCAAAAGGTCTTCCGAATCATATTATCAAATCTGATCTTGACGCTTCCGCTATTTCTTTGTTTGGTGTGGACAAAGCTATTGTCTGTATTTTAGGAACAGGCTCAAATGCCGGTGTTTTTGATGGGCATCATTTTATGAAAAAAGCCCCATCACTTGGATACTTAATGGGTGACTACGGTAGTGGATTCCAAATTGGCAAAACATTAATCTGGGATTTTTTCTACAAAAAAATCCCGAACGAGTTGGGCGATTTTATCCGATTAAACCATGATCAAAATCAGGATTTGATTGCTAAAATCTATAGACAGGAACAACCAAATCGATACATTGCAACATTTGCGAAAATTCTAAGTGATTTCAGAAATTTAGAATACACTTCTGAAATGGTTTCCAAATGTCTGGCTCAATTCATTGAATTACAGTTAACGACACTTTCAGATAAATTTCCTGATTATCCTATTGGTTTTACCGGTTCAATAGCGTTTGAATTTCAAGATCTCTTGGAAAAAGAGCTTAAAAAGAGATCTTTAAGTGCAAAGAAAGTGATTAAACAACCTATGGACTCACTTATAGAATTCCATTCTAAGTGACATGATAGATACGCATTGCCACATCTATCTGCCTGATTTCAATGACGATATTGACGAGGTTCTAAGCAGAGCTTTTGATTCCGGAATAAGTGACATTCTAATGCCTGCTATTGATTTCGATTCGATTCCACAGATGGAATCCATACATCACAAAGATATTAGATTCCATATGATGGCCGGAATCCACCCAGTTGATGTAAAAGAAGAATTAGAAACATTTCGTGATAAACTCACAAAATGGGCGAACAGAAATGATATAATTGCAATTGGTGAAACAGGGCTGGACTATCACTGGAGTACTGAATTTGTTCAGGAACAAAAGGAAAGTCTGAGATTCCACTGCTCGTTAGCAAAAGATCTTAATAAACCCATTGTTCTTCATAATAGAAAGTCTACTCAAGAATTACTGGACATGATCGAAGAAGAGCAGGACGGTAGGCTTAAAGGCGTTTGGCACTGTTTTAACGGTACTGTTGATGAAGGTAAAAGAGCAATTGACCTAGGACTACATCTTGGGATCGGCGGGGTGGTAACTTTTAAAAACGGTGGGGTTGATAAAACAGTAAAAGAACTTTCGCTGGATAAAATGGTTCTAGAAACTGATGCTCCTTATCTCACGCCCACACCATACAGAGGTAAAAGAAATGAGCCTTCCTATACAGGGCTTGTAGCTGATAAATTGGCAGAAATTTTTGAAATGAATCGGGCTGAAATTATAGACAGAACAAGTTCCAATGCTCGTTTACTCTTTAGTTTAGATATTTAAACTTGATCATGAGATAAGAATCCCAGTTTATTGAGAAGTGGAAACTTCTCTAAAATAGTTTTACTAAGTATTATTTGATTGTATTCCCTTCTATAAGTCATATTATTTCGGAGCCTAGCAAAGGCTTTACCTCTCATTTCATCCGGGTTTATACTTTTTAGTGCAGCATCATATTCCAAAAGAGGGTTAACCTTTAAAAGTACTTCGCCAACTGTTGTACCAGTTACATCAGTTTGATCCTTAAAATTGCTTTTAAGCAGAGGCATGCGATCATTTAATCCAAAGTGATGAGCCATTTTATCCACGATCATCTTTGTTGCATCCAGTTTAGCTTCTTCAGAGTATCCAGCAATATGTGGAGTGGATACTAGTGCTCTTTTAACTAGTTCATGATTGTAATGTGGCTCATTTTCCCAAACATCTTTAATACAGTCTATGATATGATCTGAGTCAAAAAGCTCAATTAAAGCTTTTTCTTCAATAATCCCACCTCTGGAAGCATTTATGATCAGTTTGAATGGGGAATGACTAATTTTTTCATAATTCAACCAATGATAAGTAGGACTTTCACCATCCTTTATTAATGGGATATGCAGAGTAAGAATATCGCAGTCTAGTACTTCTTCTAAGCTGGAACTTGAAAAAGTAGAATCCCATTCTGCAAGAGGGGGATCATAATCGACATGTTTAATACCCAGAACATCTAATTTTTTGGCAACTAGACTGCCAGTAAATCCATAACCTATAATTCCTACAGAAAGTGAATTAAGATCGACTTCTTTTAGCTCTGACCAATAAATCAAAGATGTTAGTACATATTCAGCAACGGCATTAGCATTACAACCCTTTGAATCACCGGTTTCAACTCCTTCAGCATGTATAAAATCTAGATCCAGGTGATCGCTACCAGATGAAGCTGTTCCTAGAAACTTTAATTCATTTGGGAATTCATTAATGATCGTTGGATTGATCTTTGTAACTGTTCTGACAAGAAGAGCATCGAATCCAGAAAAATCTGTAGGATTACCAACTATTGGATCATAGGTAGTTAAGTCTACCTCCTCCGGTAAGAACGACTCCAGTTTGTAGATATACTTGTCAGCCAGTAGGCGCATTTATAATCACTTCTTTTGATTAATCTTTTGTTTTACTTTACTAACGTTATCTACAACACAATCCGTATGGTTAAATCTTCATTTAATATTGTCAATTTAATAAAAAAGAAACGTGATGGTTTAGCACTAACTGAATCCGAGATTCAGTTTATTGTAAACGGTTATACTCATGATGAATTCCCTGATTATCAAATGAGTGCATTTTTAATGGCCTCGTTTCTAAACGGAATGAATAAGGATGAAGCATCATCATTAACAAATGCCATGCTTAATTCAGGAATTATTGTTGATTTATCAGCAATATCAGGTACAAAAGTAGATAAACACTCAACTGGTGGAGTTGGTGATAAAGTTTCTTTGATCCTTGCACCCATTGTGGCAAGTGCTGGAGTGCCAGTGCCCATGATTTCTGGGCGTGGATTAGGACATTCAGGAGGCACCCTCGACAAACTTGAGTCAATAAACGGTTTTAAAGTTGATCTCAACCTTGATCGTTATAAGCAGGTACTAGATAAACATAATCTGGTTCTCATTGGGCAGACCAAAGAAATAGCTCCTGCAGATAAAAAAATATATGCACTTCGTGATGTTACTAGCACAGTAGAGTTTATCCCATTTATTGCAAGTAGCATCATGAGTAAAAAATTAGCAGAGGGGATAGATGCATTAGTTTTGGACGTGAAGTACGGTTCAGGTGCTTTTATGAAAACTAATGAACAAGCAATTGAATTGGCGCAAACGTTGGTATCTATAGGTGAAAGCTTCGGAAAACACACCATTGCATACATAACCAATATGAATCAGCCCTTAGGTAAAACAATTGGTAACTGGTTAGAAACAAAAGAAAGTATTGAATTACTTCAGAAACAGGATGATATTGATTTAATGAAAATCACTCATTTACTATCAGGTACAATGATTTATCTTGGTGGAAAAGCTGTTTCAGTTGAAGAGGGTATCGAAATCAGTAAAAATCAGATTATAAACGGGGAAGCTTTTCAAAAATTCAAAGATATTGTAATTGAACAGGGCGGAGAAATTGGTATAATTGACAATCCTGATAGTTATACAGTTTCACAATATGAAGTGGAATGGAAAGCTACATCAACTGGCTATTTATCTAGATTAGATGCATATGAACTTGCATTAGCTAGTCTGGAGCTTGGGGCTGGTAGAAAGAGTATTACAGATACAATTGATTATACGGCCGGTATAGTACTAAATAAGAAAGTTGGGGATTTTATTAAAGCAGGTGAAACAATTTTTACTGCTTACACGAACAAAGCCGAAGCTTTAGATACAGCTGCACCTCATTTTGATTCAGCTGTTGAAATAAGTAATGAAATACCTAAGCCGGAATTACTGGTAACACATGTAATTGACAGGCAGGGACTAAGGGCATTTGAGCTTTGAAACTTCTGTCATATTATGCGAATTATCACTTAATTCCATTTAGGATTCTTAGGGCAGTTAAAACTTAAATAGAAGGCAAATTCATGTTTAAAAGGTTTATAAGAGCTATTAAGTCGTTATTCGGTGGGTTGGTTAGCTCAATCGAAGATCCAAAGTTAATTTTGGAACAGAATATCAGGGATATGAATGATCAAATCCCTCAGATGAATGAAAATATTGCTACAGTAAAGGCAAACTTGCTCATGCTTCAAAAAGAAGTAAAGCGAAATGAAAAACAGATTCATGATCTGACTTCAAAAATTAAGTCTGCCATCAATGCTAATCGTGACGATATAGCAGAAGGCTATGCTTTACAACTTGAGAAAGCAAAAGAAAGCTTGAATAGCTCAAAAGATCAGCTTGTTTTTGCAGAAAAAGCATATGAAAAAGCCTTGAAGGTCAAAAAAGTATTCATGAAGGAAAAGGATCGTAAGATTCAGGAAGCAAAAGAAGCTTTAAGAGCTCATGAACGTGCAGAATGGCAATCAAAAATTGCCGATACTCTGGAACAGTTTGAAGTGGGTGGAATAGATCAAACTCACGACGAAATGATTACCAGAATTAATGAAGAAGCTGCAAAGAATGAAGCAAGAATGGAAATTGCACTAGATTCTATTGATACTGAAACAATGGAGATCGAAGTGAATGCTGAAAAAATTCGAGCTCAAGAACTAGTACAACAATTTAAAATGGAAATGACAGGTTCAGCACCTGAAATTTCTATGGAAGAAGAACCTGAAGAGTCTGAAGAAACTAAATCAAAAACTGTGGGTTCCAAGAATAAAGAAAAGTCATAAAAGGAGCCCACTATGAGTTCTCGTAATGAGCAGGAACGTGAGCGCCTTAAACAAGAATATAAGGAGCATTATAAGCGAATTAAGGAAGCTAAAGAGCGACTAAAACAAGCTGAACGCACCTCAAAAATCCAAGGGGCTCTCAATAAAATGAGTCCTGACAATTTGATGGAATCAATGGATGAGTTCCTTGGAAAAGTTCAGGATAAAGTGATTGGCGTGGAAGCACGCCTTGATGTAGCAATGGATAGCCTTGATGATTCCTCTAATCCTGACTCTGTTTCTTCCAAAGAAGAGCAAATTGAACAGGAAGAAGAACTCAGAAAAATCAAAGCCCAGGAAGCTTTGAAACAAATGAAAATCGAGATGGGTATGCTGTACTCTGAAATAGAAAAAACGGCAGACGAAATAAAAGCCCATAAAACAATTGGTACCAAAGAAGATAATTCTGAGGAACCTGATAAAACTGAGGAATAGATGTCTCAGGAAGTAAATATCAACTATACCCGTGAAGCCTTCATGAACCCGATTAATCTCGGGTTATTGCTAGTCTCAACATTAACAGCATTTTTGTTGAATGACTTTGGTCTAACTTCAAATGTGATGCTAACCACGGTCTTCGGTTTTGAGTTGATGTATCTTGGAATAGTACCAAAACTGCCACGTTTTCGAAAAATGGCCAGACTTAAAAAAGTTAAACAGAAGAATCCGGCTGATAATGAAAAACAATTATTCCACAACCTGGATAGTGTTGATCAAAAAAGATTTCTAGTACTAAAGCACTTGGCCAATTTGATCAAGGAGAATTTTGACAAATTACCTTATAGTTCTCAGGGATTACTCGAAAATATTAGAGCAAAAATTAAAGAGCTGTTGGGTAATTACTTAACTCTTCTAGACCTTCATAAGCGTTATGAGATGTATATGGATTCGGCTGTTGAGAATGGTTTGAAAAAAGAATTATCTGATGAAATCGATGAGATAAAGGGTCTTGAATCAGAAAAACTTAGAAAGACTAAATCACGAAGAGTAGCAATACTTCAGAAAAGACTTAAGAAATTTGATATCGCAAAAGAGAAGTATTTAGTTTGCGAAACCCATCTGGAAACCATTGAGGATGCTATACAATATATTTATGAGCAGTCTATGACAATGAGTAATCCAGAGGAAATAGGCTTTCAGCTTGATAATCTGTTAACAGAAGTTGAAGAAACTTCACAATTGATTGAAGACTTAGATCAAGATATCTTGCCTGCATTCAATAACGACTGGGAAGAGGAACTGGATTTTGATTCTATCCTCGAAGGGCTCAGCGGTGAATCAGAAAAAACGCCTAAACAAGATAATCGAGTTAAAGAGTAATCATTGATGGATTTAAGCTTTGAAACACTACTTCTCGAAGTAGATAATGACAGAATCGCTCACCTTACTATTAATCGACCAGATAAACTAAACGCTCTGAATACGCAGGTATTCAATGATTTAGAAACTTTCGTCAAAAATGTAAAGGATGCTGGGGATATTAGAGCAGTAATTGTAAAAGGGGCCGGTGATAAAGCTTTTGTGGCTGGTGCTGATATCAAAGAGCTGACAAATCTTGATTCAAATGCTGCTGAGAAAACTTCAACTAGAGGACAAGAGATATTTCAGAGTATTGAAGATTTAGACATTCCTGTTATAGCAATTGTTGATGGCTATGCATTAGGAGGTGGCCTTGAATTGGCTCTTTCATGCCATATGAGGATAGGAAATCAATCGGCCGTTTTGGGTTTACCGGAAGTAAGTCTTGGTTTAATACCAGGTTGGGGTGGTACACAACGACTATCCACTATTGTTGGTAAGGCAAAAGCAACAGAACTGATATTAACTGGTAACTTCGTAAAAGCTGAAGAAGCCCTTAGTATTGGACTGCTAAATCATGTTGCTGAAAATGCTGAAGAGAAAGCAAAAGAATTAATAGGGAAAATGCTTAAACAAGGGCCACTTGCAATTAAAATGGCCATTCAAGCTATTAGAGCAGCAGGTCATCCAAGTGGATTTAAAAAAGAATCTAATTTATTTGGTGATTTGTTCTCCACTGATGATTTTAGGGAAGGCACAACTGCGTTTCTGGAAAAAAGAAAACCTAATTTCACAGGTAAATAAGAATTAACGATTAGTGAATGAGCGAGGAACCTCCATCGGGTATTTGTAAAGTAATATATAGGAGTCACATTTTATGACAGAGTGGCTTCTGATTTTGTTAACCATTCTTCTAAGTGGTTTTTTCTCAGGTTCTGAGATTGCCTTTGTTACCGCAAATAAATTGAAGCTTGAAATTGCTTCAAGACGCAATTCTATCGTTGCAAAGGCAGTTGGGTTCTTTGTACAGAATCCTAAGACCTTTATGACAACTACCCTTGTCGGTAACAACATTGTAAATGTTGCATATGCAACGCTTATGGCCATTTTTCTGGCTGATCCCATTTCAATTTATTACGAACAGATATTTGGCATTGTGCCCGGGGCTGCAGAAGTACTTATTGTTCAAACCATAATTGCTTCAATTGTAATTATGCTTTTCGGGGAAATACTGCCTAAAGCAATTTTTAGGGTACAAGCCGATTTTCTGATCGTTGCAATTGCCATTCCTATCCGTGTCTTTTACTGGTTATTAAGGCCCTTGATTTCACTTGCAAACGCTTCATCTCAAGTGGTGATAAAACTCTTTAACCCAGACGTCGAAAAAACAGAAATTGCATTCGGTAGAAAAGAAATTGAAATCATTTTTCAGGAGCTCAGAGAGTCTGGTGGAGGAGAAGACCTTGATATGGATGATTCTGAAATACTTCATAATGTGCTTGAACTATCTACAAAGAGAGTTAAAGATAGTATGATCCCAAGAACAGAGATTATAGCTGTAGACAAAGAGTCAAAGCTAAGTGATATCAGAGATTTGTTCATCCAATCAGGATATTCGAAGATCCCTGTATATGACGAAACAATAGACAACATTATTGGGATCGTTTTTGCACATGATTTATTCAAGGAACCAAAAAATCTAAAATCTATTTTGCGCCCGGTAACATTGGTTCCATCAAGCAAAAAAGCCAAAGATCTGATGGCTGAATTCAGAAAAAATAAGATCTCGGTTGCGGTTGTAATTGATGAATATGGTGGCACTGCTGGTATGGTAACAATTGAAGACCTTGTAGAAGAAGTTGTTGGTGATATTCAGGATGAATATGATACTGACGATCATCTCATTAAGAAGATTAATGATAATACCTATGTATTAAGTGCAAATGTGGAATTGGATGAATTAATGGAACGTCATCCTGAAATTGAAATTCCATTGGAACCTTCAGACTATGATACCGTAGCAGGCTATATAATTAATCATTTAGGGCGTATTCCAAAGGTGAATGAAGAGCTTGAGATTGAAGGGCACAAGATCATCATCAGCAAGGCATCGCCGAACCGTTTAGAGACCATAAGACTAACTATAATAGACTAAAAGACTATGTTTGATCATTATCCAAAATGGTCGCAGGAGTTTGCGCGAAAATATTTAAGCCGAACAATGAATCAGTTTCTTTTGCATGGAAACGTTCATGATTTAGTAGCACTGAAAACTGATGAAGGTTATGATTTTCAAAGACTGAAAAGCTTTTTATCAGATGAATTCTTCGGGGCCAGAGATTATGTAATTTTCTACGATCGGTCATCTGGTATTTACTTCCGAGATCAAGAATCTCAAGCAGATTTTAACAGGGCAATTTCAGGCAGAGATAGCCTCATTGGTACCGAGTATGCTCAGAAAATGCCAAAAGATCCGGTTAGAGTTTTTGCGTTAATGGAACAATACTTCCGTTTAAGACTTGAGCAGCAAAAAAGTGTTGCACTCATTATTGACTATGCAGAAACTATTGTCCCTATGGGTGATGCAAATTCGTCCGGGAATGAGGATCGAACAAGCATGGTATTCTTATCAAGATGGGCACATGATCCTCTTTTTCTGGCTGCTGATTTCACAACGGTACTAATTACTGAAAATCTGGCTGATCTGAATAAGACACTTATTCAAAACCCATATTCAACTGAGATCAAAATTAATATACCAGGTGAAGAAGAAAGAAAGGCCTTTATAGAATTTGATACTAAGGATGATGAATACAAAAGTTTATCATCAGTCAAGCCGGATATTCTTGCTCAGCAGACCGCTGGACTAAACTACATCAATATTAGAAGTATACTTTCAAATGCTCGTGAGAATAAGGAATTGATCACATTTGATCGTTTGTCTGATATCAAGAAAGAATTAATTGAGGCCGAGGCCTATGGTCTTATTGAGTTTGTAGAAACTGAATATAGTTTAGACAATGTAGCGGGGCATGCCCAGGTTAAGAATCATCTGCGTCATGCAGTAAAAGCTATTAAAGAAGGTAGACAAGATGTTATGCCGATGGGTTACCTGGTTTGTGGACCTGTTGGGACAGGTAAAACTTTTCTGGTAACCTGTTTTGCGAGTGATGTTGGAATTCCGATGGTAAAACTGAAGAATTTTCGTTCACAATGGCAGGGAGTTACAGAAGGTAATCTTGAAAAAATACTTTCTATCCTCAAAGCAATGGCACCAGTTGCTGTCATGATTGATGAAGCGGATGCTTATTTAGGTGATCGTGCAGCCAGTGGAGATAGTGGTGTGTCAAGTCGTGTATTCTCTCAGATTGCTACCTTCATGAGTGATACTACAAATCGTGGTCGAATCATTTGGTTCTTAATGACTGCACGACCTGATCTCATGCCAATTGATTTAAAGCGCCAGGGAAGAGCGGAAGAGCATTTAGCTTTATTCCCACCTAATACTAAAGAAGAGCGCATTGAGCTATTCAATGTTATGGCTAAGAAAACAAAAATTCAGTTTACTGAGAAGGTTGTTCCAAAAGTGATCGAAGATGGGTCAAAAACATTTTCAGGAGCGGATATGGAAGCTGCCTTAACACGCGCTAAATTCAGAGCTGCAGCTGAAGGAAAAGTAAAAGTAACTCCTGAAATTCTGGATGCTGCGTTGAATGATTTTATCCCACCAACTTATCCGGAAGAAGTAGAATTGCAGACATTGAATGCAGTAATCGAGTGTACTTCTGCGGAGTTGCTCCCAGAGCGCTATCGAAACATGGATCGCGAAGAGATTCTTTCGACTATAGAAGAGCTAAAGTATCGAGTGAGTGTTTAGATTATAAAAAAAGGGCCCTTCGTTTTCACACGGAGGACCCAATAATCAACACTAACTAAATAGGATTTCTTTACTCAACTATGAATTTACCTTTCATTAAGGCATAGTGACCTGGGAAGCTACAAATGAAATCGTAAGTACCTTTTGCAGGTGCTTCAAATTCAATTGTTGTTTCTTCACCGCCACCAATTAGATTAGTGTTAACAATGATTTCATTTCCAGCTGGGATATAATCATTGTCTTTAGCTCCAACTGCTTTAGCTGCAAAAGCTGGTAATTCTGTACCTGGCTTTAACAACACCCAGTTGTGACCCATAGCTGCTTTCGGAAGGTTACCAACATGTTTAAGTGTCAGTTTAATAGTATCGCCTTCTTTTACTTTGATTTCTTTCAGGTTGAACTGCATTGCGTCATTACTTTCAATAACGACTTCTATAACATCGGCTGAGGCTTGCCCTGCTGGGGCCACCGTTCCAAATGTTAAAATGCTAACGATTAGAAATAGAATATACATTGATGTAGTTTTTTATTTTGTGATTCTAGAATTCGTAACAATATAACCCCGTTTTTGTGAAGAGAATGTGAATTATCAAAATTGAAACGTATTATTCGAAAAAAAATTGGGATACATGAAAAAAGACTTAAAATCCATACGGGATGAGCTGGATCGCATAGATCGAAGCATAATTGAGGCCTTAGCACAAAGACAGGATGTTGTTAAAGAAGTATCGGGCTTAAAACTTGAAAATAAGTCTAACATCCGGGATCTGGAGAGAGAGGAAAAGTTATTAAATAGGATTCGTGATTTTGCTGCTGAATATGGCTTAGACAAGTATTATGCAGAACACTTGTTCAGAGAGATCATAACTAATTCAGTTAGATATCAAACCCATTCGCTTGTGGATCATCAGAATAAGAAAGGGATGGATACGGTTAGGGTCTCTTTTCAGGGAACAGATGGTGCATACTCACATCTAGCAGTTATGCGTCATTTCGAAGAGCGTTACTCTAATGTAGAAAGTTATGGTTATGATACTTTCAGACAAGCAGCTCATGCAGTAAAGGAAGGTTATGTAGATTATGCAGTTTTACCTGTTGAGAATACCACTGCTGGATCTATAAATGATACATATGATATTCTAAGAGATGATAACATCCATATAGTAGGCGAAGAGGTATTAAAAATAGTTCATTGCTTACTTGCTGTGGAACCGGTCGAACTTTCAAATGTGAGAAGAATACTTTCTCACCCTAAAGCAATTGAACAGTGTACTCGGTTTCTTGCAAGATTACCAAGATGCAAAGTGGAATCATACATTGATACAGCTGTTTCAGCTAAAAAAGTTAAAGAGGATAATGACTTATCCCAAGCCGCTATTGCCGGAGCTCATACTGCTGATTTATATGGATTGCACGTAATTGAGCATGATATTAATAATGAGAGTGAAAACTATACACGCTTTGTTATTGTAGCCAAAGAACCGGTAAAAGTAGATCTACAGATCCCGGCAAAAACTTCACTTCTGATGGTCACTGAACACAAAGAAGGTGCACTCATTGAATGCCTGAACGTATTTCATCAGCATGGTATTAACATGAGTAAACTTGAAAGCCGGCCACGACCTAATGAACCATTCAAATATGTGTTCTATCTGGATATTGACGCTAATACAACTGATCCTAATACTGTAAATGCTCTTGAGGAGTTAACTGAAAAAGCATATTCCTTAACGATATTAGGTTGTTATCCATCGGAAAAAACAAAAGCTTAGCTGTCTGAAGTTTGAAATCTCATTATTTGTTCTGTTATACGGTTCAATTCTAATTAATAGGTTTCAATATGGGTAATGAAGTTTTTTGGGTACTAGAATTAAGCGTCATAGATGGGAAGGCCGGTGAGTTAAGTGCTCTGATCACCGAGATGTCGCAGGCAACACAAGATAGTGAGCCGGGTACCTTGAATTATGAGTGGTTCCTAAATGAGGATAAAAGCAAATGTACTATTTATGAACGCTATGCTGATTCTGAAGCTCTGCTCATACACTTAGGTAATTTTGGAGCAAACTTTGCAGAACGATTCATGAGTATTCTTACGATTGACTCTTTTAAAGTATTTGGTCCTGCATCAGATCAGGTGATGGAAGCTTTGAGTGCATTTGGTGCCACACATATGGGTTATGCAGGTGGGTTTAACCGATAAGATCAAATAAGGAAATCGTTGCCAGGCTGCTACATGGTGACGATTTCTTTGTCTATACCAAATTGGGTATGAAGTCTGAAAGTTGTGGCAATCACTTCATTATCAGTTTTTTAAGGACTTTCGCGCAGCCTTCCATTCGATATCAAAACTTAAAGAGTCTTTAAATTGATCTGATTTTTGTATCCATTTTCCATCTTGCCAGATCCTGGTAAATCCCTTTTCCAATGGCTCGTTAGGATTTTGAAGTGCCAATCTATGATTCAGTTCAGCATAAAATCGCTTTTGATCACTCAATCGATTATTTACAGCATTCAGAAGTAAATGCTTATCATTAATAAGCCTTGTTTTAGCCTGTTCGAATTTCTGTTGAACAGCAAGTAGAGCATGTGATTTACTTAAAAATTGAACCCTCTCTTTATAGTATTCAACTGCACCAACCACATTAAGTTGAAGCTTCTGGAAAATATCTTCCAGTGCATATCTAACTTCAGTGATGTCGGGCGTAGCGATTACAGCTGATTGTGTTGGAGTAGCGGCCCTGACATCGGCTACAAAATCTGATATTGCGAAATCAACCTCATGCCCAACTCCACTAATAACTGGAACCGAACAATCGAAAACGGCTCTTGCTACAACTTCCTCATTAAATGGCCATAAATCTTCTAAACTACCACCACCTCGTCCAATGATGAGCACATCCACATTCTTATTTTCCGAAAAATAGTTAATAGCTTTAGCTATTTGTTCAGCAGCACCATTTCCCTGTACGGCCGCATGATGTAAGAGTACTTCTGCTAGAGGCCAACGTTGTTCAAGTGTGGATCGAATATCCTGAAAAGCTGCACCAGTCTGTGATGTTACAACCCCAATACGTTCCGGATATCTTGGTAATGGTTTTTTATGAATCTGATCAAAAAGCCCTTCTGATTTAAGTTTAGCCTTCAGTTGTTCATATTGCTGTTGCAGTTTTCCAATACCTGCAGCCTGTAACAAGGTTACAATCATTTGATATCTGCCATGCGGTGCATATATCTGAATATTTCCACCTACAACAAATTGCTGTCCATCAACAACATCAATTCCAATACGCTGTGCATTTCCTCTCCAGATAACACAAGGAAGCTGAGCTCCATCATCTTTAAGAGTAAAGTAGACATGACCATTTGATGAGCGTTTAACATTAGAAGCTTCTCCTTCGACCAGAATATCCATGAAATTGGATTCAAGAAGCGCCTTTATTTTATCAGTCAGCTCAGTTACTGACGGTACATCAAATAAAAAATGTTTTTGGTCATCCATTTAAAAAGTTCTGCTTCTGAGGAGTGTAGATTAAGTTTGATTTGGGCTATATTCAGACTATAAAAATACACCAAAAAATCAGGATTACATGTCTAATTTCTTATTCAAGAATGTAAAGCCGGTTTCGCAGAAAGACGACGGCAAAACGACTACAGATATCAGAATTGAAAACGGGGTTATAACAGAGGTTAAAGCCGGATTATCATCAAAAGACGGAGAAGAAGTCCATGACTTAAATGGGGCTTATGTTTCGCCGGGCTGGATGGATATGCATGTTCACTTAAGAGAACCCGGTTATGAACACAAAGAAACAATTGAAACAGGTTGTGCAGCCGCAGCATTTGGGGGATTTACTGCGATCGCTTGTATGCCGAATACTAATCCGCCGATACACACTCGAGATGTAGTCGAATACATTAAAAAGAAATCTGAATCACTACCTGTTGAAGTACATCCTATTGGATGTGTAACAAAGAATAGAGCTGGTGAATCAATAGCTGAAATGTCTGACATGAAGAATGGTGGAGCTGTTGCTTTCAGTGATGATGGGGATCCTGTTGCTGATTCACAGGTAATGAGAGTAGCTTTAGAGTATTCATCAATGTTGAACATGCCAATTATCAATCATGAGGAAGATATTCCTCTATCACGCCCGGGGCATATGAATGAGGGTAAAGTCTCAGCACGCCTGGGATTGGATGGCACGCCTGGCATAGCGGAAGAAACAATGATAGCCCGTGACATTCTGCTTGCTGAGTATACAGGTGGACATATTCACGTTGCTCATATCAGTACTGCAAATGCAGTCGATTTAGTTCGGCAGGCAAAGAAGAAAGGCATTAATGTTACAACAGAAGTTTGTACTCATCATTTTGATCTGACTGATGAAGAAATCGAAAAAAGACATTTTGATACAAATTGCAAAATGCATCCCCCATTAAGAACTCAAGAAGATGTGGATGCGATGGTTGAAGGCTTAGTTGA
Source organism: uncultured Balneolaceae bacterium (assembly GCA_965659005.1). GTDB lineage: Bacteria > Bacteroidota > Rhodothermia > Balneolales > Balneolaceae > CAYPTY01. The sequence goes on from CBFHVG010000052.1 coordinate 19,078, forward strand.
TGGCACAATTGATGTTATCTGTACTGATCATGCCCCTCATTCTATAGAAGAAAAAGAAGTTGAGTTTATCTATGCACCAAACGGAATTATTGGTCTCGAAACTTCATGGTCAATTACCAATAAAAGACTTGTCCAGACCAACAAGCTTAATCTTCAGCAGGTTGTTGATAAAATGGTTTATAAACCACGTGAGATTCTGAATATGGAAATTCCTGAACTCAAGGAAGGTGCTAATGCTGAATTAACTTTCTTCAACACTGATGAGAAATGGACTTTTTCACCAAATCAGGTTCGGTCAAAATCAAAGAATTCGCCATATCTGGATCAAGAATTAGAAGGTAGAGCAGTCGCCATTTTTAATAAAGGGCAATTTGTACTGAATGAGCTCAGATAAGATGGTGCTTGCTATTGAGACTTCAACTAATGTGTGTTCCGTATGTCTCAGAACACCTCTTGGAGATCTTTTTGAAAAAAGAAGTGAAGGGCGTTCCATTCACTCTGAAATGCTTTTTCTTTCTGTTCAAGAGCTAATGAATGAACATCAGTTTAGTATTAATGAATTGGATGCTGTATTAGTAAGTTCTGGGCCAGGTTCATATACAGGATTAAGGATAGCTGCAAGTGGGGTTAAGGGTTTATTGTTCGATTCAGATGTGAAACTCTATGCTGTTAATACATTAGCTTCCTTCGGGATGTCAGTACTAGCGACGAATGCTACATGTAAAACCATACATGCTGTAATTGATGCCAGAAGAACACATTTATATCATCAGTGTTATTTAGTTCAGGACCATTCATTAATAAAAAAGAATGAGCTTGAGGTGAGAGAAATTTCTGAAATAGACACTATCATAAAGCCTGAAGACTGTATCATCGGGACTGGTATAAACAGACTGAACGATAATCTGGTATCCCAGTTAAAGGTCTATGACGCAGATTATATTACAGCTAAATCCTTAATTAAGATTTTTGAAGAACAACCGAATTCTGAATGGGTTCAGAACGAAGCTATAGATTTATTTGAACCTAATTACTTTACATCAAATCAGATTAACAACTCTAATGCGAAGTGATCATGATTTCATGTTCAGATTCCTTATTTTAATCGCCTTATCAACAAAAATGAGTATTTATGGCTTGGTTTAAGCGAAAAGACGAAAAAATTCAGACTGATAAAAAGAAGGACATGCCTGAGGGTGTCTGGATTAAGGTTCCTTCAACTGGTGAAACTATTCACAAAAGAGAACTGGAAGATAATTATTGGGTTGATCCATTAAGTGGTTATCATTTCCGAATTGGATCAAAAGAATACTTCGAGATCTTATTTGATAAAGGTGAATTCAAAGAGATAGCTGGTGATATTCTGCCAACAGACCCACTTGAGTTTGAGGACAGAAAAAAATACGCTGATCGTATTGTTGCTACTCAAAAAAAATCGGGTTTAACAGATGCTGTGAAGATCGGTGTTGGTAAACTCGAAGGGCTTGATATCGTTATCGGGTGTATGGATTTCAGTTTTATTGGTGGCTCCATGGGATCTGTAGTAGGTGAGCGACTGGGGAGAGCTATTGATCATGCCAGAGAAAATAAAATCCCACTCATTATAATTTCCCAATCAGGTGGTGCAAGAATGATGGAGTCGGTGTTAAGTCTCATGCAGCTCGCTAAAACATCCTCTAAACTTGCCCAATTAGAAGAAGCAGGGGTTCCATTTATATCAATTATGACAAACCCTACCACGGGTGGTGTAACTGCAAGTTACGCGATGCTTGGTGATTTCAATATTGCAGAACCAGGAGCTCTAATTGGTTTTGCTGGCCCACGAGTTATTAAACAAACCATTGGTAGAGATCTTCCGGAAGGCTTCCAAACATCGGAGTACTTACTTGAACATGGTTTTCTTGACATCATTGTTTCAAGGCCGAAAATGAAATCTAAAGTAGCTCAGTTGTTAAAGTTGGTTCTTCATAAATATTGAGTTCAACTGACTTACAACTATTCAACTATTCAATTATTCATTAATCGAAAAGATTTACCTATGAAACGTCTTTCAACATTATTCGTCGTATTCTTCGCGCTTAGCTCATTAGTATTAGCTCAAAAGAAACCAATTGAATTTGAAAACCTTTTTGATGGCACTTTCAGAAGTGAGGGAATTACTAATGTTCGTTGGATGAACGATGGAAATTTCTACTCTGAGTCCAGAGGCCAGCAGATTCTTCAGAATAATATTCTAAAAGAGGAACAAACTGTTCTTTTTGACGGTGCAAAGTTTACAAGTGAGGAAAGGCCAAATGGTATTTATGTGGATGGATATCAATTTTCTGCTGATGAAAGTAAAATTATGATTCGCACGGATGTTGAACGCATCTGGAGAAGATCTACTCGTGAAAATTATTATGTCTATGACAGAGGAAATGAGACACTGACAAAGCTTACTCAGAATGATGGTAAACAACAATTTGGTGAACTTTCGCCTGCGGGTGATAAGGCCGCATTTGTAAGAGATAACAATCTATTCTGGGTAAATCTCAGTTCAGGTGAAGAAACGCAGATCACTGAAGATGGTGAAATTAATGCGATCCTTAATGGTGGAACAGACTGGGTTTATGAGGAAGAGTTTTCATTTGCAAAAGCTTGGGCCTGGTCACCAAATGGAAATAGAATAGCATTCTACAGGTTTGATGAAAAAGAAGTTCCTGAGTTTTACTTCACTAGCTGGGGAGGCCTTTATCCCGGTAAAGTGGAGTATAAGTATCCTAAAGCTGGCGAAACTAATTCAGTAGTATCCATTCATGTTTATGACTTGGAAACAGGTGAAACTATGATGATGGATATAGGCGAAGAAACGGATCAGTATATACCTAGAATCAACTGGACAACGAATTCAAATACTTTGGCCATTCGAAGAATGAATCGTCTTCAGAATAAGCAAGACTTAATGCTGGCTGATGTTAGTACAGGTGAGACAACTATTATCATGACTGAAGAAAATGAGAATGGCTGGTTGGATGTACATGATAATCTGCACTTTCTCTCAAACGGTAAGCAATTTCTCTATACATCAGAAAAAAGCGGATACAATCATATCTATTTATATGATATGAGTGGTGAAGAACTCACTCAAGTTACAAAAGGAGAATATGAGGTAACTGGATTTCTAGGATATGATGAACGTTCTCATATGATCTATTATACCTCAACAGAAGGGTCATCAATGGGTAGACAACTTTATACTTGCCGAGTTGATGGTAAAAGAACGAAGAAACTTAGTAAAGGTGATGGATGGCACGCCATCAACATGAGTAAAGACTTTAAGTATTTTATTGATACTCATTCAAGCAGTACTCAGCCTAACCGATATACTCTGCACAATAATAAAGGTAAAGAACTGAGAGTACTTCAGGATAATGCTGATCTTGCCAAAAGACTGGAAGGTTTTGATTACCGTAATAAAGAGTTTTTGGAACTTGATCTAAATGGCACAAAGCTGAATGCATATATGATCAAACCTTCGAACTTTGATGAAACACTTCAATATCCAGTATTCATGTATGTATATGGAGGCCCGGGTAGTCAAACTGTGAACAATCGCTGGGAAGGTGGCGTGAGAGGTGGTTTCCACCAAATGCTGGCTAATAAGGGATACATAATTGTAAGTGTTGATAATCGTGGTACAGGCGGTAAAGGGCGTGATTTCAAACAAGTTACTTACAAGCAATTAGGTGTATACGAGGCAATGGATCAAGCAGAGGCAGCGCGCATTGTAGCCGAGCTTCCTTTTGTAGATAAGGATAGAATTGGAATCTGGGGTTGGAGTTATGGTGGTTACATGTCAACACTGGCTCTGGCAGAAGGAAATGACATTTTCAGCACAGCTATTGCAGTAGCACCTGTGACTTCCTGGAGATACTACGATACCATTTATACAGAACGATATATGCAGACACCTCAGTTAAATCCAGAAGGATATGACAAAGGAGCTCCTATAAGCAGGGCAGCAGATATCAAAGGGAATTATCTTTTAGTTCATGGAACTGGAGATGATAATGTGCATTATCAGAATGCTGTATCTATGGTTGAATCACTAATAGCAGCTGATGTACAATTCGAGACTATGTACTACCCGAATAGAAATCATGGAATTTATGGTGGTAATACTACTCGCCATTTATACAGGATGATGACCGACTTTATTCTGGAAAATTTATAAGAATCATTTAGATGAGAAAGGAACGGTTTCCTCTAAAAGGGGAAGCCGTTTTTTGTTATGAGATTTGCAGACTACGCAAAAATATATGTAACTGCCGGTAATGGAGGGAATGGTTCTGTTCATTTCAGGAGAGAAAAATTTGTTCCTAGAGGTGGGCCGGATGGCGGTGATGGCGGTAAGGGCGGAGACATTGTGCTTGTTGGAAATAAACAAATGAATACCTTATTGGATTTGAGATATAGAAAGTTTATCAAAGCCAAAAGAGGAGATGATGGTGCTAAAAGTCGAAGGTCCGGTAAAACTGGGGAATCAGAATACTTGCAAGTTCCACTTGGAACAGTAGCCTTTGAAGCAGATACTAAATTGAGATTGGGAGAAATTACTGACGATGGTCAGGAACTGGTCATAGCTGAGGGAGGTAAGGGGGGACTTGGTAACTGGCATTATAAGTCTGCAACAAACCAGACGCCACAATATGCTCAAGATGGATTACCGGGTGAAGAAAGAATAGTGGAATTAGAACTAAAATTGATTGCTGATGTTGGTTTAGTAGGTTTTCCTAATGCAGGTAAGAGTACACTACTTTCCTCCATTTCTGAAGCACAACCCAAAATTGGCGACTATCCATTCACAACTCTTGAACCAAACCTCGGTGTCGTTACTTTTACTGATTATCGATCATTTGTGATGGCTGATATACCTGGAATCATAGAGGATGCACATGAGGGAAAAGGGCTGGGAATTCAGTTTCTAAGACATATTGAAAGAAATAAAGTACTCCTATTTATGGTATCCGCAGATACCGATATCCATTATGAATACAATGCTTTGCTTAATGAATTGAAAGCATTTCGACCTGATTTATTGACAAAACCGAGAGTGTTAGCTGTTACTAAAATGGACTTATTGGAAGGTTTTAAATTAGATCAGGACTTACCTGAAGGCGATATTCCTGTTATTCAAATTTCAGCAGCAACCGGGCACAATCTGGATATGTTGAAAGAAACAATATGGGAAAAGCTTCAGGAAATTGAGAGAGAAGAGTCTTAAAGAACTCATTGCTTTAACACTAATACCGGGTCTGGGTAATCGAAAAGTACAATCTTTACTTGATTCCTTCGGTGATGCTTCAAAAGTCTTTAAACAGAGTAAAAGAAGTTTACTTAGAGTTGAGGGCATAGGTGAAGCCAGTGCACTGGGCATACTGTCCTTTAAAGACTGGGATAGGGTAAAGCAAATATTGAATCGGACAAATGAAATAGGAGCCGAGTTACTCACTTATTCAAGTTCTAATTATCCACCTCATTTAAAAAGAATATACGATCCACCTCTATTGCTATGGGTTAAAGGAAATCCATCCATACTGCAGTCAAAAGGTATTGCTGTAGTTGGAACAAGATCTCCATCAGGCTACGGTAAAAGAATAGCTGAATTATTAACAAAAGACTTAATCCATCAACAGCTAACAATAATCAGTGGACTTGCTTATGGAATTGATACCATAGCTCATCAAACTACGGTAGAGCATGCAGGAAATACGATTGCAGTACTAGGTTCAGGTATTGATGTTATATATCCATGGCGGAATAGTAACCTAGCAAATAAAATAATAGAAACTGGAGGAGCAGTTATAAGTGAGTTTCCACCAGGTTCAAAACCCGATGCCGGTAATTTTCCCATCAGAAACCGAATAGTAAGTGGACTAAGTCTTGGTGTTCTTGTCATAGAGTCTGGAGTACAGGGAGGCAGTTTAATAACAGCAGAATTAGCCCTGGATCAAGGAAGAGAAGTCTTTTCGGTTCCACATACGATGGAAAATGTTAAAGGGAATGGCTGCAATTATTTGATAAAATCGGGACAAGCCAAATTAGTGCAGGGCGTACATGATATCATGGATGAGCTTCCAGTAGATGCTAAACCAGGCAATTACTCAAAAAATATTGGTGAGATAAGTAAACTAGATGATGTTGCAAAGGCTATCTGTAATCATCTGGAATCTTCTGAGTATAGTGTTGATGAACTAGCTGAATTGATGAATATGCAAACTAGTAGTGTTTTGGTTCAACTACTTGAATTGGAGATGAATGGGCTTATTAGACAAAAGGCAGGCAAAGTCTTTAAACGACCTTAATCGAATGCTCAGTATAAATTCGTAGTTAGGTTATTCGAATTAGTATATTTGTTCATGTTCAGAGTAAAAGACACCATTCTTTCAGAAGATATTGCAACAGCTAAGTTTGCTTGTGATCTGCCTAAATGTAAGGGAGCATGCTGTGTGGTTGGCGATGCAGGCGCACCGGTCTCCTCTAAAGAAATGCCGGTTCTCAATAAAGCTTATAGAATGCTAAAAGATGAACTTCAACCTGAAGCCAAAGACCTGGTAGAAAAAGAAGGACTTATCAAAGGGTCAAACTCAGCCGGTCTGGAACTAAACTGTATTGATTCAGGAGAATGTGTATTTGTTATTTATGATGATGATAATGTAGCGAAATGTGCAATTCAGAAAGCTTATTTTGAAGGCCGTTTTAGTTGGGAAAAACCTTTAAGCTGTCACCTATTTCCAGTAAGGCTAAAAAATATTGCTGGATTCCAATATGCTAATTTCGAATACGTTTCAAACATATGTTCTCCAGCTTGTGATAAAGGAGAGAAATTGGGAATATACCTTTCGGATTTTCTTGAAGCTCCTTTAACAAGACGTTATGGTGAGGAATGGTATAAAGAATTTAAAAATGCATGTGAGGATTTGAGAGCATCAGAATAACATGATTAAGAACACACAACAGTTATCGCAGAAGCAGTCACTTCAGCAAAAGCTGTCGCCACAACAGCTTCAGTACATCAAACTGTTGCAACTCCCAACACTTGCGCTGGAACAACGCATTAAAGAAGAGCTTGAACTGAACCCTGTTCTAGAAGAAGTGCTAGAAATAGAACAAATAGAGGAACGTCTGGACCCCAATGAAGAAGAGAAAGTATCAGAAGAAAATGAAGATGATTTAGGTCTGGATACTCTCGATGAGCATGAAGTTGAGTGGGATAACTTTGATGAGAACACAGAATTTGACGGGGAAGTTTACAATAGTTCACCAGAACATCCAGACGCAGAAGAATGGAGGGAAATACCTAATCCTTATCATGAATCCTTACTAGAAAATCTGGAAGAACAAGTATCGTTGTTGAATTTAACTGATGAAGAAGAATTGGTTGCAGTACAGATTTTAGGTTCAATTGATGAGGATGGATATTTTCGCAGAGACATAGAAGCTGTAGTCGATAACATTGCTTTTAATCATGGGGTTCTAGTTACAGCAGAGGATGTTGATGATATTAGAAAAAGAATACAGCTACTCGATCCAATTGGAATTGCTTCTAAAGACCTTAGAGATTGTCTTTTAGTTCAGTTAAAGCAGTCTGCTAAAGAATTGGCAGGTCGAAATGTCGCTATAAATATGATTGAAAAGGAATGGGATGCTTTTGAAAAGAAGCATTTTGCTAAACTACAGCAGAAACTGAATGTTAGTGAAGAACATTTAAAACAAGCTTTTGAAGCAGTAACCCACATGGATCCCCGACCCGGGGCAGTAACATCAGATCCTGAAGATGCTAATCAATATATCGAACCTGACTTCGAAGTTTACTGGGAACAATCAAATATTGAAAATGAAGATGAAGGCTTCTTCAATATAAAACTCAATCAACGTAATTCGCCGAGCCTGAGAATATCACCTCAGTATCAGGAAATGTGGGAAGAGATAAAGTCAAAGAAAGAAAAGAATCCAGCAAGAAAGGAAACGCAGACTTTCATTAAAAATAAAATGGATTCAGCTAATTGGTTTATGGAGTCTATTAGGCAGCGTCAGAATACTCTAATGAGAACGATAAAAACCATTGTTGCCCTGCAGGAAGAATTCTTTAAATATGGTGACGGACTTAAACCAATGATCTTGAAAGATATTGCAGAACGTATTGGTATGGATATTTCAACGATTTCCAGAGTAGTAAATGGAAAATATGTTCAGACTAATTATGGTATATATGAACTGAAATATTTCTTTAATGAAGGTCTGGAAACAGAAAGTGGTGAAGAAGTCTCAAATAGGGAAGTCAAAAATATCCTGGAAGACATAATAAAGAGTGAAAATAAAAAGAAGCCCTTTTCAGATCAGGAACTTGCAGATAAATTGAACGAAAAAGGGTACATGGTCGCAAGAAGAACAGTGTCAAAATATCGAGAGCAATTGAATTTCCCAGTAGCAAGATTGAGAAAAGAGATAGTATAAGTTCTTGCAGTTTATTTCTGCCATTTTATATTAGATTTAAGTCATGATCTCATCTCTTCAACCTTAAGTATTTGTTTAACTAATAAAACAAGAGAGAACATGAAAGAACAAATCAGGAGATCTGTTACTATACTAGAACAGAATATTCAAAATATCAGAAGCGTGAGTGAATGGGCTTATTTAGTCGGCTTTAGAAGCTCAAAATCCTTTTCACGCTTGTTCAGAAACGAATTCGGAATTAGACCAAAAGCATATTTAGATCGTATTCGAATTGAGGAGATTAAAAATCGCTTTTTAGAGATGCCGGATGTCAAATATTATTGTATTGCCCTTGAAGTCGGTTTGGAAGACGAACAGGCACTGTATAAGTTCGTAAAGAACCATCTTGGAATAAGTCCTACCGAACTAAAGAAACATACGTTGGAGAGCAGCTTCCCGCAAATGGCTGCCTAGGGTAGTAGATAAGCCAGTTCAATGGCTTGAAAAAAGGGGGTGAACATGTATAGAAGTGTAATCGCAATAACTGTTGACACTAAATGCAGTACAATTGTAAGCAACGAATATACTGTTCTGCCTCCAAGTTTAAATCTTGATGTATCAACTGATGCCATATTAAATGCATTAAACCAGTTCATAACAAAGAATACTGCAAGAACATAGAACCAGGTATTTGTTGTTCCAATCTGAAAAAGCACACTCATTGCTGTTAATGCAAGAAAATTGAGCTGAAGTGGCCATGAGTACAGAGATAAAATCTGGCTGGAATGACGAATTTCTTTATTAGCTAATGAAATCCAAATGATGGCTATTATTTGGAAAACGGCTATTATGATGACACCTAATACAAAGACAGATAAAAAAGTATCCCCAATGAAAGTGACATAGGGCAAATTGTAGAAGAATGATTTGATGCCAGCATCAGAAAAACTTGCCCTCATCAGGTAGTAGAAAAATAAACCACCTGTAATAGCATGTTGCATTAAAATAATAATACCATTTGAAGTATTTCTGATACGATACTCCATGATATCTTTCACAAAGTAGTTGTGTGAAAAGAAATATCTGAAAGCATTTGTCCTATAATTTGGGTGATAAGCATAATGAGTAATTATGGTGATCCATAGGATTACTAAAACTAGAACATTCCAATTTGAATTAGGTGCTACTGGTGATTTTCTTGGTATTGGCAGGGGAGTATTTATTTCATTGAAACTGCTAAGAACATCTATTAGTCCCTGATTTCTTTCCGAGGCTTTACGTAGCCATTCAGATTGAATAATTAATATTGAAGGGGCCGATGTAAGTAATTGGTTGATGACTCTTTCATCCCCAGCCGAATATTCAACTTTATTAAACATCACTTTATTGATATTTAAAGTAGAGTCAGAAAAAGTTTTCACGTCAAAGATCACGTCATCCAAATAGTCGAATGATGGTAAGTCATCTTTATACAGAGGGCTATGAATAAAAATTTCTTTATTGGTCATTGATCTCAAAGAATCTACAATAACCTTAAAATCTTGAGCAAACTCTTCTTTATAAGTCTGGGAATTACGAATTAAAATATATCCACTGATTGTACTATCATTTTTCTCTCCAACCATGCTGGTCATCTTATTCAGTAACTCATTATCTCCCAGCAGGTAAGGAGTTAAAACAAATTGAATATCGCTAAGAAGATAGATACTTAAGTCGTTCTGATTGAGCTGAGAAAGAACCTCTTTATTAGGGTTACCCTCAATTTCGACCCAGTTTATACCTAATGTATCAATGAGATTTAAATCCTGAGATAAATCTTCAATAGATTGTTCTGAAGTAACCTGAAGGCGAATCCCAAGTTGAGTCTGAGCAGTGGCGATATTGCTGATCAAAAAGAACAGTAAGAAAAGAACCGATAAGCCTTTCGGATATCTTTTCAATTTAGATGGCCACTTTTTCCCCGTAATATTCAGCTATGCTGCTTAGTCGGATTGGTTTAGCTATAAGAGTGGCAGATGTTGACTCAGTAATTTCAACTTCCACATAATCACCCGGTTTATAATTCTCGCGATCGATGATTACCATTTTGTTTGTATCAGTACGGCCTGATAATTGATCTTCAGATCGTTTACTGGTTTTCTCAACCAGGATTAGATGTCTTTTACCAATCTCAGTTTTATTGGTCTCTTCCTGTATATTCATTTGCTGGCTAATGATTTCTGAAAGACGTCTTTTCTTGTCTTCCTCAGGAACGTCATCTTCAAACTTGCGATATGCCAGGGTTCTTTCCCTTTCAGAATAAGCAAACATGTAGGCAAGGTCATAGCGAACCTCTGCCATTAAGCTTAGTGTGTCCTCATGTTCTTCTTCTGTTTCACCACAAAACCCACTAATCATATCAGTTGATAGAGAAAGACCCGGAATAATACTTCTCATTTTATCAATGAGTTCAAGGTATTGTTCTCTGGTATAAGGTCTTCTCATTCTCTCAAGTACATCATTGTTACCAGATTGAGCTGGAATATGAATGTAATTACACAGATTTGGACGCTCTGCCATCAGATATAGCAGATCATCGGGGAAATCTTTAGGGTGTGGAGATGAGAATCTAAACCGAATTTCAGGATCTACTTTACTTGCTTCGTCCATCAATTTAGTGAATGTGTTTTCACCGTCTTTGTATGAATTCACATTCTGGCCAAGCAGAGTAACTTCTTTGTATCCTTCCTCACTAAGCTGCTTAATCTCTTTTAAAATACTTTCCATAGGGCGGCTTCGCTCACGTCCGCGTGTAAAAGGCACAACACAGAATGAACACATGTTATCACAGCCCCGCATTATGGAAACAAAGGCTGTAACGCCATTGCCAACGGTTCTAACCGGTGCTATGTCGGCATAGGTCTCTTCAAGTGAAAGGAGAACGTTTACAGCTTTTCTTCCGTCCTCAACTTCAGCTATAAGTCTTGGGATATCTCTATAGGCATCAGGACCTACTACAATATCAACGAGTTGCTCTTCTTCGATGATCTGATCGCGAACACGTTCAGCCATACACCCAAGAACACCAACAGTTAGGTCATCTTTTTGCTTCTTTAACTTCCTGAACTCTTTTAATCTATTCCAGACTTTGGTTTCTGCATTTTCACGAATGGAACACGTATTGACTAGAATAATATCAGCTGATTCAACAGTTTGAGATGGTTCCATACCATTTTCAAGCAGAATAGAATTCACGATTTCGGAATCCGCGAAATTCATCTGGCAGCCGTAGGTTTCTATAAAGAATTTTTTTGACACGTTGTGTTGATTATTCGATTTAGTAGGCCGCAAATATAAAAAAAAGGCGATTCCAATCATACTGGAATCGCCTTATGCAAGTGTATAAAAAAATTAAAAAAACTACTCGTAAATGCTCATTCTTCTGTATGTATTAGTACCGGAAACGGCGCTTGCTGCAGCATCTGCATATTGTTGAGCAGAACAGTCGTACTGAACATTAATACTTCCAGATAAGTCAATATCGATTTCATTAGTTGAACCATCAGTATTACCAATCATAAGTGAGCCATCAATGTCGGGGGTACCTCTACCTTTTAAATCGAAGGCATTTTCAAATATAACCAGGCCATTGAATTTAAAGTTACCTGCCAGTTCAAGTACACCGGATAATGCCAAATCACCACCACTACGTATTACAAGAATCCCATAACCTTCAGTTATACCACCAGTTAATTTTACGCTACCTTCAACAAAGGTAATCTGTGGATTTGCTGCTGTTCCCATACCACCTTTGTAACTTCCGCTGATTCTAACAGTGCTCGGATCATTAGCAAGATTATCAATGAGTTCTTCAACAGGTTCAAAATCTACATCAGGATCAATCTTAACAATAGCGTCATTACTTTCCAGGTGACTGGTGTCGGTTTTGTACACTTTGTCAGCACCATCCTGACTAGCAACTGTTATTGCCGGTTGATCAGCACAGGTTCCTGAGGCATCATTACCACTAACAACAGAACTACCGCCTAAAGTGATAGTGAAATTATCAGTTGCAATACCAATAGCCGTAGTGAAAGTAGGAACAGCTCCAGCTGACTGTCTTAAATAAGTTGAAATAACAGTCTGAGTTTCTCCAAGATAGGTTGAATTAGCAATAATCATGATAGTATCAGGATTTGTTCCAACTCCTAATCTTGTTTCATCTATGTAAAGTGAGACATCTGCACTATTGATAGTAGTTTCCCAAGGAGAGTTCTCGGTCGCACCCCAACTGTAATCATTATTCAATCTTTCCATGGCAAATTGAATAGCAGACACACCCATATTTCTTGCATGCAAACTACTCCCAATACCACCAGTATTTTGTGCAATCATTTTCTTCTGAGTCTGTAAACCTAGTTGAGAAATCCCAAATATGATTACAGCTGCAGAAGCTGTTATTAACATTGCTCGTCCCATAATATCTCCTAATTAGCTGCTAAATTTCTTGGTGTAAATCTCTTAACCCATGCTGAGTTTATATATCTACCTGCTTGGTTTGTTGAATATTCCAGTAGTTCAGGACTTTCAACAACCATAATTACTTCAATTTGTCTAACTGTTGATAGGTCAGTTATGTTGAGCGGAAAAGCAAGAGGAGTGGTAGATCCCAAATCATCATAAAAATTTAAACGAAACCTAGTTACTCCCAGTGTAAATCTGGTTGTGTCTGTATCAACAACTCTGATCAGTAACTTATCATTTGGATTCGTACCGTTAGTTATATCTGTAGTTGTAAACTCCCATTTGATCGTTTCAACACTACCATTACTGCTATTATCAATATTGGATAAAAATGTAACACTGTTAGAATCGGCAGCAATTATTAAAGAATCAGTATTCAAATTTGGTGCATATCCCATTTTCGGAAAATCAAAAGCAACCACTTCTGCAATATCGCCACGGTGAATTTGGGTTGTTTGTGAGAGTACTACATCAGTATTACTGTAGGATACATTCCGATTCATTGATCCAAGTATCAAAATTATGATCCCACCTATTACAAAACTCAGTACAATATTGACGTTCATAAATTTCCTTTAGTCTGAGTAAATACTTTTGACAAATGAAAACCGGAAAACAGTTAATGAATCAATATCGACTTTAAACAGAGATTCATTAGTCAGGGTTACATTTATCTGTTTCATAGTTGTTCTTGTAAGTGACGTATTTTGATTTGTGTCCACGTACTCTACATCTATAGAGATATCAAAATCACCATGTATAGTAGACACAACAGTGGTGTATCCATTGTAATCATCAAAATCGTCATATAAAGATCGGTCCGTTTCGCCCGGATCTGGACCTAAATCTGCAGTTACAGTTGCAATTTGGTCAAGATTTGGGATTGGTCCACCCATTCCTGGAGTACTTAGTTCATCAAAAAGATGAACTTTGGCTTCATCAATAAAATCCTGAGCCATATTAGCGACTGCGGCTTCGTACTCATGCTCTATGACATACTTATTGTTGATGATTGTTGCTCTGTTAGAATTAATAACGAGAACACTAACAATCATTAAAGCTGCCATTGTAATTATTATGTCGCTATAGTCTGTCATGTTTTTTCCTTTATTGAAAATACATATTTGGCTACTCTTAATAGATTAGAAAAAACAAATCTAATCCAATGTAAATCTATAAGAATATTAGGATAAATGCTCGTAAACGTAACTTATGAGACTTTATGATCAATTAAATATTGTTAGTCTTTTTTAATCCATTCAGGTGTTTCTGATGTTCGCCAACTTGAAAATCATTATTCAACTGGAAACATTTGATTCAAGAACACAGATAATAGAGTGGTAGAGGCTACCGATGTTGCAAAATCTAACTAACTTTGGCTGCCCATGTATCAGGTTCCTGTCTCCAATTGGACAATATTTCCAAATCATCATTGGTTACAAAACCTTCTTCAGCGGCAACTTCGATTAAGGTTTGATAATCAGTTAGAGTAAATACAGGAATTTGTTCCTCAGAGATGCGATCTGTTGCTTTCTGGAACCCATATGTGAAGATGCTAAGAATTGCTTGTACATCTGCGCCAACAAATTGCAGTGCGTCAACTACAGACAATGCACTGCCGCCAGTAGAAATGAGGTCTTCAATAACAACAGTTTTCTCACCTTTTGCTACTCCACCTTCAATCTGATTTCCCATACCATAGCTTTTAGCTTTTGCTCTAACATATGCCATTGGTTTATCAATTTTGTTGGCCACAATAGTAGCGTGAGGAATACCGGCTGTTGCTGTACCTGTGACTACATCTATATCAGTAAACTCATTTTTAATAATTTCCACAAAATGATCAGCTATGGAATTTCTGATTTCTGGAAATCTTAATGTGAGGCGGTTATCGCAATAAATAGGTGAATTCCACCCGGAAGACCATTTGAATGGGTCTTTCGGACGAAGTAGTACCGCATTAATCTTAAGTAGTTGATGAGCCAGAATTCTGGCATAATCTTTGTCAATAACCATATTTGTAAAGCCTATCTGTAGAAATTAACGCCATCACAGCGTTTAGAACGCAGTAAAGATAAGAATATTTAGTATCACAAGTGCATATAATCCTGCCAGAAGATCATCCAATAAAACTCCCCATCCTCCCTCAAATTTCTGCAATTTGTCTATTCCTAATGGTTTAAGAATGTCAAAAAACCTGAATAGTATGAATCCCGCCAATAATATTATCCAGTCAGCTTGAAAATTGAGTGTGAGAGGAACAAAGCAGAATGTTAAAATTTGACCAGCCCATTCATCTATAACCATCATTGAGGGATCTTTTCCCCATTTCTGCTCGGCAGCATCTGTGCTCCAAAGAGATAAAAGGGATACAAGAATGAAAAAAGGAATGAGCGCATACCAGCTAAAAAGTGAGCTAATAATCCAAATCAAAGGAAGCACAAAAAGAGAAGCCCATGTTCCCGGCGCGATAGGGAAGTAACCTATCCCAAATGTACTGGCTAAGACTATTTTTAATCTATTCAACTTCCTTAAAGCCTATCAATGATGGATTTACAACTAAATATTCAATACCTGAGTAAAGTGTAATTAAAACCACAGTTAAGAGTAAATAGTAGGGTGCTTCAGAATCATAAAAGCTCTGAATGTAGTTGCTAAAATTCACATCAGCATCCAGGAAAACTCCGAGTAGTAAAAAACTATAAAGAAAAATCATTTGAGCGACGGTTTTAATTTTCGCCGTCATTCTAGTTTTCATTTTTAGTTTCTTGTGTTGGGCAACTACTCTAAGTGAGGTTATAACTATATCTCTGAATAATATTATCCCTATAGCCCACCATGGGAAAAGCGTCTGATCCAGAATTGCTAAACATATAAATCCGGAGAAGGTTAGGATTTTGTCAGCCAGTGGATCAAGAAATATTCCGATTTTACTTTCAACACCATAATATCTTGCAAGGTACCCATCCATGAAATCCGTAAAGGCAGCGATTGCGAATACAGCAATACTCAATGCTCTGAATACAGGATCATCCATGAGATACATATAGAGGAAAATTGGTGCTAAAACAATCCTCAGGGCTGATAATATGTTTGGGAGGTTTTTCTGCATCCACTAAAGATAGTGAATATAATAGTGGAATTTTGAGCTGGGAATGGTGAATTTTGAAATATGACGGCCAATATCATCTCTATCGGTAACGAGTTATTAATTGGGGACACTATAAATACCAATGCTTCCTGGATTGGTGAATTCCTGACTGAGCTGGGTTTCAGGGTGAGTCGTATCTATACAATATCTGATGATTTGGATGAGATTAAGCATGCTATATCTGATTCGTTAAGCTATGCAGACCTTACCATTTGTACAGGTGGACTAGGCCCAACCCATGACGATATCACCAAAGTGGCTGCACTGGAATTATTTGAGTCTGAGTTAATACTGGATCAGAGAACTTTGGATTACATCAGGGATATCTTTGAGAAAAGAAATATTCCGTTTTCAGCTTCAAATTTTGATCAGGCAAAAGTTCCTGATGTTTGCGAAGTCTTATTCAATAAAGCTGGAACAGCACCAGGGATGTGGTTCAATAGGAATGAGAAATATTTAGCAATGCTGCCCGGTGTACCCTATGAAATGAAATATCTGATGCAAAAAGAGGTAATAATAAAGGTCAGAAATGTATTTGGTGATATTGGTTTTATCAATTCTAAATACATAAAAACAGCAGGTGTTGGGGAGAGTACTTTAGCTGATAATTATATCGGTGATGTGAGTATGATTTTAAATGAAAATGTGAAATTAGCCTATTTACCAAAAGCTGGAAGTGTAACTTTACGTTTAAATAGTAAGGGTAATAGTAGGGAAGAAGCTAATCACAATATGCAGCAGTTGATTGATCATATCTATGATAAAGCAGGTGATTATATTTATGGTGAGGGAAGGGATTTATCACTCGAAGAAGCACTGGGTAATCTCCTGAGTAGTAAAAAATACACAGTTTCGACCGCAGAGAGTTGTACAGGCGGTCTAATAGCTAATTTATTAACTGACGTACCTGGAAGTAGTAAATATGTACTGGGTGGGATTATTGCCTATTCAAATGAGGTCAAAGAAAAAGAGCTTGGTGTTCTTGCAGATGACCTCAATTCAGTTGGTGCTGTGAGTAAAGAAGTAGCGCTTCAGATGGCTAAAGGAGTTGCAAAGAAGCTTGGTACCGATATAGGAATTTCTACAACTGGAATTGCAGGTCCTGATGGCGGAACTGAAGATAAACCTGTAGGCACAGTTTGGATGGGTTTTTATTCAGATGAGTGGCACTTCGCCATTAAAGCATTGTTCACAAAAGATCGCTTGATGAATAAAACACGTACGGCTGTCGTTAGTCTTGAAACTCTGAGGCGAAGCCTATTGGGGATTGAAGTGATGCCATATGATCTAGAAAAACAAACAGTTTGATTAATAGACTTAGTAAATATCTATTTTTGATAGTATTTCTTTTGCCTGTTTCATTAGCTGCACAGGAACAGGATAGTTTGAAGCAATCAATTCCTTTCGAAGGTCCCTGGAAATTTATGTCGCCTTTGAATTCAGTTGAAGTAACGAATGATAGCCTATTAAGATGGCAAGTCTGGCCAAGCTGGTCAGATTGGTTTTCTTATGATCCTGCCACAATTTCATATAGACAAGGTACCATTGGGAGAATTGATAATTACCTGATTAATGGAACAGAGGCCAGATTCCAGAAGCATAACTGGTCGGGTATGGAATTAAATGATCCTGTCTCAGGAATGATTAACCTTTCTATTGTGCCTCATCACAAATTGAGTAGGGTGTCAATGAGAGAGCAGGGATTGATGAGCTATGACTATGCTTTTAAAGACTATTATTCACGTGTTCCTATTACTCAACTAAATTTTGATGAGAGTAAATTCAAGTACAGGAATTTGGAATTTCTATTTGCCAGAAACTTTAATGTTAAGACTCAATTGGAACTTAGTTACTGGGACAGAAGAGACGGTGATGCTTATGCGAGAAGCGATGTATTGGGGAGTCAACTTTTCGGAAAGTTGAGTCATCAATTCAGCGAAAACTGGATGATTAGAGCTAATTGGCTTAGGAATGAATTTGAGAATGAAGAATCATTTGGATATAACCTGACCAACCCAGCCAGTTTTTCCTTCGATCGTTTTTCTGTTTCGGCTGTTCAGGGGAATGGAAGTTCGGATACAAAAAACAGAATGTTATCGGCTTCTGTACATTTTAGTCCTGATGGTAAAGAGCAGGAGAATTTGACTCTGGGGATGTACAGAAAATTTGATTCAAGAAGTCTTCGCTATGGGGCTGATACAACCAGATACGAAGTTAGAAATTATGGTCTTAATCTGATAAAGCACTTTGATATCATGTCATCCCTGAAGGCATCCATTAAAGTGAATGCAGATTTATACGCAAATGATGATAGCAGTAATGTGAAGATTGAGAATTGGTACCAGATGAAGAGTGAAGGAGAGCTAAAGTATCAGCTTGAAGAATTCTTTAGTATAAATGCTACTTCCATCTATACTCAAAGGGAATCACAATCTGCGCCATTGTATTCTGTAGGATTAAGTTTATTCCCTGAATCAAGGTTTGACCTAGATTATCAGTTTAGTATTGGGGAGCAATTACCAACCATTCAGGCTTTACATTGGAAATCAGTCGGTTACACTGGAAACCAAAATTTATCCAATGAAAGTTTAATCAGTGCTAGTGGTCAAGTTGCCTATAAATTTCCTTTTGGACTGAAGCTGGGTATTCGATCTGCTTTGAAAGATATTGAGAATGGTATTTTACTTGACAGTTCAACTGGGTCTTTTGTAAATGTACCTTCCTACTCAGTTCTTTCGGCCACACCGTTTCTGGATTTAAATACAGAAAGATGGGAGCTGGGATTATCCGGAACACTTACGGATTTTGGTAGTTCAGGTGCTTCTGCTATTGAGCGGCAGATCAACAGTATTACAGAAAATCTATTGATGCGAGGAAGTATTTATTTTAAAAGTCCCATCTACAATGCTGCAGCATTCCTGAAAGTTGGTTTTGAAGGCACATTTTCTCCTCAGGCGGTACAAACCTATGCATTTATACCTGATTTAGGTTATTGGGCTTTATTGAATAATAATTTGCCAAATCCTGCTTATTATAGGGTGGATTTAAATCTGTCAGCCCGTGTACGATCTATCTTTTTCTTAATAAGAATGGAAAATTTATTTGATGCTATTGGGCAGGCAGGTTACTTTGAGTCGGTTGGCTATCCAATGCCACCCAGACGGTTAATCATGGGAATAAGAGTTTTGTTTAAAAACTAATATGAATATCAGATACGTAGTCAAAGAAGGTTTAGCTGGTTTTAAAAGAGCCAAGCTGGCATCAACAACCTCTATTTTTTCATTATTTATTGCCATCCTATTGGTAGGTGTGTTGGGAAGGGTCTTTTATAATGCATACACAGAAGCTGTTTCCTATAGGGATCAGATTGAAGTAGAGATATTTTTATTCGATATCGACCAAGATGAAACGGATCAGATTAATTCAATGCTGAATGATGAAGATCTTATTACAGATGTTAATTATGTCTCCAAAGACAGTGCTTCTGCCATCATGAAAAGAGATTTTGGGGAGGGCGTAGATGAACTTGTAGCTTTGAACTTTTTACCGGCATCGTTCAAATTAAAAGTAAATACTGCTGTTGGTGTGGATGCTATTGATAACCTTGTTTCCAGATTACAGAATATGCCAGGGGTTGACGAAGTAAAGTACAACGCTGCATTATTGAGGGTACTTGAGTCTAATCTAAGTACACTTACTGTAATTGGAGCTTCAGTCGGTATTCTAATATTACTTGCTGCACTGGCTTTGGTCTACAATACGATCAGACTAACTATTTATGCGAAACGTGACCTAATCCGTGCTATGAAGCTGGTTGGTGCTACAAATGGTTTTATCAGATCGCCTTTTATAGTGGAAGGAATTTTCCAGGGTTTGATCTCAGGTACTCTAGCCGTTGTTTTTGTCTTTCTATTTTTCGAATTCTTTATTCCAATTTATGTACCACAGTTAGGTATTCTGGAATGGCCTTTTGGCAGGTGGTACTTCCTTGTTGGAATGATGATACTTCTGGCAGTTTTAATGGGTTGGTGGGGAAGTCGCTGGGCTGCACGCCGATTTATTGCAGAGACCTATATATCAGCAAATTAATTTTTGGAAGCTGATTGTCTTTCAATACATGCCTTTTCATCGTTGCAACGACCATAAAGGTGTAGTGAGTGATCTTCGATATTAAAGTCATGGATTTTACCCATGAGATCTTTTATTTCCTGAATTCGAGGATCGCAGAATTCAAGTACAACACCACAATCTTTACATATAATATGATCATGCTGCTGATAAGCGTAAGCACGTTCATAAAAGTATAAGTTTTTACCGAACTGTTGTCTTTGTACTAGGCCGCATTCAACTAAAAGATCGAGACTATTATAGACAGTTGCTCTTGAGACCCGAGCATCTGTGTCCTTCATTTTATCATAAAGCTTATCTGCGTCAAAATGACCATCAGACCTGTAAATCTCTTCCAGTACCATAAAGCGTTCCTGAGTTTGACGCTGGTTTTGTTCCTTCAGGTATGATCTGAAGATCTCCTTTACGAGATTGATGGTTTCTTCTTGTGCGGGTTGTGCCATAGTCTGATTTTGAATCAATATAATGAGGAATTGTCATTAAAAAATGATTGGTTTTCAATTTAAGTTTTCAATGGTGCAATTCACCTGAAGAATAGTATATTCCTAAGTTTTCGGTACAATTAATATAAAATCAGCGTCACTATGCCCACTGTAGTAGCATTCGATACCATTTCGGAACTGTATCTTAATCTCACAAAAAAATATGCAGGCAAAGAAAAAACTGCTTTTGCATATAAACCTGCTCCTGGTGAAGACTATAAAACCATTGACTGGGACCAAGTCAAAAAGGATGTAGAAAGGATTGCAAGTTATCTGCTTTACAGAGAAGTGAAACCCGGCGATCGTGTGGCGATTTTGAGTGAAAATAGATACGAATGGGTTATTGTTGACCTCGCACTTCAATGTCTTGGAGTTATAAATGTGTCATTGTATACATCACTTCCGGCAGATCAATGTGAGTTTATAATTAATGATTCTGAGTCGAGCATTTTCTTTGTATCAACAGGAGTGCAACTTAAAAAAGCAGTCGAAATATTTGATAAATGTCCAACACTCAATGAGGTAATTGCTTTCGACAAACCTAAATTGAAGAAGTTATCAGAACCGGATTTTGTACAACTTTATGCTGATGTGATGATCAAAGGCAATAAGTTGAATGGTGACAAACAAGATGAGATTCAGGAAAGAGCTAAAAGTGTTACTCATGATATGGTCTCAACGCTAATATATACCTCAGGTACCACCGGGAATCCGAAAGGGGCAATGCTTACCCATCGGAACATCACCAGTAATGTGAAGGCAGCTCATAATCATCTTGATATAGGTGATACAGACCGATCCTTATCATTTTTACCTCTTAGTCATTCATTTGAAAGAACGGGTGGATACTATGCTATGATTGCAGGTGGGGCTGAAATCTTTTTCGCTGAATCTGTAGATACTGTATCGAGAAACCTTACAGAAGTGCACCCAACAATCCTGATTTCGGTACCCCGTCTTTTTGAAAAGATGTATAATCTAATTACTAAGAGTGTATCAGAAGGTTCAGCAGCTCAACAGACAATATTTAATTGGGCTGTAGGAGTAGGAAAAAAATATAATAGTGGGAAAAGAGGATTTGTTTCTCTTCAAAAGCAAATTGCTAACCGGTTGGTATTTGACAAGTTAAAACAAAGAACAGGAGGCAGAATCATTTTTGCTGTTTCAGGTGGGGCGGCTCTTCCACCGGATATTGATGATTTCTTTGCTGCTTCTGGCTTAACGATTGTTCAGGGTTATGGCCTGACGGAAACTTCACCTGTAATGTGTGCAAATAAAGTTGGAGAAACTGTAAGTGGAGCTGTGGGTAGTGTAATTCAAGGAGTGACAGTTGGTATACAGTCACTAGAGGACAACTCCATTATTGCAGAAGTAAGTGGAGAAGATTATCCAACTGACATATCCAGTGAAGCGGGCGAAATTCTTTGTAAAGGTCCAAATGTAATGAAAGGCTACTGGAAGAACGAAAAAGCAACAAAAGAAGTGATTGATAAAGATGGTTGGTTGCATACCGGTGATGTTGGGCGTTTCGAAAATGGACTACTTAAGATCACAGATAGAATTAAACATATGATTGTGAATGCCGGAGGTAAAAATATTTACCCTGGTCCAATCGAAGATCATTTCAAAACAAGTAAATGGATTGATCAACTGGTTATGGTTGGTGAAGCAAAATCCTTCATGGCTGCTCTAATAGTACCCGATTTCGAAGCTATAGAAAAGCATGCAAAAGAAGAGGGCATAGGCTACAAGTCTATAGAAGAACTCATTAAAAAAGAAGAGATATTGAAACTGTACAAGGATGAGATCAGAAGCTTTTCAAAAAATCTGGCATCACATGAAAAAATTCGGGATTTCAGGTTACTTGCCACTGAATTTTCTGTAGAAACAGGTGAGCTGACACCAACTCTAAAGGTGAAGAGACGTGTGATTAACGATAAATATGGTCACTTAATAGAAGAGATTTTTGAAAGTGACAAGCCCTGATTTACTTCAGAGATCTGACATATTCACTTCTCATTTTCTTAACGCGCATCCTGTTTACCCCTAAATCAGAATAGCCTATTCTGCTAGCGCTTCTCATGTGGACTATGGTTTTGCCGGATTTAATACCTTCTAATTGAATATTTACATCATCAAGAAATCCAAAAAGTGGGATTCTGAATACGGCATGGAATCCATCATCATTCATTGTTATTTCATGAGCCTTCATTCGACGGAGTGTCTTTTCAAATGCTTCAAGTGCAGTTGAAATATCTTCTTCAACTTCGTAACTCAGTCTAATACAATTTGGGGTATCAGGGCAGGCTTCTAATGGATTATTATACTTCACAGTATTCATATCCTCATTTTTTGTGGCACATGATGTAATGATTAAAAGAGAACATATGGAAATAAACAGCAGTTTTTCTTTCATGAGTTCAAAATTAATAATGCAATATTAAAACTTCTGAGCTGGTGTTCTCAGCAAGGCTGACTATAAATATGGTTCCAAATTCATCATGCTCTAAATTTTCATATTTATTCTCACCAATTAACTTATTTACAGCATATGGGGTGGTATTTGAATGCCCACTCACAACCACAGTTTTACCTATGTTATTATTGTAAATCTTTTGAATGAAGTCGGCATCTCTGGGATCATAAGTTTGAACCTCATGGCCTGTTACTAAAGCAAGAGGGCCAACTGTTGTTCTGGTTCGTTTGTAATCTGTAGAGTAAATAGCATCGATTTCAGCGTTTTTTAACAAACTACTTAGGGCATCAGCTCTTTTAAGTCCTTGATCACTCAGGTCAGGATCTCTGGAATCATCAACCTTTTCAGCATGTCTAATCAAGATAATTGTAGTAATTTCATCTTGGGCTAGTAAGGGGAGTGCATGAAATAGTGTAGAAGCACAGATAAGAAGTAAGGCGGGTATAAATTTGAATCTTTTCATAGTTCTCTGACTTTTTGAATGACTTGATCAATATTATCTGCTACTGAAATAATATCTCTGCCGTTTGAATTAATAAATTCATGTTGAATTGCTGAATCAATAAATGCCAGTAAATGGTCAAAATATCCATCCACGTTTAGAATGATAACTGGTTTTGAGTGAAATCCAAGTTGACGCCAGGTAACAATTTCAAAGAGTTCATCCAATGTCCCAAAACCCCCAGGCAATATTATAAATGCGTCAGATAGACTTTCCATCATTGCTTTTCGGCTATGCATATCCTGAGTAATATGTAATTCCTGCACCCCGGTGT
This sequence comes from uncultured Balneolaceae bacterium, assembly GCA_965659005.1. Classification (GTDB taxonomy): domain Bacteria; phylum Bacteroidota; class Rhodothermia; order Balneolales; family Balneolaceae; genus CAYPTY01. Next base: position 43,069 of record CBFHVG010000052.1, read on the forward strand.
GTCCTACTTCTTTTTCCATGAGGGATTTAGGAATCACACCCTGTACATATCCACCACCATTTAGTACAGCATCAGCAATAATGCCCATAATTCCTACTTTCCCGCCACCGTAAATAAGTTGGATGGATTCTTTTGCAAAAAGTTGCCCAAGTTGTTCAGCTATGGATGAGAATGAAGGATTTGTTCCGGCTTTGGAACCACAGTAAACACAGATTTTTTTAGTCATAATTAGGCAACAGTGAACATTCTATTCAGGATCACGTCAAGTTTTTCAACTAGATAGTCAATTTCTTCTATAGTATTCTTCTTTCCGAAGCTAATTCTAATACTTGATTTAGCCCGGCCTTCTTCCACCCCAATTCCGGTAAGTACATGAGATGGTTCAACCGCTCCTGAAGTACAAGCTGATCCATTCGACACACAAATCCCTTCAATATCCAGATTCAGAATTAGCATCTCACCATCTACTCCATTTCCATCTGAATCAACAAATGAAATGTTATTTATATGTGGAACACCTTCAGCTCTGCAGCCGTTAAAAATGGCGCGGTTTCCATAGATGTTTTCAAGTCTCTCAAACAGATGCTTTCTTAGTTTGTTGAATAGGGCAGTATTCTCTTCCATTTCAACTATAGCCAGTTCAAGAGCTTTCGCGAAACCTACAATTCCTGGCACATTAAGAGTTCCGCCTCGTCTACGTCTTTCTTGAGAACCACCCTGCATCCATGGCATCCAAACAGACCCGTTTCTACAGTAGAGCATGCCAACTCCCTTGGGCCCATAAAATTTATGAGCACTTGCTGAAAGTAAATCGACACCCAGATCATGTAAATCGATTGGGATTTTACCTATGGATTGAACTGCATCTGTATGCATCGGAATATTTTTAGACCGACATAACTCAGCTATTTCTTTAATTGGGTTAACTACACCAATTTCATTATTTACATGCATCAATGAAACCATGGCCGTTTTTTCATTAATTGTACTTTCAACAGCCTCAGTTGAGATTAAACCTTCATTATCGACTGGGAGGTAATTAGGCTTAAAACCCTTCAGTTTACTGAACTCAATTGGGTGTAGTATAGCATGATGCTCAAGTTCACTAGAAATGATTTCAGTTTTCCCATTGGCTAAGGCTAATACTCCCTGTATAGCTGCATTATCGCTTTCAGTGCCACCACTTGTAAATATAATTTCCGAAGGTTCAGCATTTAAAAGCTGGGCAACATTCTCTCTGGCTTTTTCCACAGCCACTTTAGCTTGCTGGCCAAGGTGGTGGGGAGAGTTTGCATTACCAAAATCATTTTTTAAAAAAGGGAGCATTTCTTGCAGAACGCGATCGTCAAGCGGAGTCGTTGCTGCGTTATCGAAGTAAACTGTTTTCATTAAGCTATTCACTAGGTTGATTAAGCTCATAAAAATATTCATTAATCAGAAGAAAAGCAGAGCTTATTGGACATAAAAAAACCACTTCCTTGGGAAAGTGGGTTTGAGATTAATTGAGATTACTATTTCACCAGCATCAATTTTCGAGTATGGGTACTATTTTCTGTTTTAAGCTGGTAAATATAAATACCACTACTCATAGCCGATGCATCCCATGTTAGGGTATGTAAACCGGACTGGAACATTCCATCTGCAAGAGTTACGACTCTTTGGCCCAGGATTTTATATAACTCCCGTTTTAGGTAAGCGGTTATCAGCAGCAATCTTAATCGAAAACTTTATATTAATTTCACTGCTAATCTTTTAATTCAGTTTATATATTAAACTGAATTTATATAGCTGAAATGTAATAAATTCTTATCCCTTTGTATCCAATTATTTAGACCAATATGGCAAAACTCACTCTTCAAGATATTGACCCCTCAGGAAAGCGCGTAATGATGCGTTGCGACTTTAACGTACCATTGAAAGATGGTGTAATAACTGATGATAATCGCATTGTTCAAGCAATGCCTTCAATTAAGTATGTAATAAGTAAAAATGGTTTGTTGATTCTAACGAGTCACTTAGGCCGCCCTGCAAATGAGCCGGATCCGACGTTTTCATTAAAACCTGTTGCGGATTATTTGTCTGAGCATTTGGATGCTAAGGTTCACTTTGCTTCAGATTGTATTGGTGATGAAGTAGATGCCATTATTGAGAATGCAGAATATGGTGAAGTAGTTCTTCTTGAGAACGTCCGATTCCATCCAGGAGAAAAGAAAAATGATCCCGATTTCAGTAAAGCATTATCAAAGCATGCTGAAATCTTTGTCAATGATGCATTCGGCTCTTCACACAGAGCACATTCTTCTGTTGCAGGAGTAACGGAATTTGTACAACCTGCAGTTTCAGGCTTCCTTCTTGAGAAAGAAATTAAATATCTGGAAGAAAGTGTCAATAATCCGGTTCGCCCGTTTGTAGCTATACTTGGCGGTGCAAAGGTATCTGACAAAATAGGGGTAATCGATAATCTTTTAAGTAAGGTTGATACTATCATTATTGGTGGTGGGATGACATACACTTTCTATGCAGCTAAGGGTCTTCCAATCGGAAATTCATTGCTTGAGGAAGATAAAATTGAGCTGGCAAAAGAATTGCTGGATAAAGCCCGTGAAACCGGAGTTGAAATAATGCTCCCAATTGATTCTGTGATCTCTAAGGAATTCAGTAATGATGCCGAAAATCGAGTTGTGAGTGAGTATGGTATTGAAGATGGCTGGATGGCTTTGGATATTGGCCCAAAATCTAGAGGCTTATTTGCAGGTGAAGTATTAAACGCAAAAACAGTGGTTTGGAATGGTCCGATGGGAGTTTTTGAAATGCCAAACTATGCTCAGGGTACCTTTGCTGTGGCTGAAGCTTTAGCAGAGGCCACTTCAAATGGAGCAACTACCATTATAGGCGGAGGTGATTCAGCAGCGGCTATCAAGAAGGCTGGTTTAAGTGAGAAAGTATCTCATGTTTCTACCGGTGGCGGTGCCAGCCTCGAATATTTGGAAGGCAAAGTATTGCCTGGTGTAGCCGCACTCACAGATAAGTAGCATAAAAAAAGGGTTGGTGCATGCACTAACCCTTTTTGTTTTGGAGTATACAATAGCCGATGTATTAATCTACCGTTGTTAGTTGGTAGGGTACCAAACGTAATTTCCATTTCTCTTAGAAAACCAAGATATAGCTCAATCGGGCTCTTGATGCGCGCACCATAGAATGAAGTGTCAAAGAAATGAGTACTTGAGAGTAGTTTTGCTATAGTAGGGGCAATTTCAAAATTCTGTTGAACGAAGTAATCAGAAAGTTCCTGAATTATCTGATTGTTTGGCTCAGCACTAACGAAATAGGTGTAAAGTTTTTTACAGATGAACCAGGCAACGTCATCGGGTTTTGTGTTGAAAATCAAATCAACAACCCCATTTAAATCGAAGTTATCAGTGACTCCAAAAATTGTCTTGTTGCCATTGTAGAAAGAGTCGCTATCAAAGAAGGCAGTAAAGTTTGAATTATTCACTCTCCACCCTGTACATGATGCGGCAACATGTTGAATATCGCCATAGGGTGCATCGTTGCTATCGGTGTAGTTAGGATTGCCGTTTTTATCCAGAATACCAAGGGTGAATAATTCCAGAAGTTCTCGTCCAAAATCCTGATTAGCTTGAGTAAAATCTGAACCTATATTACTTCCATCATTGATATAGCCATTTAAATAGTAAAGCATGGCTGTGTTCACGCTTATATCATTAACAAAATCCTTAAAGTTGCCGAATGATGAAGAATGCAAAAGCTTGTAGTAGTTATTCATATGATTGGCATAACTACTATTTGCCTTACCTGATACTGAGTTGTACCCAACTACAAAATGATTACTCCAAAAAAGCATCATTTTTTCAAGCAAACCGCCATTAAACATGCGATCCATCCAATTCAATTGTAAATCATAAAAATCAAGAATATCACCGGATGGGCCATTTTTTGCCCAAGCTGGATCATCAGGTAGGGGTTCTGTACTCGCTCTTGAAATTAGTTCTGTAACTGCTTCTTCTGCATAATTGAATGATCGTACAAAATTCAGATCATTGACTTTATTACCAAAATGAGTTCTTCGAACTAAATGCGCGGCTTGTTCCTTACCCCAGGTTCCGGCGTATGGTTCTAAACCACCGGGTGGAGATGGAAAAGCTGACGTTTCTTTGCTATGAATACGAAAGGGAGAAATCCTTAATTTACTCTCGTCCATAAATCCCTTGTTGTTGTGTTGATTATTATCTGTGTTTAAGAGAGAGTCATCCCTGATGTTGTTACATGTATCTCTTAATGATTGGTTTTATCTCAAAAAGTTTAAGCGGTTCCGAACTATAACATTTGTAAACTAAACCGTTTCATTCCAATGGTTTAGTTAAAAATCCCCTCTAGACATTAGATTATTTTTAAGAATTAATTAATAAATATTGAACCTAAGAGAGATTCGATTACTATTTCGGTTAGTAATTCCTGATATTCAAACTTTGTAAGGAAGCCGTTTACCAATTGTCTTTAGTGTATAAGCTAATTGGTAAACTGAAATACATAAGGAACACATATGAGCACGCTAAATAAAGCAATGTTAATCGGGAGACTAGGCCAGGATCCTGAAGTAAGATATACACAAAGTAATACGGCCGTAGCAACACTAAGCGTAGCAACGAACGAACGGTTTAAAGACAGTAATGGTGAGTGGAAAGAACGCACTGAATGGCATAGAGTTGTAGCTTGGGGAAGATTAGCTGAAATCTGTCAGCAGTATTTGCAAAAAGGGTCCCAGGTTTTTATTGAAGGACCGATCCAAACTCGCGAATGGGAAGATCGTGAAGGGCAAAAGCGATATACTACTGAAATTAAAGCCCTAACTCTTACAATGCTTGACAGCAGAGGTAATTCACAGGGTTCAACAATGGGTGGTGGAACACCATCTGCAGCAACTAAAGCTGCTGAACCTGGCACATCCAAGATCGAATTGGATTCTAAATTCGATGATATGGATGATGATTTGCCATTCTAGTTTATATTTAGATCATTTTAAAGGCGATACGGGCACATGTTTGTATCGCTTTTTTTATTTTAGGTGTATCTAATCGATATTCCTGAATCACATCAACTTATCTGACCTTATTGGATACCTTTAACGACCCTGTTGGGTTTTATTCATTCATTTACACTTTTATTGACGCACTAGCTGCTGGTGATATTAATCCGGTGTATATAGGTATTCAGATTTTCATTCTATTAATAGGATTAATTTTCTCTGCTGTTTTTTCAGGATCTGAGGTCGCATTCTTTTCAATTGCAAATTCTCCGGAATTATTAAATGAAAAAGAGAATGCCTACGACAAGTACATAGCAAAAATGTTGGATAAGCCCAGAAGGCTACTGGCTACAATATTAATAGGTAATACATTCTCAAATATCGTTGCATCTGTAATCGCAGCATTTGTGACCGGTAATTTAGCAGCTCATTACGGTTTTCCTGATGTTGCAGTTTATACTATAGAAATTGTAGTACTAACATTCGTGATTCTCATACTCAGTGAAATCACTCCCAAGATTATAGCAATTAATGATCCTCTGAAAGTAAGTCGACGTTATGCTTTGTTGATTCATTTTTTCTATGTGATTTTTGCCCCATTCTCAAGGCTAATTGCTGCCAGTACAATCAATCTTGAAAAGTACTTACCCAAACCACAGAATAAAATTTCCACTGAAGATATCATTGCTATCACAGAAGTTGGTGAGAAAGACGGTACCATTCATGAAGATGAAAGAGAGATCATTGAGAATGTAATTGAATTTGGTAATACAGCTGCCAGAGAGATTATGACTTCAAGGGTAAATATGGTGGCTCTTTCTGTAGAATCTTCATTACTGGATGTAATAAGTATCATTCAGGAAAAGGGGTACTCAAGAATGCCAATGTATGAAGGTGACCTAGATACCATTATTGGAATTGTTTATGCAAAAGATATCCTTCCATTTATTGGGGTAGAGAATAAAAATAAACCGCTAAACTGGAAAAAGGTTACCAGAAAAGTGTTGTTTATACCTGCAGGCAAAAAGGTTGATGACCTACTAAGAGATTTCCAGATTGAAAAAACCCATATCGCCATAGTCGTTGATGAGTATGGAGGTACTGAAGGAATGGTAACAATGGATGATATTCTTGAAGAAATTATAGGTGATATGGCTGATGAAACAGGTGAGGGGGAAACAAAACAGTACCGAAAGTTTAATAATGGTATATACATATTTGACGCCCAGATTGATCTTGATGATATGGAAGAGATAATTGACCTGGAAATAACTTCTGAAGACGATGAATTTGAATCTCTAGGTGGTTTAATCTATCACCTCAAAGAAGATTTGCCTACAGTAGGTGAGCGAACTACCTATAAAGGTCTTGAACTTACTGTACAGTCAGTTGAAAATAATAGAATTAAGAAGGTCAGGGTAAAATTACTCGAAGAAAAAGAAAACGAGAATAAGTAGACTTATGACCAACCTGCAACGAAATGTGAGTTTGTTGCCATTCAACACAATGCATGTTGAAGCATATGCAAATGCTTTCGCTGATATTCATTCAGTGATGGATCTCCAAAACCTGCTTAAGCTATCTGATATTCAGGCTATGAATAAACTTGTGCTTGGTGGGGGCAGCAATATCCTTTTAACTATGCCTTATGAAGGAATAGTTTTTAAAAACTCAATTGAAGGTTTTTCTGTAATTAAAGAAAATGATGATGAAATATTCATTGACCTTGGTGGTGGCGAAAACTGGCATGATGTTGTTATGCGATGTGTAAATAAGGGATATCACGGGATTGAAAATCTTGCACTTATTCCAGGTACGGTTGGCGCCGCTCCCATTCAAAATATCGGGGCCTATGGAGTTGAGCTAAAGGATGTATTCCACTCTTTGGAGGCCGTCAATCTTGAAACAGGTGAAATTGAAAAATTTAATCACGAGGAATGCCTCTTTGACTATCGGGATAGTATATTCAAGAATGAACTAAGAGGTCTGTATTTCATTTCAAGTGTCACTCTCAAGTTGAGTAAAAAAAGTGAATTAAATCTCTCCTATAATGCATTATCTGAGTATTTACATGAAAAGGGTATTGATAAGCCTAATGTTAAAGATGTAGCTAATGCAGTGATCGCTATAAGGAATTCAAAATTGCCTGATCCTGATGAACTTCCTAACTGCGGTTCCTTTTTTAAAAACCCAATTATTACAAAGGGTCTGTTTGAAGAATTACAAAGTGAATACCCAAATATCCCAAGTTATACCGTAGATGAAGAATTCGTAAAAGTACCTGCTGGATGGTTAATTGAGAAGGCTGGGTGGAAAGGTAAACGGGTTGATGAGGTCGGTACTTATAAAAATCAAGCACTTGTCATAGTTAACTATGGTGAAAGAAATGGATTAAAAGTCCTTGAATTTGCATCAATGGTTATGGAAGCAGTACTACAGAAGTTTAACATTGATCTCGAGATGGAAGTCAATATTTTAGGTTGGGAATAAGAAATAAACATGTATTTAAGAATGAAGCAATTCACCCTGTTAATTCTGTTAGTTGTGCTGTTTGCACCTTCATGTGTAACACTTGAAAAGAGCCCTGTATCCGGGAAAAAAAGAGTGTATGGATACTCCTGGGATAAAGAAGTAGAGATTGGTAAAGAAGCCGACCAACAGATTATTGCTGAATATGGAATCTATGACGATGAGCAACTAACCAACTATGTTGAAGAACTTGGTCAGGAGCTGCTGGCTGTCAGTCATATGAGAAGAGAAAATACTCCAAGTAACTTCAAAAACACACCATTTACCTTCAGAGTGCTCGATAGTCCTGTTGTTAATGCTTTTGCACTTCCTGGAGGTTATGTATATGTAACAAGAGGTTTGCTTGGGCATCTGGAAAATGAAGCTCAACTGGCAGTGGTTCTTGGTCACGAAATAGGTCATGTGGCAGCAAGACATGCTTCTCAACGGGCTGCAGAACAACAGCTCGGTCAAATTGCAATTATAGGTGGGGCCGTTGTTGGTCAGGGTCTGGGTTATGATGGGGCCAGTTTAATGGAGTTGAGTGGTCAGGCAGCACAGCTACTTTTCCTTTCATATAGTCGAGACGATGAACGTGAATCAGACGAGCTTGGTGTTGAATATAGCGCACGTGTAGGTTTTGATGCCGCAGAAGGAGGTATGTTCTTCACATCACTAAAAAGGATATCTGCAAAGTCAGGATTCGATATTCCATCTCACCTTTCCTCACACCCCGATCCGGGAGAAAGGGAAAAAAACATTCCAAGAATGGCTGAGGATTGGGAACAACAAGGTTTTGAACAATCAGAGAAGAATAAAGAAACATTTTACTCAATGATTGACGGTATTATGTATGGTGAAAATCCCAGAAATGGCTATGTAGAAAATGACACCTATTACCATCCGGATCTGACTTTTGAATTCGGTGTTCCAACCGGATTCGCAGTAGCCAATCAGCCACACCAAGTTGTTTTATATAATGAAGCACAGGACGTTATAACTATATTTAATATCGACGCTGAACATGCATCTGCAGAGAGTAGTGTAAAAGCTTTTGTTAGTCAGGAAGGTATTTCAACTGATAGTGAGACATCAATAATGGCTAATGGTTTTCAAGGTTATCAAAGTGAAGCAACACTTTCTTCTGATAATGGAAAACTTAAACTCCTGGTTTCAGCAGTTGAGTTTAAAGGAAATGTTTATCGGTTTATTAGTTATACATCAGAAGAAAAATTCGATAACTATAAATCAGTTTTTGCCCTTTTACCTGACTCTTTCAATGAAGTTGTTGACCAGAATGTATTGAATGTTCAACCTGCTAGACTTGAACAGATCAAGGTTGAACAAAATGCTATTTTCAAAGACTTACTTCCTGAAAAACTTCCTCTGAATATTGAGGCCATTGATGTAGCAATCCTAAATCAGGTAGAATTAGACGATACAATAGAACAAGGACGAATAATAAAAATCCCTGTCCAAAATTAATTAACAATGATTAGTAGATACTCCCGAAAAGAAATGTCCGATATTTGGACTGAAGAAAATCAATTCCAGGCATGGCTTGATGTAGAATTAGCAGCCTGTTGGGCTTGGTCCAAACTTGGCAAAATCCCTTCAGAAGATGTCGATAAACTTTATGAAAAAGCCACATTTTCTGTTGATCGTATAAAAGAAATTGAAGAACAAACACGTCATGATGTTGTTGCTTTCACACGTGCAGTTTCTGAATCCTTGGGTGATGAAAAGAAATGGGTTCACTTCGGCTTAACTTCTACTGATGTTGTGGATACAGCATGGGGTGTGAGACTTAAACAAGCCAATGCCATTCTACTCTCTGATCTTGAAAGGATGATTAGTGTGCTTGCCGAAAAAGCCAGAAAGCACAAGAATACCATCATGATGGGAAGAACGCATGGTATTCATGCAGAACCTACAACCTTTGGTTTAAAGTGTGCCCTATGGTATGCTGAAATGAATCGTAATCTGGAAAGATTTAAAAAAGCTGCTGCTGATGTTGAGTTTGGTAAGCTATCTGGATCTGTAGGTACTTTTGCTAATATTCCACCGGAAGTTGAAGAGTATACATGCGAGAAATTAGGACTAACAGCCGCTCCAATTTCAACACAGACCCTTCAAAGAGACCGCCATGCACACTATCTGTCAACTTTAGCACTGATTGGATCAACACTAGAGAAAATGGCTGTAGAAGTTCGCCATTTACAACGTTCAGAAGTAAGAGAAGCTGAGGAAGCCTTTAGAAAAGGGCAGAAGGGTTCTTCATCAATGCCTCACAAAAGAAACCCAATCAGCTCAGAAAATATCTCTGGATGTGCACGAGTGCTAAGAGGGTATATGGTAACTGCTTTTGAAAATATTCCATTATGGCATGAGCGTGATATTTCTCATTCATCAGCAGAAAGAATCATCCTGCCTGATGCAACAATCTTGTTGGACTATATGCTAAGCCGCTTTGCTAATGTGATGGAAAACCTGGTGGTTTTTGAAGACAATATGGAAGCAAATATTTGGAAAACTCAGGGTCTTGTATTTTCTCAGAGAATCTTGAATAAACTGATTGATAAAGGCCTTGTTCGTGAAGAGGCTTATGATTCTGTTCAACCCTTGGCAATGAAGGCATGGCAGGAACAAATAATGTTTAAGCCACTTGTAGAAGCGGATCCTGTTATCACTTCACATCTAAGTCAGTCAGAGATAGATGATGCTTTCGATCTGGTTCATCACACTTCACAAGTAGATACTATTTTTAAAAGAGTTGGATTGTGATCTAATAATGCCATCCACTAAAATTTCACTGAAGCTACTATTCGACTTTGGATTAGTTGTCCTAATCTGGATGACACAGCTTATAGTTTACCCATCTTTTGTGGAGTTTAGTGAGTCAGAATTGTTGAGCTGGCACCCTCAGTATACACTGCGTATTACAATCATTGTGTTACCACTAATGTTTGGGCAGGTTCTTTTTCATCTAATAGATTTATCAAAAGAGGCAACTAAAGAGAGAATACTTTCTTTTATTTTCATCATTCTTGCCTGGTTGAACACTTTTCTATTTGCAGTTCCACTCCATAATCAGATCAGTCTGGGAGTTGAAGTTTTAGAAGCTGCAAAACAACTAGTTTATACAAACGCATATCGAACGGCATTTTGGTCCATTGTTTTTGGTATAGATGTTTATCTCATTTTCAAAAAGCCGATTAAGAAGCAGGGATAAAATGGATTTAAAAAAAATAAATGTCTACGCATTAGGTGCTTTCTACATCTTTGCAGGTACAAATCACTTTATTAGTCCAGAATTTTATTATGGTTTAATTCCGGATTACCTGCCATTTCATGAGGCTATCAACATCATTAGTGGCCTCGCTGAGATCGTTTTGGGCCTTTGTGTTTTGCTCGATACTAGCAGAAAATGGTCGTCATATTTAATAGTGTTTATGCTAATAGCTTTCATCCCTGCTCATATTTACTTCATTCAAGTTGGTAGCTGTCTTGACGATAGTTTATGCGTTCCAGAATGGATTGGATGGGTTAGACTAATTTTGATACATCCCATTCTAATAGTCTGGGCTTTGTCGGTTCGAAATATAAAGCTGAAGGCGGCTATTAATTAAAATGGCATCATAAAATAAACAGCCGGAATCGCGAGTAGCCTGATAGCTTCCAGAGCATATATTATTTTATTTTTCGACTCGAATAATGTACCAAACATATAAGTTGAAAGGATGATCCAGGCCACGAATATTATTTTTAAAGAGAGCTCCAGGTCACTCAAATTAAAAAGAAAATAAGCTGTTATACCTGTTGCAATCAGGAATTGCAGGAACAGATATAATTTAGCCCAGAGGTAGGATAGATCGGCGTTATACTTTTCGAATTCTTCACTCACTTCAACCGGTTGCTGAACACCTCCTAAGTAATCAGGTAACCATCCAGGATGCTCAAATAGCATATGTTTGGTATCACTCCAGCTTTTAGATTGCTTTACATATTTGAAAAGATCGATATAGTGGGCGAAGTTCACGTAGACTGGATTCCAGCTATTTATGGGTTTAGTTATTCCATAAGTAGGTGTTTCTTCCTCTTCGGTGAATGTTCCAAATATTCGATCCCATATGATAAATACACCTGCGTAATTTTTATCAATATACTTTGGATCTCTTCCATGATGTACTCTGTGATGTGAGGGTGTATTCATTATGGATTCAAACCAGCCTAATTTCCCTATGTGTTCAGTGTGAATCCAGAATTGATAGAGTAGATTAAAGCCCCCAATCATCACGAATTGAATTGGATCAAAACCCATTAAAGCCAGTGGGAGATAAAAGGGTGTACTCCATATGAAAGCTGTTGATGACTGCCTCAGAGCAACCGATAAGTTAAAATCTTCAGACTGATGGTGAACTACATGCCCACCCCAGAATAGAGAAATCTCATGAGCCATTCGGTGAGACCAATAAAAGCATAAGTCGTAAAGAACGAATAGAACAATGAAGCTGATCCAGTTCGATGGAATCAGAACGAAAGCGAAATGCTCATATATGAAAGTGTAAACACCAACAGTAATAATTTTATTAAAGATGTTAGTAATTTGATTTAACACACCCAGGTTGATGTTTGTAATAGCATCATTTAACCGATAGGTTCTTTTTTTGGTAATGAACTCATAAATAAGTTCAATACTCATCAAACCAAAGAATACCGGAATAGCAATTATGACTGGATTAAGATCCAAATTGTGTTGATTAGTTCTTGAATTACAGAATATAAAAAAGGAGAGGGAATCTTAGCTAGCCTGTAGCTGCCATTTTTTCACTTTACCGGTTGAGGTCTTTGGTAGTGAGTCAACTATATGAACTTCCTTGGGGAGTTTGAAATCTGAAAGTCTATAACTTAAGTGTTCTTTTAATTCGTTGAGTTTAGGCTCAGCATCATCAAGGGGAACAACATAAGCTACAACCCTTTGACCCCACTCATCGTCCTGAACACCAACAACAGCAGCTTCTTGAATATAATTTAGTCTCTCCAGAGCCTGTTCAACTTCGATTGGATTCACATTTTCTCCACCAGTCACGATTAAATCAGTTCTTCTCGATTCAATGAATAACTGTTTTCTCATGTTTAAGTGGCCATAATCACCAGTATTAAACCATCTTTCTCTATCGAAACGTCCATTATTCTGCTCTTTGTCAAAGTATCCATCAAATACCTGCGGCCCTTTAACCCAAATTAAACCTGACTGATTATTCCCAAGCTTTTTACCGTTTTCATCTCTTATTTGAACATGATTAGGTTTAAAAGGTTTCCCGACACTAGTCATGGGTGTATAGGTACCACTAGGCTGATGAAACATATTTGCTGAATACTGAGCACAGGTTTCTGTCATCCCATAACTTGATACAATTGGAATTCCTCTCTCATTGGCTTTTTTAATCAAGTCCTGAGTAATAGGACCTCCTCCTAGTAACAAAGCTTTGAAATCTCTGTGAGTTCTGAATAGGGGATCTTCAAGCAGTCGCTTTAACATTGTAGGGACTAATGAAGCGGCATGGAAGCGGTCATTTGCCATAAGGAACTCACGTATCATTTCCTCATGGAATTCATTCATTCTGTAGATCGCAGTATTGTAAATAAGTGATCGTAGAATTATAGCTACACCACCAATATGATTTAACGGAAGACAAAGTAACCAATAATGGTTTGGATCAGGTTTGAAGTTCTTTGCTGATGATTCTGCTGCACTTAGAATTTGTCTTCTCTTAAGAGGTACAATTTTGGGTTTATCAGATGTGCCCGAAGTAAAGAAGTAACCAAAAATCTTATTGTCTTTGATCGACTTTGGGGTTGGCATTTCAAAATCACGTGCATCATAATTAAATGCAGTAAGGAATAAATTATCATCGAGTAACATAACCTCTTCCATATCAATGCGATTGATATTTGCAGAATCACAAAATACCATTGATGGATTTAGAGCCATTAAATGACTTTCGAGTTCTTCCTGAGTCAATTTTGGGGAAAGTGGTATAAAGGGTATACCCAGTTTCCAGCAAGCAGCCATGCAAAATACCAGCATGTCATTCGATTCAGACATGAAAGCGACGGGCCATTCTAGTGAATCAGAATACTTAAGAACAATGTCATGGAAGTAGGCAGTAAATCTGTCCAGATCTCTATAGGTATACATTCCATATTGAGAGGTCAGGAAGACCTCCTGTGGAGTACTTTTCTTGAACTCAAAAATATGGAGTCTCGATTTGAACACTTATGTACTTAGTTCTACCATTAAGTTTCTGTTAACCTGATTAAGATCAATACTCAGACCTATATGGTCTGAAAATGTAAATTTATGATGATGAACTGTTGACTCTCGAAGAAGACTTTTGCTGAATAAACTATCAGTTGAAAACCCGTGCGCCATAAAATTAGTGCCATAAAAACAGGCCAAAATTGAACACATTTTTATTCCAATACTGCTTTCAAGGGCACTTGTAAGAACCAGTCCAATTCCATGAGTATCTGCGAGCTCTTTTGTTACTGATAAGCGGTTGAAATGCCCGAAAAGCATAGGTTTGATTGTAAGAATGTGTGCTGCTTGTTCTTCAATGATTTGCCTAGCTTCATCATAAGTTCGAACAGATTCATCGGCAGCGATTTTTATCTTGGAATGCTTCACAACCTCTTTCATTTCTCTTATGGAAGCGACCGGCTGCTCTATGTATTCAATGTCATATTCAGCAAATGACTCAGACCATTGAATTGCCTTATCAACTGACCATGAGGCATTCGCATCCAATCTGATTTTGATGTCTTTTCTTTCCAGCCGTATCAAGCTTAGTAACTCCAGTTCACGTTGTTCATCAATCCCTACCTTAATTTTAAAAGTAGTGTAGCCAGCATCGAGCAACTTATGAAACAGATTAAGAGCGTCGTTGTTTTGGCTTGAACCTATAACTGCATTGATTTCAATTTGTTCCTGAAAAGGAGTGTTAAATAACTGAAACCAGCTCTGCCTTTCTTTTTGTGCTAAATAATCATGACGAAGCATATCCATTCCAAATTCAACGGATGCACATAAATTCAAAGAGTTAAGAAGTCCATATGCTGTTTCAGCATCCCCTATCGTTACAAATGAGAGAAGATCATCTTTATGCAGAACGATTTCGCTAAGGGCTTCACTTAATGTCTCTTTCGAAAATGATGGTAGGGGAGATATTTCACCAAAAGCACACACATCTTTTTCTTGAATACTCAGGATTAAACCCTCTCTATCTGTAACTATGTCCTTAGCAGACTGGAAAGGTTTATTGAAAGGAAGACTGTATTTGAAAATCTTCAAATTCATAAGAGGATACCAATGCCAAATAGAAGGCCAAAAATAGCCATGTATTGTGCAGTTTTTTCAAGAACAGAATTAAGTTTTTTTTTATCCTCTTCAAACCACACTTTTTTGGCTAAGATGATAGCTAAAGGTGCAGAAATGAATGGAAGAAAGATGAAATATGAATAGTCCAGTTTGAAATAGAAGTGAGGAGGGATGGCAAAAGCCAGTAATAACATAACGGTGTATTCAATTTTTAGCGCTTTTTCTCCGATCAATACTCCAAGAGTTCTCTTACCAGCAATTTTATCCTGTTCAACATCTCTAAGGTTATTGATAACAAGGATATTTGTGCAAAGAGCTCCAATAGCCAATGATGCCCAAAATGAATCAATAAGCCACTCAAGTGCATTAACATAGTAGGTTGCCATTACAGCTACTATTCCAAAGAAGATAAAAACAAACACATCACCGAGACCATTATAACCAAGTGGATATGGCCCGCCGGTATAAAGTATCCCAAAGAGTATGGAGAGTAAACCGATTACTAAAACGATATATCCTCCAATCCATACTAAATACAATCCGGCAAAAAATGCTATGAGCATAGTGATGATAGTAGCTCTTAACATAGCTTCCGGACTTACTAAACCAGATGCAGTGGCACGGGTGAAACCGATCCGGTCTTCAGTATCTGCACCTTTCTTAAAATCATAGTAATCGTTAGCGAAATTTGTACCGATTTGAATCATGAATGCACAAAATAAGGCAACTATAGTTGCTGGCCAGAATATGGTTGCATACTTAAGTGCAAGTGCAGCTCCGATGAAAACAGGAGTAAATGCTGCGGCTAAAGTTTTTGGTCGGCTTGCATCAACCCAGATGCGCAGTTTACTGCTTGACAAGGTGTCTTTATTTAAAATTTAGAGTGTGGATAAGTCCGTTAATAAAGATAATGATTTATGAGATGGCTAAAAAAATGAAGCTTATGCATGGCATTAAAGAAAATATTTATTCAGGAAGCGCTTTTTTAATGCCATTACTTAAATAAATTAAAATTTTAATATAAAACCCTAAGAAAAGTTAATTGTTGAAAAGTAAATGATTAAAATTTTTGTGCAAAAAAGAGAAGTCTTTATCTTTTCTGAGTTCATTCTGACACCAACCAATTCAAAATTTTATCAATTAAATGTCAAAAGTAACACAACGATACGATACCCTGGCTGCAGCAAGAAATTGGATGCCAACACCTAATGGATCAATTGAAACCGATATTGCAAAAATATTCGGTGACAACACGCTAACTTTGGACAAGCTAAAGGAAAGACTGCCAAAATCTGCATGGAAAAGTCTTCGCAAAACTATGGATGAGGGAGAGCAGCTTAATGAAGAAGTAGCTGATGCAGTTGCAATTGCAATGAAAGACTGGGCAACTGAAAAAGGCGCATCTCATTTTACTCACTGGTTTCAGCCACTTACAGGTCTAACAGCTGAGAAACATGATTCCTTTATCACTCCCAATCAGGGCGGTGGAGTTTTTTCAGAGTTCTCCGGTAAAGACCTTATTCAAGGGGAACCTGATGCATCAAGTTTTCCAAGTGGAGGTTTGAGAGCAACTTTCGAAGCACGTGGATATACGGCCTGGGATCCTACTTCACCAGCATTTATTGTTGAAAATAAGAATGGAACATACTTATGTATTCCAACGGCTTTCGCTTCATGGACAGGCGAGGCTTTGGATCATAAAACACCACTTTTAAGATCAGTTGAAGCTCTGGATAAGTCAGCAAAAGCTTCTCTGGAATTATTCGGTGTTGAAACAAAGAGAGTAAACTCAACAGTTGGCTGCGAGCAGGAGTATTTCTTAATTGATCAGGAATTCTTTTATCGCAGACCTGACCTCGTTACAGCAGGCAGAACGCTTGTTGGTGCCAAACCACCAAAGGGTCATGAACTGGATGATCACTACTTTGGATCAATTCCTGATAGAGTTCTTTCATACATGATGGAAGCAGAAATGGAGTTGTATAAACTCGGTATTCCAGTAAAAACACGTCATAATGAGGTTGCACCAAGTCAATATGAGATTGCACCTATTTTTGAGGTATCAAATATTGCTGCTGATCATCAGCAAATGATGATGATGATTCTTCAGCGTGTTGCAAAAAAGTATGGTTTCGAATGTCTGCTGCATGAAAAACCATTTGATGGAGTGAACGGTTCTGGTAAGCATATGAACTGGTCAATGGCAACTGCTGAAGGAATGAACCTGCTTGAGCCGGGCGACACCCCTCATAACAACATGTTGTTCATGTTCTATTGTACTGCAGTACTAAAAGCAGTGTATAAGCATCAGGATTTACTTAGAATATCTATTGCTCACGCCGGTAATGATCACCGTCTAGGGGCAAATGAAGCACCACCAGCAATCATATCGGCTTATATTGGTGAACAACTTCAGGATGTGGTTACTCAGCTTATCGAAGGCAAAGTAACAGGCTCCA
The DNA here is from genome assembly GCA_965659005.1 of uncultured Balneolaceae bacterium. Classification (GTDB taxonomy): domain Bacteria; phylum Bacteroidota; class Rhodothermia; order Balneolales; family Balneolaceae; genus CAYPTY01. The sequence continues at coordinate 60,464 of CBFHVG010000052.1, forward strand.
AACAAAGTGGTTTAATGGGGCTTGGTACGCCTGTTTTGCCTAACCTACCAAAGCATGCTGGTGATAGAAACAGAACATCGCCATTCGCTTTTACAGGTAATAAATTTGAGTTCAGAGCATTAGGATCTTCTCAGTCTGTTTCATTTCCAATTGTAGTATTGAATACAGCAGTTTCAGAAGCTATCGATGATCTTACAGCTGAGCTTAAAACAGAACTAAAGAAGAGTAAGCTTGAGAAAGCACTTCATAAAGTCTTGAAAAAGAATCTTAAGGAATGTCAGGATATAATTTTCAATGGAGATGGTTATTCTGACGCCTGGCAGAAAGAAGCTGCAGAACGTGGTTTATTGAATTTAAAAACAACCATGGATGCATTGCCTTTACTCACTCAGAAAAAGAATGTTGATCTCTTTAAGAAATACAAAATCTTCAATAAAAGAGAAGTTCATTCTAGGCTTGAAATCTGGGCAGAACAGTATCTAACAAAAAGAACAATTGAAGTGGATACTGTAGAATCTATTGCTAAAACAATGATCTATCCGGCTGCTGTTAGGTATTTAAATGAACTTGCTGCTGCTGTTGATCGTGGAAACGTATTAGGTCTGGATGTTTCAGGTTCCAAATCAATGCTTGATAAAGTGAATAGTGGAATAAATAGTCTTAATGATGCATTGAACCTCCTAGCAGATACACAAGCTAAACTTAAAGCAAAAAATGTTGTTGATCATGCAACCAAGTTTAAGGATGAAATCCTGCCAATTGCTGATCAAATTCGTGATGCTGTTGATTTTCTGGAGCGTTACTGTGCAGACGATTACTGGCCATTACCGATTTACCGAGAAATGCTCTTCGTTAAGTAGTTAGGCTATTACTACCTTGAACCCCGCTTTTTTAGAAGGAGCGGGGTTTTTTTATTTCAAATATTGAGGCAATTGGAACCAATTTTATTTTCTAATATGTTGTTGCCCCGTAAGATGTTGTGACAATTAATATCTCAGAGAAAGAATATCATCTAATATGAAACAGTTATTCATCCTATTACTGATACTTGGCATAAGTCATTATTCACTTAAAGCTCAAGAAATTTCTGAAATAGAATCGAAGGAAGTTTCTCCATTTAAACTGGTCATAAAAGGTTTCAAAAAAGCAACTGGTGAGATGAGAATTGCCATGTTCGACTCCAAGGAGAAATATACCAAAGATCCGGTGTATGCTGTTGTAATTCCTGTGGAAGCTGATTCTTTGATCTGGAAATTAGAAGATTTACCTCATGGGGAATACGCAATAGCTGTTTACCATGATAAAAATACTAATGGTAAGTTGGATACAAACTTAATAGGTGTTCCTAAAGAACAATATGGCTTCTCTAATAATGCCAGAGGGAAATTCGGACCAGCAAAATGGACTCAGGCAAAATTTCTATTTAAGTCCGAAAGTTCAGCATTCACAATTCTGGTTAAATAGTCTTGTAACAACAGCTGTATTCGCATTTGCACCACTGGTTGATATGATGACTAACTTTGAATTCCCAGTTACATTTACCTGGTCGACCATATTATTTATTCTAATTTTAGGCTTTTTTATAGGAATCATCTTTGGAACCTATCCAGCCTGGAGGGCGTCAAGATTAACGCCCGTTGAGGCCATTAGAACAGAGTAACTACTTATTCTTTTTGATGTTGATATTACCATTTGAACCTCAATTTTCATTCTATTCGAATCATTTCCATTACCTATTAAACCTTCCAGAGTTCTTTTATTTGCGATTCCGAATTCAGATCTCTGCTATTGAGGTTACACAGGTTAGATGCATCAAATTCTAAAAACGCTACACATCAAACAAAAAAAAAGAGCAAGACTGTCAGGCCCTGCTCTTTTTGGAATATGTATGTCTCTAGTTCTACGCTATCTGTTGCCGCCACCTCTTTTATTTTGGCGTCTTCCATCTCTGGAATTCATTCTGCCTTGGCGACGATTAAATATTTTGTCTTTCATTTTAGAATACTTGATGTATTGATCCTTATTGAAGATTTCTTCAAATCTTGCATCCATGTCATTCATTGATTTTCCAATCTTTTCAAGATCGGGTCGTCCTTCAGCTTCATCTCTTATGGTTTCTACCTCAGTCATATGAGTCAGAATTGCTTTTTTAGTGGCTTTCATCTGCTCATCATTTAACTCAAGTGCTACATATAGGCGAGTTGTTACTGCGTCTACACGCTCTTCTTTACTAAGATTTGGTCCTTTTTGACCACGCTGACTTCTTTGCTGAGCGTAAGTATTTAAACTGCCCGCGACAAAGATGAATAAAAATAGGGTGATTAACTGTTTCATATCTCGTATCGTTGTGTTGTATTGTATGGTTACAAATTTAGGCGACATTGATTTAGAAACCTTTCGCAACATTTATGCTTTTTTTTAAAAAGATTCTTTTTCTAGGCATTTTTAACTGCTTTGCTTCAACTCTTTCGATGTCTGCTCAGACATCCAGCCTTGAAGATTATGCACGTATAAGTAACAAATTCAGTAAGGAGACGAGTGGTGTTATTAAAAGCCGAATACATGAAGATGTATTCTGGATACTGGACGACTCAGGTAATGATGATCGCATCTACGCTGTAAAAAGAAATGGAAATCCATTTGCAGGTAAAGATTACAAAGGGCAAAAAATTAAAGGGGCAAAAAACAGAGACTGGGAGGATATACTCGTTGATGATCAAGGGCACATTATTATAGCTGATATAGGTAATAATTGTAAGTGTAGGAATGATTTGACCCTATATGTACTCAATGAAACGTTACCTGAAGACGAAAAGAATACTGTAATTCAGGAAATAAGATTCACCTATCCACCAATTGAAACTATGGGCATAAGGAGAAATGTAAACTTTGATGCTGAAGCTGCTTTTTATTTCAAAGAGAACATCTACTTATTAACAAAACATGGATGGCTTGATAGGAAAAGTCGACTTTACAAAGTTCCGGTGATTGATTCTAGTTACGCTGACATAGAACTGGAGTTTGTAGAAGAAATAAGAATAGATGGTTCAGTTACAGCGGCAGATTACGACAATACTAATAAAAGACTGGCCATACTTACATATACATCAGTATGGGTGTATGAAACTGGTGAGGATGGCTCACTTTTTGGTGGCAAGGCATTTCGAAAAAGTATAAAGGCTGATCAGGTGGAAAGCATAACTTTTGATGGAAATGATCTCATCATAGTAGATGAAAAAAAAGGGAAGATGTATGAAATTTCAATTTCCGAACTCGAGTATGTTGATTTATAAATTGGCTCATCGCATCAACATGTGAACACCTTCGATATGCTTTCCTGCGTTTAATGTGTAACCATTAACTAATAGGCAAGCATTATGAAAAGAAGGTTACTACTTACACTTATTGGTATCAGTATTGGCTTCAGTTCAGTATCAGAAGCCCAGAATAGGCGAGAAAGATCAAAAGCTTCACAGGTGACTATTAATGCAATTGCCTATGACGATTTTGATAAAAACTGGTACGATTCCAGACATTTTGATAATAGAAGAGGCGATTATTTCAGAAATGTATCTAATCAATTCATGATAGCTCTAAAGTCTGAGAATATTCGAAGAGCCAGAATTCTAAAACAGGATTTACTGGAAGAAATGAGGTTCGAAATACGTAATACACAAAGGTTACTTCGACAGGAAAAACGCAGAGTAGCAAACCGAGTTGATGACCGTAGAAGAAACAGGTATAGAACCTACGATGGAGAGCTCTACTCCAAAAGAAGGATTAATAGAAGTAATCTTATCCACCTGGAAAGGAAGCTAACTCAGCAAGAAAGTATCCTATGGAATCTTGAAGATACACGTCTTAGCAGAAGAAACAGATCAATCGTATTTCACAGGCGATTATTAAGTCAGTTCGCACGTAGTATATATGCCTGAAAGAGATAAAAGCCCCATATTTTGGGGCTTTTTTTATGAAGGATTTCTCTGAAACTTATCAAAGTCAGGTTTTCTCTTTTCCAGAAAGGAGTCCCTGCCTTCTTTTGCTTCATCGGTCATATAAGCAAGTCTTGTAGCTTCACCGGCAAAGACCTGCTGCCCAACTAAACCATCATCAATTAGGTTAAATGCGAATTTAATCATTTTAATAGCAGTGGGTGATTTTGCTAAAATTTCTTGTGCCCATTCATATGCTGTTTCTTCAAGTTGGTCATGCGGAACCACTTTATTTACCATGCCCATTTCATAAGCTTCCTGAGCAGAATAATTCATGCCGAGGAAGAAGATTTCTCGTCCTCGTTTTTGTCCAACCTGCCGTGCAAGAAGGGCGGAGCCAAACCCGCCGTCAAAACTAGCTACATCAGCATCAGTTTGTTTAAATATGGCATGTTCTTCACTTGCAAGAGTGAGGTCGCAGGTGACATGTAGACTATGCCCACCACCAACTGCCCAGCCCGGTACAACAGCTATAACAACCTTAGGCATGAATCTTATTAAGCGTTGAAGCTCCAATACATTCAATCTATCAATGCCATCTTCAGCTTTATAGCCGGTTCTATCACGAACTTTCTGGTCTCCACCGGAACAGAAGGAGTATATACCGTCTTTGGCCGGACCCTCAGCGCTAAGAAGAACAACACCTATATCATTATCCTCTTTTGCATCAACAAAAGCTTCGTACATTTCGAACAGAGTTTTAGGTCTGAAAGCATTTCTTACATCAGGACGATTAAATGCAATTCTGGCCACACCATCCGATTTTTTATATGTAATGTCTTCGTATTCTTTAACTGTTGTCCAATTCATAGTGCTAATTTATTTGTAATAAAGTTTCTTATCTCTAGAGCCAATAAAGCATGCTGTTCTGAATGAATTCGGTGACCTGACTTCTTAATAATACTTAAGTCAGAATTTGGGATTAGTTGATTCATTTTCTGATTGATTCTACAAAACTTTGAATCTTTCTCACCTGCGGTTAACAAAACAGGAGTAGAAATTGATCCTAATTCATGTCTTAAATTTGGCATTGTACCTGAACCAAAACCAAGAAGTGAGTTGGCCATCCATAATGGATTTTGCTTTGCCTGAATTTCATTAAGCTTATCATCAGTTGAATTATTCATAATGGGCATCTTTGCCCAGTCTTCAAGAAAACCAGAATAATCACCCATAATTCGATCTGCTCTTTTGGCATCAAGCTCCTGTCTGCTTAATCTTTCCTGTTCATTTTCAATTCCAAACGTTCCGCTTTCAAGTATTAAACCGAGAAGGTTTTTCTTTTTTGAAAGAGCATAAAGCAAGGCTAATCGTGCTCCCATACTATATCCGTATAGGATTATAGGCCCCTCAGAAATTTGATTAATTACATCAGCAAGTCCGGCTAATTGTTCTTTCGCAGAGAACTGATAATGTAGTTCAAAACCTTCAGATTGACCGTGCCCCATCAGATCAATGGTTATGGGATTTACTATATCGGTTAATTCAGAAATAAGAGCATCAAAAATTTTGCCGCTTCCCATAAATCCGTGCAGCAAGAGTAAGTTTGGCTTTGAAGAAGAATCTTGCTTAAGGTCTACATGATAATATATACCGCGGGCTTTAACCTTCATTACAGATCAAAATCAAGATCCCAAAGTCGGGTTCTTTCTTTCATTGAACTGTTCGGATTAGTGATACATTCAATCACTTGAACTTTGTTTCGGTTAAGTGCTTTTGAGAATGTTTCCTCAAACTGATCTTTGCTTGTTACCAGATTATGAGATACTCCGTGAGCACGACATAGGTGGGTATATGATATATGTTGAGGTGTTTCAAAATACTCCTGATACACTGATGAAATATTTCTTATGGGAAGCATTCTGAATACGGTTCCTCCACCATTATTTAATATGATAAAAATAAGTGGTTTATCGATTTGATTGGCAATACTTAAACCATTTGAGTCGTGGAGGAAAGCAATATCTCCGATAAAACATACACCTGCTTTTTGTTCAGCAATACTTATACCCATGGTAGTGGAAATTATGCCATCAATACCTGCGGCACCTCGATTCACAAAACTATTGGCTGAATAATCGGCTATTAACTCAAAATCTCTCACAGGAAAAGAATTGGAGAGCATGATGAATGCATCTTTAGAATACTTTTTAGAAGCTTCATCAAATATAAATCCATCTGTTAGACTATTAGCAGATTTCAGAACTTTAGAGCGTTTTTCCACATACTGTTTTTGAACTTTTTTCCATTCCTTCACCCATTTTTTAGGTGCAGAAACGGATACTTCCGGAATTATAAGTTCACCACTTAGCTCAATAAAGTGTGTAGCTGTTAGAGCTTCGTCAGCAAGATCTCCGTAATCTGTGAATGAAATTTGGTTTACATCCAAGTTCATTCTTAGGTAAGTAAATACAGCTTTACTTATGGGTTGTTTGCCAAAACGGATGATCAAGTCTGGCTTTAAATGTTCTTTTGCAGCATCAGATCTTAAAAACCCATCATAACCTGAAATAAGATTATCATTATGTGGCAAATGAGAACCCGCTTCTGCAAGGATGGGTGCTCTTAAAGTTGTAGCCAGGTTAATAATAGAATTCGTTTCTGATTTTGTTGTTCGAGGCCCAACAATGATTACAGGTCTTTCTGAAGCAACCATATTCGACCAAATGTGATCATTTAAGTCGATTGTATGTGTTTCTAAATTCGGTGGCTCAGGTATGAAAAGGTCTAAAATCTCATCATTTTCCTTTTTGAGCGTATTATAATATCGTTTTGTTGGTTCCAGTGGCTTTCGGAACGGGAAATTAACATGCGATATACCAAAACCTTTTTTTGCCTCAGATACAGCTTGTTCGGCTGCTCTTCTTAAACGTTTAGCCGATCTTTCATTTTCATTTGGAGCACCCGCATTGAAAAAGAAGCTACAATAATCCCCAAAAATGTTTGTCTGATTAATGGTTTGTGATGCTCCAACTTTAAGAAGGGTCTGAGGGCGGTCTGCACTCAATACAATCAATGGCACATTGGATTGCTTTGCTTCAATAACCGCCGGTAGATAGTTAGCAACAGCTGTTCCTGATGTACATACTAATACAGCTGGGTTTCCAGTAGATTTTCCTATTCCAAGAGCAAGGAAGGCAGCTGAACGTTCATCAACAACTACATGCTTTTCAATTCCATCGTGAGCTGCAAATGCTAATGTTAAAGGAGTTGATCTAGAACCAGGGGAGATTACAGCATACCGTATTCCGATTTCATGTAATTGTCTAACAAAAATGGAAGACCAGTAAAAAGGTATGTTTTCAGGACTCATTCAATAGCGTATTTAAGTGCAGTAAGCATAGGAATAAACTTTAAATTTGTTTCTTCCCATTCTTTATGTGGATCTGAATGCTCAACGATACCACATCCTGCAAAAAAATGCGCTTCATTTTTTCGAATTAAACCGCTTCTGATTGCAACAGCAAATTCTCCTTCTCCGGCTGCATTTATCCATCCGACAGGTGATGCATACCATCCTCTGTCAAAGTCTTCGAGATCTTTGATATGTGGAACTGCAGCCTCGCGTGGATAACCCCCAACTGCAGGTGTAGGATGAAGCTTTTTAAGTATTTCAGTTCTACTCACACCTTCTTCAATATGTGCCGTTACCGGCGTGAATAGATGCTGAACATTTGAGAGTTTTTTTACGCCGGGTGTTTCTGGATGCTCAATTCGAGTCGAATATGGATTTAAACTCGCTTCAATAGCATCAACTACAATTGAGTGTTCGTTGAGATCTTTATCACTGTTCAAAAGCATGTGTTCAAGATGCGCATCTTCTAAAGCGGTTCTACCTCTTGATATACTACCGGCCAGTCCTTCGGTTATAATCTGATTACGTTGAAAAGTGGCAAGCCTTTCTGGTGTCGCCCCAATGAAAGATCCTCCCTCATTAAACCCTATTAAAAAGAGATAGCAATCAGGATACTGTTCCCGGAGTTTATTCAGTAAACAAGTATCAGATATATTCTTATCTGTTTTTAAATGAAGCTTTCTGGCTAAAACAATTTTCTTAAAAATTCCTTCTTTTATCTGTGATGTCGCTGTTTGAATGTGCTTTACCCAGTTTGCTTTGTCTTCTTCTTCAGAGCCTAAAACAGTGAAGCCTGATGATGATTCTTCAAGCACTGAGTATTCCTCAACGTTATTAACTCTATCCAGCCTTTGGAATACTTGTCTTATTTTATCAACAACACTATCAACGGAATCTTCGTCCAGTAATTTAGTATTAACTGTTACCAGAGATAACTTCCCTTCTTGTAAAATATGCCATTCAGGCAGAGTGAAGGAAGCACTGTCAAACGAATCCCAGATACTATTATAGGCTTCATCAAAAAATGAGAAACCGCCTAATAAATGAACTTCTGATTTCGTATGCTTGATTTCAGAAAAGTGGGATATTCTGCTTAGAAGTTCTTTTCCTTTTCGGGATGCCATCCTAAATCGGTCAGGTCCTTCAGCAGAAATATTCTCCAGTTCTCCATCAGCAATCATTGAAAACTGATCGTTAGGCTTTTCCCAATAGAACCTAAAATTCTCTTCATTCTGTACTTTTTCCAGAAAAGCCAATGTATCTATAAAGCGTGCTTTGAGAGTAAGAGAGTAGTACCTGCATTCGCTATCTATTAGATTTCCTTCAATTGCAGATTTCAGATGATCTATAAATTGACTGGAAGAGGTGGTTTTCTCGAAGCTTGATAAGATGGATGAATGCGGTTCTACGGTAAGCATTAACGTCTGTTGAATTCAATTTTCAATATAAATTGAAAATTAAAAAAACCCAAGATTTACCATGCAGAAATGGGCATTATTTGCAATTTTTAATTAGTAATTGTTAATACTAAAATCTTGATTATTTCGTGTTTCTTTGTGATACTTGAGATAAGGAAGCGCTTTTCCGGTTATTATACGTACATATCATCTTACAGCACTATTTATAATACATCGATCTTATGATTGAGTTACAGCCTTTTTCACTAGAGAATATCAATACTCACTACAAGTGGAATAACGATCCCGAACTAACTTTTCTTGACTCTGAATATCCCCATACGGATGAACCGTTTGAATCATTTCTTGGAAGGATGAAAAGCATTGCAGAAGGAAAGGCCCCAACAACAAAGCTACTAGAAATAGTTGATAGGGATTCAAAGAGACTAATTGGGGTTATTGATATTCATGCTATTGATTTGCACAATCGCAGATGTTTTATCCAGATTACCATTGGTAATCGCGAATACTGTGATGACACCTGTCAACAGGAAGCCCTAGATAAAGCTCTCGAATATTGTTTTAAAGATCTCGAAATGCATAAAGTGGCGACTACATCTTTTGACTTTAATACCAACTGGATAAATCTTGTTATAGATAAGGGGTTTAAAAAAGAAGGGGAGTTAAGAGATCATGTGATCAAGAACAATGAATTCAGAGATAAATTCATTTATAGTCTTTTAGAAAAAGAATTCAGTTCAAGTTCTGTTCTGGCTTAGTAAGTTAGACTGCTTCATCATTTGACCCGGATTCATAAGGATGTTCAATTCCATATGATCTGGGATTGTATTCAGCTAATTCAAAATAATGATCCCAGGCAGCTTCACTGTTACCATTTTGATCAACCCAATTGGGATGACTTTGTTTAATTAACCCGACAATCCGGTTAGCATAAGAAATTCGATCTTCTTGGCCTTCAACACCTGGAAGTGCAGCGATCATCAAATCCAAATTGTATCCGCAGTCGAAATCTTTTGGTTTCCCCTGTTCTATAAACATGACCCTCGTATTTCGGTACTATAATTATCAAAGTAATGTATTAATTGGATAGGACAAAATGCCTATATTTGGCACCTAAAATCGACCGACTTAAATAAAGAATATGTATTTCAACTCCATACTAGATACAATAGGCAATACGCCTCTCATCAAACTGAATAAGGTTACAAAAGGTTATAGTGGAACCATCCTTGTTAAAGTAGAATACTTCAATCCCGGTCAGAGTATCAAAGATCGAATAGGTATTAAAATGATTGAAGACGCTGAAGCCCAAGGATTAATCAAGCCCGGAGGTACAATTATAGAGGGTACTTCAGGTAATACAGGAATGGGACTGGCTCTAGCTGCAATTATTAAGGGATATAAGTGCATTTTTACAACTACAGATAAGCAAAGTAAATCAAAAGTAGATTTATTGAGAGCATTAGGTGCCGAAGTTCAGGTTTGTCCAACTAATGTAGAGCCAGATGATCCCAGATCATATTACTCTGTCGCAAAACGTTTGAGTGAAGAAATACCTAATTCATATTACCCTAATCAGTATGATAACCCAAGTAACACTGAGGCACATTATTTGACAACCGGCCCAGAAATTTGGGAGCAGACTGATAAGCAAATCACACATTATGTTGCTGGTATGGGTACAGGAGGAACCATCACCGGAGTTGGAAAGTATTTGAAGGAGCAGAATGCGGAAATTAAGGTGATTGGTATAGATAGCGTTGGTTCTGTGTATAAAAAGTATTTCGAAACCGGTGAATTCGACAAGAACGAAATTAAGCCGTACATGACAGAAGGAATAGGTGAAGACATCATTCCAGGAACTATCAATTTCGATTATGTAGATCATGTACTTCAGGTTAATGATGAGGACTCAGCAATCATGACACGAAGAATGGCTAAAGAGGAGGGTTTATTCATCGGTTGGTCCTGTGGCGCAGCGGTTGCTGGAGCTCTTAACTACCTAGATGAGCATCCAATGAAGGATGATGAAACTATGGTTATCATACTGCCCGACAGTGGAACACGTTATGTTTCAAAAGTGTATAATGATGACTGGATGCAAGAACAAGGATTTTCAGAACAGTAAAGAAGGAAGAATATGTCGCAGCAAGACCCGAACAACCCGAACCAACAGATGGAAATTGAGCTTAAGGAAGATGAAGCAACCGGTACCTATTCCAATCTAGCAATGATCACCCATTCACCATCCGAATTTATTCTGGATTTTATTGCTGTTATGCCCGGCGTACCTAAAGCCAAAGTTTTAAAAAGAATGATTCTTACACCAGATCACGCGAAAAGATTAGCTGCCGCACTTCAGGACAATGTGAATCGCTATGAAAATGAGCACGGCGAAATTAAGGCAACTAAACAGAAAGTGGATATTCCCATGTATATGGGACCAAAAGCCGAAGCTTAATTTACTTTGGTGATCTGAAGAGCAAAATTATAGCTACCAGAAAGAAAAGTCCGTGAGGAGTAAAGGCGGCAAATGCCGGATCCAGTACACCGGAGTGGCCAAAGGGTTCTACAATTTTCATTAATGAGAGATATAGAAAACTAATAACGAGGCCCATCGCTATTGTAAATCCCTTTCCACCTTTTCGTTTTGTGGCAGCAATTACAAATCCTATCATGATTACAATTATCATTGAAAAGGGATAGACTAACCTTCCATAAAATTGAACCCTGGGCATATCTATACCACCTGCACCGCTTCGTTCTATTGAAGCGATATAATCTCTGGCTTCAACATAGGTAAGTTGATAAATATCCGAAGTTGATCTTGCCAGATCCTGAGGGAATACATTTAATGTGGTATCAATACTACTGATATATTTCTGCTCATATGTGGAGTCAGCAAATATTTTGTCATTAACGCCTTCGAAGTACCATTTACCTTCATTCCAAGTCATTCTGGAAGCTGAAATACTACGTACCAACTGATCACCTTCCATATCATAAAGTTCTACTCTGTAAGCAACATTATTATTCTGATCGAAGTAGTTAACCTTAAGGGTAGAAGTAGGACTTAATTGTCTGTATATATCGGCTTTATCAACTTTTTCTGACTTCTTTTTGATATAGCGTTTTTCAAAAGCTATACGCTTAGCATTCGATTTTGGAATGAGATTCGAATCGATGGCACTTAGACTAAAGCTACATATTATCCCAAAAATCATGTATGGTACCAACAACCTGTACATGCTAACACCAGCGGCATATAAGGAAGAAATCTCCAGGCGATCTGCCATTTGGGATGTAACAAAGAGGCAAGCGGTGAAAACTGCAACTGGGATCACAAGCCGTATCATTTCCGGGATATAATTCAGATAGTATTGCCCCCAAATCTCAGCCATAGTGGCGCCCAAATCAGTAAAATCGTCACTATTTTCAGAGAAATCTATAATGATGAAAATGAATATCAGCACTATCAATGAAAAGATAGTAATGGCCATCAAACGTGTAAATATGTAGCGGTCAATATTCTTCATTTGGATAATAACCGACTAAATTTAAACCGGGTATTTAGTTGAATAATTAAAGCTATTCCAATTATGGAAAAAATAATATTAAAGAACCACATACCTACAAAAGGAGTAATAAACAGTCTATCAGCTAGTTTCTCACCCTGAATCAGGGATACCCAGTAAAGTGTAAGTATTCCCGCGCTAATCAATGCAGCAACACCAAGGTTGCCTTTCTTAGTCATAATACCGATTGGGGCTCCAAGTAAGACGAAAACAATACAGGCGAAGGGTATAGCCAGTTTTTTATGAACCTCTACTAAATATTTCGATATACGTTTTTTTCTCCATTCAATATTGGTGAGACCTTTCTCAATACTCAGTTTGTAACTCCTAAGCTCATCTTTTGAGTTATTGAGTGTGGGCTTAGCCCGTTCTAACTTCTTAATGTAATTGGTTGCAATATATTTGCTTTTAAAAGCCAGAGAATCGTCAGTGGATGTATTATTCAGAAAAGTTTCCGGGATTTCCATCTCTATGAAGTCTTGATCATAGATATAGACTTCACTATCAGTAATTTTAAGCCTTTCTTTCTCAATTACATTTTCAAGAGAGTCCACAACAACCAACATCGCCTGAGCCCTCATTGTTCGGTCACTTCGGCTCCTTTCTTTAGGATTAGACCTTGAAAAACTCAATTCTGATAAATCAAAAGACATCCTATAATTGTCGAATGTTGATTTCTCTATTAATTCACTTCCATCCCTTGCTCTGCTGTGAAACTGTGTTGATGTACCATTATATAGATTGAGTGTGAGTAAAATTTCGCTCTCACTTTTTAAATAACCTCTCTCTGCTTTGATAATAGCTCGATTGCGATTTCCAGTAGGTTGTTGATAAAGAGTAACATCGTAAAGGGAATCACTTTCGTTGTCTATTTCTTTCACCAAAAAAGTATAACCTGCAATTCCATCGTAGTAAATGTTCTCTTTCAAATCGAATCCAGGTTTTTTTAAACGTATATCAATGAACAAAGATCTTGCCTTATGATTCGATTCAGGTAACACATTATTACTAAAGTAGGTCAAAAAAGCAGCAAGTAGGATAGAGGTTAATATAACTGGCATCATCATGTTCAGAGGGCTGACTCCTGATGCTCTAAGTGCAGTTAATTCATTTAGTTCAGAGAATTTACCAAATGCCATAAGTGTAGATACAAGAACAGCCATAGGTCCTGCCAAAACCACCATATAAGCTAAGTTGGTAAGTATGAGTTCAATAATCACTAAAAAAGGCAGACCCTTTCCAACCAACTTATCAATGTTGAGAATGAGGAACTGCATAAGCAGGAGGAACATCAAAGTGAAGAAGCAAAAGAGGAAGGGTCCTATATGCTTTTTCAATAAATCGATCTGTAGACTATTGAGACTAAATCTCATAAATAAAATGAATTCTTAACATACTATCGACGAAATACGAACGTAAATCGAATGTATTATAACATTTTGATAAAAAACTATACTTAATTAGTTTCCAACATACTAAATAAAACGGTATACTCGACACCTTCTATTACCCTGTTAAATAATATCAAAGATCAGCCTATCGCATAAAGCTACCAACGCTAAACTTTAAAGCTTCTAGCTTATTTAATCTCAGGTGAAGTTTATTAAATCGGTATTACACGTTAGTGTTTTGCTAATGGTGTTGGTATTGGGTGCATTCAATGTGTCTGTAGCTCAGGTTGGTCAGTCCAGCTCTGTTCAGACAATTTCTGTGTCTGACACAGTTGATGTTCAACTAATTCAACCCAAAATCAAAGCTCGCAGCCTGGTAAGCATATTCAATCGCCTGCCTGAGAATTCTATGTATTACATCAGGCTAAATGAGGAAAGAGAGGAAGTTGTATGGGATTCGCTTGGTAATTATACAATTAGCCAGGAACTATTTGGTTTCGATGTATTTCTACCTCAAAAAGTAAATTTTGAAGAATTTACGGCTCTTAAAAAGGCACAACAGATTGAAAATAATTTCAATGCTCTTGTTACGGAAATCAGAACTGAGGAACAGGAAAAAAGAGGCTTACTTGACTTTAAAATCAATATACCGTCCGGTAAGAATTCAGCATTTACGACAATATTTGGTAAGCCTGAAGTAAATCTTAGAGTAAATGGTACTGCAAATTTGAATGTTGGTGCCAATATTCAAAAAATAGATGACCCCTCTATACCGCCTGATCAGCAGACCAGAGTAGACCCAACTTTTGATCAAAACCTGAAGCTAAACATACAGGGAACAATAGGGGACAAACTTACTATTTCAACTGACTGGGATACCGAAAGGAATCTGGACTTTCAGAACAGACTAAATATCATCTATCAGGGCTACGAAGATGAAATTATCAAGACTGTGGAGCTCGGAAACGTATCCATGGAAACAGGAAACTCCCTTGTTAGAGGTGGTGGGGCACTCTTTGGGATAAAATCAGTTGCTGAATTAGGCAACCTTAGACTTACAACAGTTGTATCACAACAACAAGGACAGGGTAATTCTCAAACCATTAGTGGTGGTTCTCAAGAACTCCCAATCCTTTTAAGACCAGCATCTTACGATCATAACCGTCATTATTTTCTGGATTTCTACAACCGTCAGGAATTCGAGAACCTAATGTCTAATCCACAGCAAATTGGTCAGGCCTATCAAATAGCTGAATTTGAACTCTACCTGAGAAGAGGGGACAATTCACAGCCTGACCAAAATGCTATTCGTGCTGTTTCATTAGTGGATCTTGGGGTTAATGATCTTGGGAATGGTAACTATGGTCTCCCAAACAATGATTTTGACCGCTTTTTGGATAGTGATTTTGCACCATACAGAGATCCTGCGGTCAGTATTTCCAGTGAAAATCTGGGAGTTCAGGATCAGGAATTTGATGCAGGCCTCTATGAGCGACTTATAGAAGGCGTGGACTATACCCTAAACCGTGGCCCTGGTTACATCTCCATGAAAAGGGTTTTAAATCCAAATGATGTACTTGCGGTTGCTTATACCTATGCATCAGGGACTCAAAACATTCAAGTTGGTGAATTGGCAAACGTTGGTGATGAAAGAATCTTCCTTAAGATGCTTCGCTTGAATAACGCTCGTTCCAATAACCCAACATTCCCATTGGAAATGAGAAACATTTACTCTTTGGGTGTCACAGGTGTTACACAGGATGGTTTGTCGCTTACTGTTGAGTTTGTTGAGGGAAATATTGCTCAGGAGCGTCTTCCTGGTAGAAGTCAAACTTTGCTACAAGATCTAGGTCTGGATAGGGTAAACGTTGAGCGAGCTCTTATTCCAGATAACCAAATTGATTTTATTGGTTCAATATTGAATGCAGCAGATGGGCGAGTAATTTTCCCATATCTGGAACCATTTGGGTCCAGACTGGATGAAATTCTTACAGATGCTGGAATCGAGGATGCTGAGCGTGAGCGAATAGTTTATTCTGAACTTTATGATCCAAACCTGTCACAAGCTCAGGCGGAAACGAGATCAGAGAATAATTTTTACCGATTATCAGGTGTTTCAAAAGGTGGTGTTTCTGGATCATATTTACTCGGATTTGGTCTTGTTGAAGGTTCTGTACGGGTAACAGCAAATGGATCACAACTTGTAGAGGATGTCGATTTTGAAGTCGATTACTCGTTTGGTCAGCTTACAATATTGAATGATCGATATCTGGCAGCAGGGCAGGAAATAAATATCGAATATGAAAGCAATCAGTTAACTGTTATAGGTCAGAAGAATTTCACTGGTGTAAGAGCTGAATATAGTCTAAGTGATAATGTCCAGATCGGTTCAACTTTCTTCAGATTAAAAGAACAACCCCTTTCGGATAAAATTAGAATTGGTTCAGAACCAATTAATAACACGGTATTAGGTTTAGATGCCAGCGGTAACTTCGATACACCATGGTTGACAAGGGCTATAGATAAAGTACCGTTACTTCAGACTAAAGAGCCATCCCGAATCACATTTAGTGGTGAGTTTGCTCAGTTACGTCCTGGTGTTGCACAAACTAATGCAGTAGAAGATGCGATTCGCAGGGGTGACTTGTTTAAGGACGAAGAGCAGGGTTTGGTTTTTATCGATGATTTTGAAGGCGCTGAAGTAAATATCAGCTTCCTTTCACCATCAAGATGGAGTTTAGCTTCAGCTCCAGCCGCTGTTCCAGGCATTGATGTGAATTACTTTATGCAAAATGATTTTGATCCCGCTTTACCTGATCAGTCGCTAAATGCCAGAACTTTGAGATCTGATTTCAGATCTCAATTCTCCTGGTACAGTATTCCACGTACAATTTCTGGTGTGAGTCTATCTGATGTTCCGGATGAAGCCAGATTGATTAGCGTTCAGGAAGTATTCCCAGGGAGAGAAACCAATAACCCGAATGATCAGATACTGACCACGCTTGATGTGTTTTATAATCCAGAATCCAGGGGACAGTATAACTACAATACAGACATCAAGAACCTTACTGAAAATGAAGCTGACAGGTTATGGGGTGGTATGACAGCTGTTGTTCCATTTGGCCAGGAAGATTTAACCCAAAATAATGTCGAATTTCTGGAATTCTGGGTTCAGTCTTTACTTCCCGACGGAAGAGATCCTACAGCTCAGGATCTGCTGGATTATGATGGTAAAATTTATCTGGATCTTGGAATTGTCTCTGAAGATATCGTACCCAACTCAAGACTGAACAGTGAGGACGGTTTGGCTACAGACTTGAATGATCTTATTCCCGATAGAGCTACTGATAATGCCAGATCATATACTCCATCGAACCCACCTCCACCATTAAATCAGTTCTCAAATGCCAACAGAGATCTTGAGGATGTTGGTTTGGATGGTATGCCTAACACAAATGGTTATGAAGGTGCAGGTGGCAGAATAGATGAGCAAACTGTATTCGCAGAATATATTGATAGTATGAGGTCGGTTTATGGGGAAGGAAGTGAAGAATTCGAGAGAATACTTGCCGATCCTTCAAATGATGATTACTTCTTCTTTACTGAATCTATCCTGGGTAACCTCCCACTTCAGGAGCGATTTTATCGTTTGTTCGGTTTTCATGAAGGAAACACGCCTGTTGCTGGTGGTGAGAAAAGAGCTATTACAAATCAGCCTGATAGTGAAGGTTTGAGAACATCTTCAATTCTGGAGCAAAGCGACCAGTATTATCAGTATGAAGTCGATTTCAATCCCGCTGATATTCCTAATCTTGTGATTGGCGCGCCAAATTCATTCATCGTTGATCAGATTGGAAGTGGAACTGATGTTCAAAGAAATAGATGGTATCAAATTCGAATCCCATTAAATGATTTTAAACGAAGAATAGGCGGGATTACAGATTTTCAGAATATCAGATATATACGATTATGGATGAGTGGTTATAAGAAACCGTTTACCATGCGTTTTGCCAGTTTTGAATTTGTTGGCTCTCAATGGCGAAAAGATGACCAGCTTTCAGAATCGCAAGGTTCATCAGCAAGCTTTGAGATATCAACAATCAATATTGAAGAGAATGGGAGTCGTAAGCCTTTTCCATATAGACAGCCAATTGGTGCGATTAGAGCCGAAAACAGGGGGTCACAGCTTCAGGCACTAGCCAATGAGCAATCTATAGTTCTTGATGTAGAGAATCTGGGTCCTGGTGAAATTCAGTTGATTGAAAGAATCTATCCTGGTGGTTTAAATCTTTTGAATTACAGTAACATGAGAATGTTTATCCATGGTGAAGGATTTGACCAAAGAGGTGATGCAGAACTTGTAATGCGTTTCGGTATAGATTTAGAGAACAATTACTATGAATACCGCCAACCGGTTACACCATCCGATTTGAACTTTATTTTCAAAAGTTTTAATCAGGCAAATAATGCAGATCTAGAAGCAGAAGCTGAGCAAATCTGGTTATATGATCAGAATAGTATGAATATAGTTCTTTCAGCATTCAACCAGCTGAAACAGATCAGAGGTTCTATTGATGCACCAGAAAATGAGCGATTCGAAAGATCTGACCTGCTTACGGATGCTCCTCCTGGAGCAGTTGTGGTTATTAAGGGTAATCCTTCACTTGATAGGGTTTCAGAAATCGGTATGGGAATTCGAAACCCATATGATCCTTCAAATCCGGGACTTGGTGGAGTTCCAAATCTGAATGCACAATTCTGGTTGAATGAATTAAGAGTATCAGGATTCGATGATCTTAAAGGTTGGGCAGCTAATGCAAAAGCCTCAGCAAAACTTGCCGATTTTGCCACCATCAATGCAAATCTTACTCGTCAAACCAATGGTTTTGGTGGTCTTGAATCTAGATTGGGTCAACGCCGTCAATCAGAACAGTTAGGTTTAGATTTAAACTCAACTGTCAACTTACATAAGCTTGTACCCGATCGATATGGATGGAATTTCCCTGTTTCTCTTTCTGCGCGTCAGTCAACAACAACACCTCGTTTCCTTCCAAATCAGGGTGATATTCGTTTAACAGACTTTGAACAGGCAACGAATGCAAGAGATGATATAACAGATACAGAGAAGAAGACCATCATTGACGAAACCATTAGAAGTAGTCAAACTCATAATGAAAGCTATTCTGTTAACTTCTCTAACATCTCTAAAAGGAATTCACAGTCTAAAATTGCTCAATACACTATTGATAAGACTACAATAAACTATAACTATAGCGAGGGTAATAGTCGAAGCCCGGAGCTTTTATTTCAGGAAAACTGGAATTTCAATTCCTCAGTTAGATACAATCTCACATTCAGAAATGTAAAATTAGTTAGACCGTTTAACTTTACCAGAAACATCCCGGTTGCAAAAGCACTGGCCGGACTGCAACTGGGTGTTATGCCATCATCCATAACAACATCAGCTTCACTAAATCGATCATATGATGAAAAAAGAAGGAGGTCACGTGAAAATAGTGATGGATTGCTAATCGAACAGGGCTTACAGCAAACCCATATCTTTAATCATGGGACTACATTTGGATTTAATTACAACCTGACTCAATCAATCCCTATGTCCTTCCAAACTAGCACGGGTTATGATCTATCTACTGCCGGTATTCAATCAAGGAATCAAACAGGAATTGACAGTACAGCATTTAAAGTGGTACCAACTTTTGATGTTGTAAAAAGTGTTATTTCGGATTCCTTAAAAGCCAGAAGGATTAATTACCGAGAAAGTTATACCACTTCATGGAGACCAAGATTTAATAGGATAAATGCCCTGAACTGGACATCCTATAACGCCAGTTATAGCGGGGGCTACCAATGGGTCAATAGTCCCAGAGGCTCTGATCTAGGAGCGAATGTTTCTAACAATTTCAGGCTAGATCATACCTTAAAACTTGAGATTAATAAGTTACTTGAACGTACCGCATTTCTGAAGAATCTGAAAAGTGCCGATAGAACAGCCTCACAGGAACGCTCACGTGAAAAAACCAGAAGGAAAACTGCCCAGGAAAATGATACTGAGTATGAAGCACCACCACCTGATTTGTTCAAGGATGCAGGTTTCATTGGTAGAAAACTGGTTCTGGCAGCATTTAGCTTAAGAGCTGTAGACATTTCTTACAGAACTAATAAAACATCAAGCCAGGCTGGATATTCAGGTCGATCACAGTTCTTTAAATCATTTAATTCACCAAATACCGGAGATTTTTCTCCTTCATTTGGATACAGAATTGGGATATTTGATCAGGTTAGTAAGGATCAGTTAATCAGCAATCCCAACCCGAATAGCAGTTTGCAGCTTCCGGGGAATAAAACTACTACCGACAATCTTACTCTTGGGACTTCATTTAATCCCTTTCCTAATTTTACCATTGATCTTGACTGGACAGCAAGATGGGACGAACGTCGATCTGAGAATATTACCCTGGAAAGCAGTAATGAAGTGAATGCTGTTGTTTCAAGGTCAGGTAATGTGAACTCATCTGTCTGGGTATTTGGACCTGGTTATCGTGATTTATTTGAAAGGCAATTACGAACAGCATTTGGTGATATTGATGAGAATAATAATGTAAGTGATGCAACAGGTAACCAGGATGGAAGAACGGTCTTAAACAGAAATGTTGTTGCCGATGATTTTAGACTAGCCTATCTGGGAAGTGGCTCTGAAACTGTTGGTAACAGAGCTTTTCAAGCATTTCCAAAACCTAACTGGCGTGTTACTTGGGCAGGAATTGAAAAATTCTTCCCGATTATAGGACCAATGATGCAACGAGCTTCATTAACTCACTCATATTCAGGTTCACATAGGCTAGGTTATTCATTTAATAATAACTCAGGGCCTCAGCCTGCAAGAACAATAGGTGGTTATTCAGTTACGGATGTTCGATCAGAATATGAACCAACCTCCGTAAACGTGGAACAGAGATTTGTTCCAATGGTTCAGTTGAACATTACTTGGAAGTCGTCACTTAGAACAAATATTGGATTTGATCAGACGAGAACCACAAGTCTAGCCGTAGCTTCAAGTACAATTACTGAAAGAACCTCTCGGGGTATCAAAGTTACTGTAGCTTATACCTTGAGAAACATCAGATTACCAATCCTTAATCGAGTGAAGAACAATATTGATATTTCACTTAATGGGGGATTGGCCGAAGATGAAGAAATCAGATTTCTTTTGAATGATGATGTGAATGATGCTCTCGCTCTGTTTTCAGATACAGGATCCCAAAATTTTAGTGATTTTGTGGTAAATCCTAGACCACCAACAGGGCAACAACGTATCAATGCTTCAATGGTTATTGGTTATCGATTCTCAAATACCATTAATGCTAATTTTGAATATTCTTTCAACAAAGTGAATCCAAAATCATCAAGAACCTTCGCCCGAACAGACCACGACATAAAGTTCAACATCAGGATTGCGATACGCTCTTCATAGGATCTTTGAAATATCCATAGAGCCAAACTAATACAGAGAGAAGACCACCAAATAGGGCAAGCCAATCCCCATATCTGGCATAAAAAGTTTTACTTCGTTTTGATTCAATTTGATAGGTGAATCCGGTGCGTTCCCAATAGTTTGTTTTCACTTTTACCGAGCCATCTGGAGCAATAATGCCTGAAAATCCATTATTTGCTGATCTGATTACCCATCGATCAAATTCAATAGCTCTTAATCGTGCATAAGCGAAGTGTTGATGATGTCCGCTGGTATCTCCCCACCAACCATCATTAGTAATGATTGTAATAAAGGAAGCACCCCCACGCACAAATTCTCCAACCCAATGAGGGAAAACAGAATCATAACAAACCAAGCCTGGTGTGATAAAATTTGAATCTACTGTGAAATTATTGGCCTCCCGGCCCTTGCCAAATCCAGTAATTTCATCCCATTTGAACATACCTAAGCGATCAATGTTGGAAAGAAAATTAGCAAATGGAAAGCGTTCGACTACAGGCACCAGATTGTGCTTTTCATAAACACTACGATCTGAATTGGGTGTTATAAAAATGGAAGAATTGAAAATGTTGTATTTGAAATCATTATCCTCGCGATAGATTTCTGGTAATTCATCAACATATTCCTTTACGAAGCCTGAGCCAACCATCATGTTTGAATCCCAGACCCGGGCACTATCTGCAATTCTATTTGTAGTTCTGGAATACAATCTCACATTAGTATCGATTGAGTTTTCAGGCCAAATAATAAGCTCTGTTTTTTCCGTTCTGGTTGAATCACTTACAGCCATGATTTCATCCAGTGCCCTGCTTTGAGATTGATATCCGCCAAATCTATTGTAGGAATCAAAATTTGGTTGAATAACAGCAACTTCCATTGTGGGTGGATCTAATGGTGGTACATAGAAAGCAGTTTTTAGAACTGATAGGAGCGGGAAAATAAGCAGTGCTGTTATTCCGCCTATCAGATAGGTTTTAGTACTATCATTAATGAAATAGAACAAAAATGCCGCTACAAAAACGGTCCAGAAACTGATGCCAAGGAAACCAGTGAAGGATATATACTGAATGAGTTCAGGATAATTTGACCAGGCATTACCAAGTGTTAGCCATGGCCATGAAAGCTCCCATCTGTGATGCAAAAACTCATAAAACACCCAGATGAATGAGACCACAAATATGTTGAACATACCATTTTCAAATCTGCGCAGTATAAAGCGCATCATGCCTAAGGGGATGATCATGAGTAGGCTATTTGCTGTAATTGCAGCTAAACCAGCCCCAAGACTAGCCATCATTAGCCAGTAGCTTACAATTGTATTCCAGATCAAGAACGACAAAAAACTCATTGAAGCTAATTCACGGTAGGATTGACTTATAACCGTTAACTGAAATAAAAGAGCAAATCCTGGAATCGCCAAAAAGGGTAGATCAAATGGCGGGAAACTCAGTCCAAGCAAGATTCCTGAAAGAAAAGCACAGTACCATTTACTCTCTAAAATTCTACTCATTCTGAATAATCCTTTCCTGAAATTACAACAACAATTTCGCCCTTAATATCTTTTCTCTCGGTATAGATCTGTATCAATTCAGAAATGGTACCTCTCTGAATTTCTTCAAACTTCTTTGTGAGTTCACGAGCAACTGCAATAAGTCTGTTTTCACCGAAATATTCATTCAACTCATTAAGTAATTTAATCAGTCGGTTTGGGCTTTCGTAAAGAACCATAGTACGTTCTTCCTCTGCTAAAAATTTTAGTCTTTTTTGCCGTCCTTTTTTTTGAGGTAAAAATCCTTCAAACACAAATTTATCTGTTGGCAAGCCACTTCCTGCCAATGCAGTTGTCACTGCATCGGCGCCGGGAATTACCACAACAGCAAAACCAGCTTGATGAGCTGCACGTGATGCAAGAAACCCGGGATCTGATATTCCAGGCATCCCGGCATCACTTATTAAAGCCACATTTTGTTCACTTTCGAGTAATTCAATAAGGTAATGCACCTTCTTGTGCTCATTATGCTGATGAAATGAGAAAGTTGGTTTACTTATTCCGAAATGATTTAAGAGCTTTGAGGATGTCCTTGTATCCTCGCATGCCACATAATCTACCTCGTTTAAGGTTTCTATAGCACGTTTCGAAAAATCCCCGAGATTTCCTATTGGAGTGGCTATGATATAAAGTGTGGCCAATGCCTTCTGAAGTTTAGTTTACAGATATTATCTATATTTAGACCCTTACAAAAATAAGACTTTGATAATCGAAAAAAAGAATGATGAATTTTAAACCAACCGGATTAAACCATATCACAATTAGAGTGAATAGAATTGAACTCTCAGAAGAGTTTTATGGTGATATTCTCGGATTTGAACTTGTCCGTAAAATGGGACAAAGTATGGCGGTATACAAAATAGGGGATGAAGATACGCTTGTAATAGTAGAAGCTGAGACAAGCTATGATCCTAATTCTCGAGATTTCAGAGTTGATCATTTTGGTTTTTATGTTGATTCACCAGAAAAGGTGGATGAACTGGCTGAATTCTTTAGAGATAAAGAAGTAACTGTAATTAGTGGGCCTGCAAATAGAAAAAAAGGTCGCTTCTTATTCATTGCCGATCCGGATGGCAATATGATTGAATTCTTTTACGAAGCTGATCAATAATAAGGCCGGAGTATCAACTCGAGCCTTTTTTAATTATTTAATGGTTTTTCCAACTCGACCAAAGTAGCACCCCAGCTGCTGGAGTCACCGGCTAGTTTATAGGAAATAACATGTTCGTTTTTATCAAGAATGGAATGGACTAATCTTCTCAGGGTTCCAGTTCCTTTTCCATGTATGATCCTGATGGAATAAATATCTTTTTCAATGCAAGCCTGAATGTACTCAGGCACTAAGTCTTTAACTTCCTTTGGTTTGAAAATGTGGAGATCCAGTATGCCATCAATTGGATATTCCTGAGTTTCTTCCATTAAATACTTAAGGTTTTCTTATTCCAGTTATTTTCAAAATGTTTGATAAAATACTCAGCAGTCTCAGCATAAATATTTTGGCCAATGTGTTGAGCTAATCGCTGTAACTTTTGCCTTTTGGATTGGATATCTGTGATGAAACGATTAAGCATTTCTTTTTCAATAATCGATTCATTTTCTAAGGAAGTTACGTACTCTCGAAGGTTGGCAAGGTCGTGATCAAGACCAAGAGTTTCACTGAGCTCCTTAAGTTCCGAAATACTTGAGTTGGCAGTGACGGGCCAGACTACATCAAGGACTTGTCTAATATGATAAAGATGTTTTGCATGTTTGCGCCACTCATGAAAATTCTCTGTTGTAGGATTTACATACGCCTGATGCATTGAGCTGTATCCATCTTCATAAATCTTTTCAACTCCATCAAGTAAAATTATCGGACTATTTTTTAAGTCAGGCCAGTCAGTCATTAGAGTTTCATTTTCCAACTCATCTAAGATTTTGACTGAAACATATTCATCAGACAATGCTTTTTCATGATTCTGGATTTCCACTAGAATCATTCGGAAAATGGTTTCAGTATTGAAGAGGCTTACTTTTACTGAAGGATCCTGATGCAAATTCTCTAACGTTTCAAGAAGCACATGGGCATCCCGCATGTCTGATAATTCTTGAGCGAGCTCCCTGAAGAATGAATTATTCTCGCTGAACCAATCTTCTTGAAAATTAAATCTTAGTAGTCTTAATAGACTTCTGATTCTTTTGAAGCTTTTTCTAACATTATGAACAATGAGAACTTTTGATTCATTAGAATGAAGCAATTCTTTAATAAACCCAAGCTCTTCATCAAATAATCGATGTAACCCACCAGGGATGTGTTCATTTAATTTTAAGTGAAAGTGGATTGCCATAAATGCACTAATAACCGAAATAATTTTTCTTTGCGAATGAATATAAAGTACCAGATGACCCTAAGCTACATCGCATTTTAAATACGAAGTTAATTTAACTGAGTAGGGTGATAGAGTATTCATAGTGAAATATGTTGCGTAACAATTCCGATTTTGAATCGAAGAACGATCATAATTATTAATTGACCCACCTCATTATGATGACCATAGCCTTACTGAATATACTTGAGTTAATTTTTGCATTTTTTGGAGTTGATATGATCTTTATTGTTTTCACCAGTTTGGCAAAAATATTAGCCTATTATCTGCTTCCCTGATACACTATGATTATTTGGATGTAAACCGTAATTTTGAAGCTCTTTAGAAACTCATTTTAAAGACCAAGCTTAAAAGCGAATTCCATACATAAGATTTTGAAAAAATTAGATATAGATCACGCTTCATTGGATGAAGCAGGTGATGACCACATCAGCAGTAATATTGAAACCCCTCTCAGAGCAGATGCTTTCGACAAAACAGATGACGAGAAAATAGAAATCATCCAGTCTCATTTTGCTGAGATTATGAAAACTCTCGGTCTTGATATAGAAGATGATAGTCTATCAGGAACACCATACAGGGTCGCTAAGATGTATGTGAAAGAGATTTTTAGCGGATTAAATCCAGCTTTTAAGCCAGGCGCAAAAAAATTCGGTAATAGTTATGCCTATAGTGACATGCTTATCGAAAAAAATATTCAGGTAAACTCATTTTGTGAACACCATTTTCTTCCATTCATTGGTAAAGCACACGTTGCCTATATTTCATCAGGAAAGGTGATTGGTCTGTCAAAAATAAACAGAATTGTAGACTACTATTGTCGCCGTCCCCAGGTACAAGAGAGATTGACTCTGCAAATTGCTGATGAGCTGCAAAATGCATTAGACTCAGAAGATGTGGCTGTTTATATCGATAGCAAGCATCTTTGTGTATCGACCAGAGGGATAAAAGATATCAGTAGCAGTACAATTACGACTGATTTCAGAGGTAAATTCAAAGAAGATAAATTTCAGCAGCGCTTCATCGATTTAATCACAACTCAAACAGAATTTTAAACGTGTCTGAACAGTCAGGGTTATTTGTACATAATTCACTAAGTAGAAAAAAGGAAGCTTTTAAGCCCTTGAATAGTCCATTTGTGGGTATGTATGTGTGTGGTCCAACTGTCTATGGTGATCCGCATCTGGGACATGCAAAGAGTTATGTTTCATTTGATCTGGTACTCAGATATTTGAGATATCTTGGATTTCAAGTCAGATACGTACAGAATATTACTGATGTTGGTCACTTAACTGATGATGCAGACGATGGCGAAGATAAACTCTCGAAGCAGGCCAAAAAAGAGAAGCTAGAGCCCATGGAAATCGCTGAGAAGTATACTTATAAGTACTTCCGCGATATGGATGCTTTAAATGTTCTAAGACCTGATATTTCTCCTCGGGCAACAGGACATATTCCTGAACAAATCTCAATGATTGAAGCACTTATCAAAAATGGTAATGCCTATGAAGTAAATGGCAATGTTTACTTCGATGTTAGTTCAGATCCCGAATACGGTAAATTAAGCGGGCGCTCATTGGAAGATGCTGAATCAGGCACAAGAGTTGATGTCGCTTCTGATAAACGCAACCCTGCTGATTTTGCACTTTGGAAAAAGGCAGATGATTCTCATTTAATGAAGTGGTCATCACCCTGGGGTACTGGTTATCCTGGATGGCATGTTGAATGTTCAGCGATGTCCAATAAATATCTGGGTGAATCATTTGATATACATGGTGGTGGGTTAGATAACAAATTTCCGCATCATGAATGTGAAATTGCGCAGTCAGAACAAGCAAATGGGAAACCGTTTGCAAAATATTGGTTACATAATAACATGGTTACGCTGAATGGCCAGAAAATGGGTAAATCATTGGGTAATGCGATTTCATTGGATCAATTTTTTTCCGGTGATCATCCTTTACTTTCAAGATCATGGTCAGCAGATGTAATTAGATTTTTCTTGTTGCAAAGCCATTATAGGTCAACAACTGATTTCTCGGAAAAAGCACTTGCTGCTTCTGAGGCAGGATTGAAGAATTTTCAAACCATAGTCCTGGATATTGACAAAGCAGATGCAGGTGATGGGCAAGAAATCGATATCGAAGCTTTTAAAGCTTCCGTAGAAGCTAATCTGAATGATGATTTTAATTCAGCAATGGCCATCGCAACTCTATTTGATGCACTGAAAGCGATAAGAAAACAGATTTCAGAGAATAATTCGCCAAGCAATCTGGATGAATTTAAAAATGTTCTCAAGTTATTTGCTGATAATGTTCTTGGAATCTGGCCAGGTGAAAATGGATCTGATAATGCTTCATTGACAGATGGGCTAGTAAATTTGCTTATCGAATTAAGGAATGATTCCAGAGCAAAAAAGGATTTTGAAACTTCAGATAAAATCAGAGACCAACTGAAAGAAATTGGAGTACAGCTTAAAGATGGTAAGGATGGAACCAGCTTTACCATAGACTAGTGAATGTAATTACTAAAGGCATAGGCTTAATTTTTATTGGACTGGTAAAAGTGTATCAGTATACACTTTCTCCATGGATCGGGCGATCATGTAGATACCAACCAACTTGCTCCAATTATATGGTCGATGCTATAAATGAATGGGGACCTTTTAAAGGTGCCTGGTTAGGTTTAAAAAGAATTGGAAGATGCCACCCCTGGGGTGGTGAGGGCTTTGATCCTGTTCCAAAAAAAGAATCAGATAAACAACATGAGTGATATTACTTTTAAAGAAAGACTTACAATAGAGCAGGTTGAAGAAGGCAATGACCTGGCTCCTAAATTTGATGTAAATGGCATGATTCCGGTTGTGACCACTGATTATACTTCCGGAGAACTGTTAATGCATGGTTACATGAATGAAGAAGCACTAAAGAAGACTATAGAACTGGGTGAAGCCGTTTACTACAGCAGAAGCAGAAAAACTCTATGGCATAAAGGTGCAACATCTGGACTCACTCAGATAATTAAAGAGATGAGAATAGATGATGATCAGGACTGTGTTTGGTTAAGAGTTGAGGTTCAGGGTAATGGTGCTAGCTGTCATGTAGGATATAGAAGTTGCTTCTACAGATCTGTACCAGTTGCATCTGAATTCGAAGAAAATAATGGTGAACTTAATTATGAGGAATCCGAAAAAGTATTCGATCCAAAAGAAGTTTATGGTGACGCACCAAACCCAACAATTTTATAATCAATCAATAGAGAACTATGAACACGAACTATGATTCACAAAGTTTAGGAGCTGAACAGGTTCAATCCATTCAGCAGGCATTTATAACCAAAGTGTTTATGTGGATGGGCTCTGCCTTGGGTCTAACTGCACTAATGGCATTTCTCACGATCAATTCACAATCAATGATGAATCTGGTCTTCAGTAGTCCATTTGTATTTTATGGTTTACTTATAGCAGAGGTTGGTGTGGTAATCTATCTTTCATCTGCAATAAATAGAATGACAGCACAATCAGCACTGGGTTGGTTCTTTTTCTATTCGGCACTGAATGGATTAACTCTTTCCGCACTTTTTGTCATTTATACTTCAGCCTCAATCACCTCAACATTCCTTGTGACCTCACTTACGTTCGCTGGCATGGGAATGTACGGCTATACAACTAAGAGAGATCTCACATCCATTGGTAGTTTAGCCTTCATGGGATTAATAGGAATAATCATTGCTTCCATCATCAATATCTTTTTCTTCAGCGAGACTCTATACTGGATCATCAGTATTGTTGGTGTATTCGTTTTTGTCGGGCTTACCGCTTGGGATACTCAAAAGTTGAAAAATATGAGCCTGCAACTGGATGACAATGAAGAAGTTCAGCAAAAAGCAGCAATAATGGGTGCATTGATGCTATATCTGGATTTTATAAATCTGTTTATAATGCTTCTCAGAATAATGGGAAGAAGAAACTAAGGTAGAGATACCAAACTATAGCAGCAGGTAGTTAAGAAGTTTCGAACATAAGCCAGCTCCGAAATTAGCTGGCTTTGTTTTGTCGGTTTCAGGTTAAATTTAACCTCATAATTGGGGTTAACAAGCCAAAGTGTTTCCTTATCAACACGGTAACCTTCACTGCTAATGATTTCTCTGAATTGCTCAATGGTAATTCTTGTGTCCCTGATCTCCATTAATGCCAACACTTTATGATCAGTTTCGCCAAAGGCTTTTAAAATCGCTTTATAAATTCCCTTAGGAAATAAATGGAAGTATGGAAGCCTCGCTAAAATCTTATTACTGCAGGTTTGTTGATGACCACCAAATGGCATTTGCCAAGGAGGGAAACCAAAAAAGATTTTCCCATCTTCATTCAAAAATTGCTTAACAAAACTCATGAATTTCCTCTGATCAGGGATGTGCTCAATGACATCTCTCATAATAATCAGATCAATAGGAGGGAGATCATCTTTTGATAGCTTGTAGATATCTTCACTTATAAAAGTTGCTTTGAATGAGTCTTCCATATCAGAGAATAACTCCATGGCCTTGCTAATTTTCGACTCACTGATATCCACACCAAAAACCCGGCATCCTAAGTCCATAAATGGGACTAGGTTTCCACCTTCACCACAGCCAATTTCTAGAACAACGGTATTTTCGTCTATATTCTTGAATTCCTGAATGAAAGGGATGACATGAACTTTAGTGGTATATATCTGTTCACTAAAGTACTGATTACGATTTATGTGCCGTTTCTGCATGATATTATTGAAGATGATACTTCCTTATGAATCGAAAGTAAGTAAAATGATGCTTCCGGGCACTTTTTCTGTGTAAAAAGGTTTAGTAGTTAGACATTTAGATTTAATACAATTATGACCCTAAAAAAAGAATTAACAGAAGCCGATATTAGCCGGATTATAGAAATGGCCTGGGAAGACAGAACACCATTTGAGGCTATTGAACAACAATTCGATTTGAGCGAACCTGAAGTGATAAAGGTAATGAGATCTAATATGAAGAGATCGAGCTTCAAGATGTGGAGAGAAAGGGTTACATCAAGAAAAACAAAACATAAACAACTAAGATCAGATGATGTAGAGCGTTTTGTAAGCCCAATGCAAGCTAAACCCAGAAAACGTTAAACTGCTTTTCTAAAATCATTATTTATTTCAGAAAGTGAATGTATGGTATCTAATTTTGGCATTCTTTTCGTTCTGATAATATGCTCATCCACACTTCTGATGAACTTGATTCTGCTTCTTGGACCAATAAGAAACATATTCATGAAATGATCATTGGGGTAAATTAGCTGTTCTCTTATTGCTTCTCTATAGAGCGTGAAGGTATAGTTAAATTGATAGGCTTTAATTCTCCATTTCACAGACATTCTTCCCCAGTAAATCTGACTGATGAGAATAGATGTTATAATTCCAATTATCATGGAATTGATAGATTCAGATAAAAGACCACCAACGACAGAAAGCACAGAGAAAATGATAAATAATAATGTAGGCGCATAAACAAGATGGAATCTACCGTGATTGAGTAGTTCCTTTAATTCATTTCTGTCAGACGAAACAGCCCTTTGATAATAGCTCATAGAGAATCGGAGTTTTGCGATTTTCTCAATAGAGAGCTATTTCATTAGAATGTTACAACATAATCGAAAATCTATTGAACAGCGTATCCGTTTTTAATTACGGCCTGAATTGTGGTTAGATTCCTGATGTCTTCAAAAGGATTCTTCTCAAGGATGATTAAATCAGCAGTTTTATCTGTCTCTATAGATCCAAATGAAGCACTATCTTCAAGAAAGGCAGGACCATTTTGAGTCACGATCTTTAAAACCTCTTCGGTTGGTATTCCAGAATCTACTAATTTCATGAGCTCTCCATGTAAAGAAGGGCCTGGATACACAAAAGAGTTATAAGCCCCGGCATCAGATCCAGCTAAAATGTTAACACCGGCCTCATACATGATTGGAATCATTTCTTCGAATTTATCCAGTAGATCTTTTCTGAACTGTTTCGCTTCGGGAGAGGAATTTCTGGCTGATCGAACCCTGCCTTCGTAGGTAGAAATGAATGGAGCACTAAGTAATTCCAAATATTCATCATTAGAGTGATCTACATCAGCGACATTAGCTAAGGTCTCTCCAATAAATAGGGTAGGAGTAACATAAACTTCATTCTCAGCAAGCATGCTAAAAACTTCCATTGCTTTATTGGGATCATAGCTTTCCAAAGCAACAGCAATACCAGACCAGAATCCATATTCACCATTTTTAACAGCTGCAGTAATTTCATCTTCTTTTGATGAACATGCTTTTATCACATAATACATGTGCTCAATTCCATCTAAACCTGCATCAACAGCATCTTTAAGGTAAATGCTTAGTGGCATATGTCCAGTCACATTCATCCCTCTTTCTTCAGTCTGCTTTACAATTTCCATGTAAATATCCAGATCAAGTGTACTGTCATAAATCTTTACAAAATCAGCTCCCAGTCTTTGAAGAGAATCAAGTGCAGCTGTGACTTCTGCTGCTGTAGTGACAGGCAGGCTGCCTTCCCATCTGGCTCTGTTACCGTCTAGTTTTGGTCCGGATGTATAAATTGTAGGGCCATCCAAATCTCTTTTCTTTATTTGGTTATTCCATTCTAAAATGGAATTAGTGAGATCACCACCGGCATCACGAACTGAAGTTATACCGTATTTAATGAATTGAGACAAAAAAGCTTCATTATCACTTATCAATTCTTCACCACCTCTGAAATGAACATGCATATCCCATAACCCGGGCATTGCATATTTGTCAGTACCATCAATTAAGGAATCATAGCTGATTTCTTTCGTTTTTACATCGAAGACGTCAATTATTTTCCCATCTCTTATTGCAATGCTCTGATTTTCAATTAATTGAGTGTTTTGAACATCAACTATATGAACACCCTCAATTAGTATGTCTGCATGTTGCGACTGATTACAGCCAATGAACATCAAGGAAATAAGTGAAAGCAGGAATAAATTATACTTCATAGTGAAAATGTGATAAAAATTGGTGTATGGTCAGAAGGAAAAAAATCATCTCTTCTTAAGTAAATATTTTCATACCTCGAAACGGTCAAAGCTGATGTAAAAATGTAATCAATTCGGATATCTAGTGGGTGGTCAGGATTGAATCCATGAAATGTTCCAGTTGGCCCACTTACGCTATCTGAAAAGAATGAGTCATCATATTCGTTATTCAGAAATTGAATAGGAGGACTATCAGGTGTAGCATTCAAATCACCCATAATGATGACCGGAACCTCTTCTGGGTTCAAAGCCTTGGCTTCTTTATTTATGAGTTTCAGAGCATTCAGTCTTGAGTCTTCTCCAATGTGATCCAGATGGGCATTAAATACATAAAACTTCTCACCGGTATCAATACTTTCAAACTGCCCATAAGTACATATTCTTTCCAGTGCTGCGTCCCAACCAACAGATGGTTCTTCAGGAGTTTCAGATAGCCAGAAAGTGTCGTAGTTCAATAATCTAAACTTATCTTTGTTATAGAATAGGGGTGTGTATTCACCAGCTTGTTTTCCATCATCTCTACCAACTCCTATAAAGTCATAATTTGCAAGCATGGTATCCACATAGACTACCTGATGGTGCAACGCCTCCTGTAAACCAACAAAATTCGGATTGAAATCTTGAATGATATCCACAACCCAATCTTTCCGGTTATCCCATTTATTTATACCATCACGCTCTGTATCATATCGGATATTGAATGTCATGGCCGAATATTCATCCGGTTGTTCAGTGGTACAGCATAAAGTGATTAATAAAAGTGGTAGCAGATATTTCATGTCTGTAATATTTATTCGGCATTAAAATAGAAAACCTTAAGAAAGCATTGTAATCGAATAATCATATCCTTAGCTTAGTGTGTATAATAATACACACTCCATGATTCAATATTTTTTAGGGTTTTGGGATAGGCTTGGGATAGGTGTCTCAGGTTTATGTGCAATCCATTGTTTACTCACACCTGTTTTTGTTTCACTGATTCCGATATGGCCAACCATGGAAATCTTCCATGATTACTCTCATTTTGCCTTTTTCTTAGTTATCGCACCAGTAGTCTATCTCTCACTAAAAAAGAAACATGAGAACAAGTATGTGATCTATTTTATGATCTCTGGGCTCGCCATCATAGTTCTGGCATGGGTATACAGAGATAGTCTTGGAGAATACGGTGAATCGCTTGTGACACTAGTCGGATCTATCCTACTAATAAGAGGGCATTGGCTAAATTATAAATCAAAAAAAGTGACAACCTATGAAGCGACTTAATTTCACTTTTGATGACTCAACCATAGAGCTATTAGAAGAATTATCAGATAATTACTTTAGTGGTAATAAATCTCAAACCGTTCGAGAGGCTTTAGAATCTCTAAAAGTAAATATTGGTAACAAAGGCTGGGTTATTAAGGGTTATACACCCAGACAACTGGAGGAAGAAATTCAATGCTATACATGTGGGGAAGATCATCATGCAGGGGAAATATTATTCACACCAGTATTCGAAAAAGGCAGTGGTGTTAGGGCAATTAATGCTTTGCCAAAAAAACCATGGGTTGAATGCGATAAGTGCGTGGATTCAGAAGACTAATAATTTGATAAGCTGTTGAATATCTAATTGATCTTTGTCCAAATCCTCAAGAAACATATTCACTTGACGAAGTGAAGCTCCCCAGGATACAGTTACACCACCTCCGCCATTTCCATAATTATGGTAAACTGGGCTATCATTTATCTGCTCTCTTTCAATTCTTAGACCATCTAGTTTGTTTCTTATATATCGATAGCCTTTACGGAATTCTTTGTTCACAAATCCATCCAAATCGATACCATAAAAACTTCTGATGATGTCTTTATTTAGGTTATAGATATGAGCTGACATTGATATGTCATTATCAGTTAAAATTGGAGTTATTGGTAGATCTCCTGAATACTTTCCATTGAGAATTCTCCCCGCTAAACGGCTACCACCTAAAAGAATTTGTCCAGATCGGCTATAAGCATAAACATCTTGAACCATATTATTTTGAGTGACATATAAATTTTTACCAGGTTCAAAATTGTAGGAGATATCACGTCCATTCAAGATCTTTTCATCTACTCCATCAAGAATAATGGTGTGGCCAAGGTAGACTTCATTTTCAGTATCATTGAACAATTCTACCGATCCCAGCCCACTGCAATTAAAAATATAATCGGCATCAAGATTTCTCATATCCTCTGCAGTGAGTTTTTTACGAACTACTTTGCCATTCATAGACAAATATTTATTCATGAGGAAATGAGGATAGATATTCCAGTCTGCAAATAGACAATTATATCTCCAGCCGGAGATTTCAGTACTTGTATCTAATTTAGGTACCGCGGACCAGCTATTATCAATTGGCTCGAAATGATCCATGTATTCAC
The DNA here is from genome assembly GCA_965659005.1 of uncultured Balneolaceae bacterium. Taxonomy (GTDB): domain Bacteria; phylum Bacteroidota; class Rhodothermia; order Balneolales; family Balneolaceae; genus CAYPTY01. The sequence continues at coordinate 95,103 of CBFHVG010000052.1, forward strand.
AGTAATCATAAGGATCTCGATTATCTTCAAAAATCTCATAATGTGTATGGACTTTAATACCGGACTGATCTTTATCCAATAATGTCCTGAAAACTTCCTGACTATCTATGAATGAAGGTAAAATGTGAGGACCATATAGGGAGTGAGGTATGATGGAAGCTGCAGGTGATAAGCTGCCGAAAAAAGGTGGTCTGGTTGTAAAAGAATCAGTTAGAAAGAACTCAGAAATAATCTGAGTTTTAAAACCTAAACTCTGAAGCAGAAAAGCTGTTGTAAGCCCGGAAATACCTCCACCAACTATTGAAATATTATACACTATATTGAATCTTGATTTTACAAAATAATTTAAGGTAAACTATACAATATCATGAAACCTTAAATTGAATATTCAAATTTTCTTGACTGTATTTAACGGACAATTAAATAATCATCTACAGTGAGCAAGCATTACCTGCTCTATATCTTACCGCTAGTACTCTGTTTTTTCGTCATGTCCTGTAACCTTGTTACGGTTGATGAAGAACTTACAGTCTATCCCACAAAGATAGCACCATTAGATGTGAATGCCCTCCAAAAAAAGAATCAAGATTATAAAACCCTAAATAATGATCGCATTTGTTCCACATTGAATGAGTATGGTTTTACCGGGTTTAGCAGAGTCCTATTTCCAAATGGGGAAAATCCTTGTTTGAGCAGAGACATTATCAGATTAGAAATGGGAAGGGCTGATACACTTATAAACTATGCATCGTCAACGGTTAGGAAGAATGGTTTATATACAGGTGTAACTGATTCCTCCAATCTTGTTGTAAAAGAATTTGCACCTCTTTATGGTTGTACCATCTGCGAAGGGCCTGATATAAATAACGAAATCATTGAATGGAAGATCACATTTGAAGAACAACAAGCTGATGGGATACTTGTCAGTGGAACCGAAATCACTGTTTTCATAGATGCATTCGGGGTAAACAGGATATGGGGTAACTGGTATAATGGGTTTTATAATCCTGACAGGCCTAATGTTAGCTTTGAGGAAGCAAGGTTACTGTTATTAGGGCTTCAATTGAATTTTCAGAGTGATAACCTGAATGTGAATTTTGAAATTCAGGATGATTTCATGAGTACATCAGAAACTGTTGAAATACGATCCTATTTGAATGAAGATAATCTGGAAATAAGAAAAGGCTATGTTATTATCATTCATAATCCTGAGCTTCAGGACCAAAAATGGGAAGCATTCATTGATGTAATGGATGGTAAGGTGCTCAACTTATCTCAATTATGATAAGGGCATCAGCAAGAAAATCTTATTGAATACTTTAAATTCCAGTCTCCAGTTTGTATCCTAATTAAAACCAATACATCAGTACTTCAAAACTATTTGAAGAGATAAAATGGAATAGATCATGGGGAAAAGCATTCTCATCGTAGAAGACGATATGATTATCGGCATGGTGCTCGAGAAAATGGTACAAAGCATCGGATATAATGTTCTAGGAAAGGCAATTTCAGGAGATGAAGCCGTGTCTATGGCAAAAGATCTAAAGCCTGACATTATACTAATGGACATACGTTTAAAAGGTGAAATGGATGGTGTAGAAGCCATTAAGCTCATCCAAAAAGAAATATCCGTTTCGGTAATTTACATTACCGGAAACTCAGATAGGCACAATTTTGACAGAGTAAAAGAAACAAATTGTATTGGCTTAATTACCAAGCCTTTCACAATTGGAGAACTTTCTAAAACTCTAGAAAAAGCCCCTTAATTTTTCTGCGAATCTTTTCGGTAAATTTACCGTAGCGATTTTAAACTTTTGCTCAGTTTATTATTGCTCAGTGTAAAACACACTTAAATTTGCTCAATGAATCAACACCGATATGTCAACAAAATTTCAAAAAAATCTTCGAAATGACCTGAATCAATATGATTCAGATTACCGATCCGAATCCGCTTTTAGTAAAGAGCAGGAAGAAAAAGGATTTACTTTACCCAAATTCATTCTTTTAGTGGCATTTTTATCCGTATTCGGATTTTATATTACGTCTCAGTTCTCATTCAGTGATGATGTTGCCGCACCAGTAGAAAATATTTTTTCCTCACTTGATGAACCCAGTGATGAACTTCTAGCTGGCATGGGTTCCTGGATGACAGACATGGGTTATGGTGAACTCTCGAGAGCAGAGTTAATCGAACTTAGAAGAGCTGGAGTTACAGCTACCAATACTTCAGAACTAAGGGATCTTGGTTATACTGATTTATCGCTGGATGATCTGAAAGAATTAGGAAGAGCCAATGTAGATGCTTCATATGTAGAAGATCTTCAAAATATCGGCTATTCAAATCTTACTGTTGAGCAGATGATAGATATGCAAAAAGCTGACGTAAGTGTCACTTTTGCAAGCATGATGAAATCACTGGGATATGATCTAACACCGGAAGATCTTGCACAACTAAGAAGTTCAGGTGTCACTGCATTCTTTACATCAAATATGAATGATCTTGGATACGAGAATATCAGCAAGGAGGATCTGATAAGAATGCGATCTATAGGTGTCACACATGAAATGGTAGAGGACTTAATCGAAGCCAGAGGCAACACACCAACAATTGATGAGATTGTTAGATATCGAATTAGCAATCAGTAAAGCGACCTGACTTAATAGTTAAAAAAGCATTACTTTGAAGCTCCTCCATAAGAGGAGCTTTTTTTATTCACTAAGTGCTTAAGGTTATGTCTACTATGCAATTACCCGAGGTTGAGCTTAATATTTACAGTCCTAAGAATCCAGTTGAAGCAACTGTGGTTGAGAACTATGTAGCTACTAAGGAAAGTAGCCCAAATATTATTAGACACATTACTTTTGATGTGTCAGGTACGGACCTGGTTGGAAGGGTGAGAGTAGGGCAATCAATTGGAGTTCAGGCGCCTGGTTTAACGGATAAAGGAAGACCACATAAAATTCGCTTGTACTCGGTATCATCACCAACAGAAGGTGAAGGTGGCAAACAACACCTCATTTCAACAACAGTTAAGAGAGTGGTAGAAGAAATTAATGATCACGAGCTGTATCTGGGTGTGTGTTCTAATTATATAGCTAATTTGAAAGTGGGTGATAAAGTACTTTTAACTGGGCCAAGCGGTAAAAGATTTTTGCTTCCCGAAAATGAACAAGACTATAACTATCTCTTTTTTGCAGCAGGAACAGGCATTGCTCCATTTAGGGGAATGATTATGGAACTGCTAAATCAGGATTATCAAAATGATGTAGCTTTGATTTTTGGGTGCCCTTATAGAACAGACCTTCTTTATGATAATTATTTCACTGAATTAAGTGAATCAAATGAGCATTTTCATTACTTGACCCGTGTTTCCAGAGAAGATCGCAGACCAGATGGTTCAAAATATTATGTTCAAACTGCGCTGGAAGATTACAAGGATTTATTGTCCGAAATCCTTAAAAAAGACAATACATTACTCTATATTTGTGGGCTCAAAGGAATGGAGGTTGGCATATACCATCAGCTAGCCCTTCAGGGTCTAACTGACTATTTGAGAATAAAGGCACCTCTTGACGAGCAGGATCCTAAAACATGGGATTATGAGTCAATGAAAAAGTGCTTAAAACCATCCGATAGAACC
>CBFHVG010000053.1:0-38947 GCA_965659005.1 uncultured Balneolaceae bacterium
CAAACAAAGTTTAAAACCACCCAAAGATTGGATGCGTTTTTTGTCTGACCCTAGTACATGGCTTTCAAAAGTTCAGTCTAGAATACTAATGTTTAAAGGACAGAACCCATAGGTTTAACTTTGGTTTTTTATGTAGTACAAGTGCTGCTAACAATATGTATTTGATTATGAGCTCAATAGAATTGCAAAAAAAAAGCTCTTAGCAAATTTGCTAAAAGCTTTTAAATGTGGGTGATAAGGGACTCGAACCCCTGACCCCCTGCTTGTAAGGCAGGTGCTCTAAACCAACTGAGCTAATCACCCATTATGTCAAATTCTTTTGTGATTCAGTCTTCCGACCCTCCCGACTATGTCGGGATGCTCTAAATCAACTGAGCTAATCACCCGCTTTTTTAACGGACGGCAAATATACGCACATTTTTAATCCTCACAAAACATTTATGTAACCATTAGAGCTTTATTTGCTCATTAAAGAAATAAACGTTGGTTAACACTGTTAACTTTTTGCTTGATTATCGAGCGACATTCATTCATCTTCTGATATACTAAGGAGCTAAGCATGAGTTTAAGTAAGACAAATCGGGTGGTCTTTGTGGACGGGGCACGTATTCCATTCCTGAAATCGGCTACGCAATATAATGACCTAATGGCCTATGATCTGGGCCGAATGGCTATCAAAGGTTTGATTGATAAAGTTAATATCCATCCTGAATTGATTGATCGTGTAATCATGGGTACAGTTATTCAGGAAGTCAGAACTTCAAACGTTGGTAGAGAATCAGCACTCGCAGCTGGCATTCCGAAGAATGTACCTGCATTTACAGTAAGCATGGCCTGTATTTCATCTAATCAGGCCATTACTGCTGGAATGGATGCTATTCAATCCGGGCAAGCAAGTATCGTTCTTGCTGCAGGAACAGAAACCATGTCTGACATCCCCGTTCGATTTCAGAAGAAATTTCGCCAGAAAGTTCTGGCGGCGCGTAAATACAGAAAAACATCCGACTTTCTTCAATTTCTTAAAGGACTTAAACTAAAAGATCTGTTACCAGAACTACCAGCTATTGCTGAATTTTCGACAGGTGAAACCATGGGCAAAAGTTGTGATCGCATGGCTGCTAAATTTGGAGTTAGCAGACGTGATCAAGACAACTTTGCAATGAGATCCCATCACTTAGCTGCTAAAGCGACAGAAGAGGGGCTATTAAAAGCCGAGATTATTCCAGCTAAAATCCCACCTAAATTTGATGTTGTTACTGAGGATAATGGCTTCAGAGCTGATACTTCAATAGAAAAACTTGAGCACTTACGTCCTGCATTTATTAAACCACACGGAACCGTGACAGCCGGTAATTCATCATTTCTGACCGATGGAGCTTCTGCTTGTTTATTAATGTCGGAAGCAAAAGCACAAGAACTTGGGATCACACCTAAAGCGTACTTGAATGAGTATACATATGTAGCTCAGGATCCCGGAGATGAACTGCTTCTTGGCCCTGCCTATGCTATTCCTAAAGTGCTAAATGAGGCAAATCTCATTTTAGAAGATATTGATGTATTTGAACTACATGAGGCTTTTGCAGGACAGGTATTATCTGTTCTAACTGCGCTTAATTCCAATGAATTTGCTCGAACCGCTTTGAATAGAGCAACTGCAATTGGTGAAATCCCAATGGATAAACTTAATACATGGGGCGGATCACTTTCTTTAGGGCACCCATTTGGTGCTACCGGCGTCCGAATCGTGACCACAGCTGCTAACCGACTTCATAAGGAAGATGGCAATTTTGCCCTGGTTGCAGCCTGTGCTGCCGGAGGGCAGGGACATGCAATCATCCTTGAGAGATTCGGAGGTGCTTCATGAGTATGTTAAATGTACATATTGAAGATTCAATTGCCATCTTAACGCTGGATCACCCAACAGAGAAGGTGAATACCCTAAATGAATCTATGATTGATGAGTTCTTCGAATTCCTGGAAGAACTCAATAACAATCACGATGTCATTGGCGCTGTTATAGTTAGTGGTAAGAAAGACAATTTTATTGCAGGGGCAGATATAGAAATGTTCAAGTCCAGAGAAACGGCTAAAGATTTGGAAGAATTAAGCAGAACTGGACATTCCATTTTCAACAGGATTGAAACCAATAGAAAACCAATTGCAGTAGCAGTACATGGATCTTGTCTCGGTGGAGGTCTTGAGCTATCAATGGCATGTCATTATAGAGTAGGTTCAAACCACAAAAAAACTGTTTTTGGTTTGCCGGAAGTAAAACTTGGCGTGATCCCCGGAACCGGTGGAACTCAGCGCTTACCAAGACTAATAGGCATTCAAAAGGCCCTAACTTATATGCTGACTGGCAAAAATATGTATGCCCGACAAGCAAAGAAATTCGGTCTGCTCGATGAATTGGTGCATGAACATGCTATCCTTGACGCTGCAAAAAAAGGTGTACTCAACATTCATGAAAAGGGTAAGCTTAAACACAAACCTAAACTCACCTTTTTCGAGAAATTACTGGAAGGAAACCCGCTGGGGCGTACAATTCTTTTTTCACAAGCCAAAAAGAAAACCCTCCGACAAACCAAAGGAAATTATCCTGCCGCAATCATAATCATTGAGGCTGTTCAATATGGTTATCATCATGGCCTGATTGAAGGGCTGATGCATGAATCTAAATTATTTGGTGAAGCCGGAGTATCACCAGAATCTAGAGCATTGGTTAATCTCTTTTTTGCCATGACAGATTCTAAAAAGAATCCAAATTTAGAACTGGTTAAATCTATTCAGCATATTGGAGTACTTGGTGCTGGTTTAATGGGATCAGGAATTGCCGATGTTAGTATTAACAAGGACTATAATGTCTTCCTAAAGGATAGAGATCTTGAAAGTGCATCCAAAGGAGAAAAAAGTATCTGGGATTCACTTGATACAAAGAGAAAAAAACGGATCATCAGTACTTTCGAGAGAGACCAGATATTCGGAAGATTGAGCGGAACTGATAATTATGAGTCTTTTGGTAAGGTAGATCTAGTAATTGAAGCCGTATTTGAAGATCTGGAATTGAAACAGAGAATCTTGGTCGAAGTAGAGGCAAATACAAGAGACAACACAATTTTTGCTACTAATACTTCTTCACTACCTCTTTCGAAGATTATAGAACATGCAAAACGACCAGAAATGGTTTTGGGAATGCATTATTTCTCACCAGTTCAAAAAATGCCCTTGTTAGAAATTGTCACTACACCTAAAACAGCAGATTGGGTAACGGCTACAGCCTATGATATTGGGGTTAAACAGGGTAAAACTGTTATTGTAGTTAATGATGGCCCTGGATTTTACACCACTCGTATTCTTGCTCCATATATGAATGAGGCGCTTTTACTTCTTGAGGATGGAGCTTCCATTAAATACCTGGACGATATTATGAAGGAATTTGGATATCCAGTGGGTCCAATGGCTTTACTTGATGAAGTTGGAATTGATGTTGGAGCCCATGTAGGTGATACCATGAAGCCTCTCTTCGATGCTAGAAATACAGAATCAAAATCATCTACCAAAGCTCATGAATTGATGCAAGCAGGATTCCTTGGAAGGAAGAATGGAAAAGGACTTTACTCTTATGACAAGAAGAAAAAAGAAGTGAATGTCGATATTTATAAATATTTCAGAGGGGATGACCGACAGAATCCTAGAAAAGAAATGGCACAGCATCGCATGGCTTTTAGCATGATAAATGAGGCTGTTTATTGTTTGCAAGAAGGAATCATAAAATCTCCCGTTGACGGTGATCTTGGTGCAATTCTTGGACTTGGCTTCCCTCCTTTCACGGGTGGGCCATTCCGTTATATTGATAGCATCGGAGCTGAATGGATTAGGCATGAACTCGAAGAATTTGCCCGGGATTACGGACCAAGATTTACTCCCGCTCCTCTTCTTGTAGATTATGCTAAAGAGAAGAAGAAGTTTTATCCGGAATCATGAAACTATAGTTCTCACAAAAAAGTGTATCTTTAAAGCTTTCCATTAATCATTAATGATACACATGACAAACTATTTGATATTCCTGATGGGTCAGGCACCTGGTGATGATTCCGGCATGATTAACCTGGTATTTCTGGGGCTAATTTTCCTGACTTTTTATTTCTTCATCATTCGCCCTCAGTCTAAAAAGCAAAAAGAGATTCAGAACAAAGTTTCTGAAATGAAAAAGGGTGATAAAGTGGTTACATCAGCAGGCATACTCGGAACTGTGAACAGTATTGCTGACGATTCGGTATTGGTTGAAGTAGATAGCGGTGTTAAGATTCGCTTCCTGAAATCAGCTGTAACTGATGTTAATCCTAACAAACCTCAGAAAAAAGCCGACAAAAAGGCTGAGGATAAGAAGTAAGATACTATGTCAAACAAAATCACCTTTGATAGCATTGAAAGCGCCATTGAGGATATTCGTAATGGTAAAATGGTCATCGTTATTGACGATGAAGACCGTGAAAATGAAGGTGATTTTGTAATGGCTGCAGACCTGGTAACACCAGAGGCCATAAATATAATGGTAACTCACGGTCGTGGACTTGTTTGTGTACCTATCACCAGAGATAAAGCAAATCAGCTTAATCTGGATTATATGGTCACCGAAGGCGCAGATCCTGATGAGGCAGCATTCACAACCTCTATTGATCATAAGAAGTTAACGACCACCGGTATATCTGCTTCAGACCGTTCAAATACTATTAAGGAAATGGCTAGCAATGATTCTATTGCAGCTGACTTTAGAAGACCTGGTCACATCTTTCCTCTTCTTGCGGTCAAAGGTGGAGTTCTAAGACGTGCCGGACATACAGAAGCGGCCATCGACCTTGCAAGAATGGCTGGGTTAAGTCCTATGGGCATTATCTGTGAAATCATGAAAGATGATGGAGAAATGGCCCGAACACCTGAGTTGTTCGAAATGGCTCAGAAATTTGGTATGAAGTTCATCACAATTAAAGATCTCATCGCCTATCGCATTCAGAATGAGAGTTTAGTTGAAGAAATCATGGATGTAGGCATGCCAACGATGTATGGTGATTTTAAACTTAGAGTGTTCAAAGAACTGCTTACCAACGACACTCACCTTGCCCTCGTTAAGGGCGAGTGGAATGAGGGTGAAGCCGTACTCACAAGAGTGCATGCTTCAGATATGATTGGAGATATATTCGGGCATAGATCTCATGATACCGGAGAGCAGTTGCATCAAGCTATGCTTCAGGTTGAAAGAGAAGGTAAGGGTGTAGTTGTATACATGAATCGTACTTCTGGCAATCATACCCTTCTGAATCAGATAAAGACCCTTAAGCTTATCGAAGAAGGTAAAAACACTGAGGAAGATCAGATCACATATAAATCTGACTCTAGAGATTATGGTGTTGGTGCTCAGATTTTAAGAAAACTGGGTGTTAGCAAATTGAGATTGCTCTCAAATAATCCAGTAAAAAGAGTTGGGATCAAATCCTTCGGTCTGGAAATTGTTGATCAGGTTGCTTTTAGAGATGAGATTGACCTTCTGAATGAAAAGGAAGTCAAGAACTAGGCAGATTTATCAGTCGTAGCTTCACTGCTAACTTCATCAGTTTTATCTATTTCTTTTGACACCTCTTCAGGTAATAGGCGTCTGTTAAAAATGATGAGTGTAATAATCGAACAGCTAATAGCTATATCAGCCACATTAAAAATGTAGGGAAATACTGCGAAATCATTAATTCGTAGACTAAAATGGATAAAGTCCACTACATGGCCTTCCAACACCGTTCCATATCCATCAATAATCCCCATGAATAGACGGTCAGAAATATTTCCTAAGGAACCTCCAAGGATAAAGCTCATACAAATCAGGTAGCCGAAATTAGCTTTATCAAGGTTTACAAGCAGATAAGCAATGATTCCAATGGTAGCAACAATTGCAATGGAACTAATGGCTTGTGTTGGCAGCCATTCAATTCCCAAAGCCATACCAGGGTTTAATACATAGTTAAACTCAAGTACACCATCAATGAGGGTCAAATCCTGCAGGTTGCTGTTATGACGAACAAACCACTTCGTGACCTGATCAAAGATGAGAACAATAATGGCTGGTATAAAGAGTGCCTGTAGCTTTTTTGCCTTCAAAAGATAGGAAACCTGAATTTACCTTCTTTTCAATTTAGCTTCGATGCTAAGCTGAGTATGCGGTACAGCTTCAAGACGACCTTTAGAAATCTTTTTACCTGTTACCTTACACACACCATAAGTTTTATTGTCGATTCTCTTTAGTGCATCGTCCAGATATTTGATGAATTTTCTGGTGCGATTAAACAGCATATATGTTTTTTCACGTTCCTGAGCATCTGTTCCGGCATCTGCCATGTGGAAAGAGTATGCTGACTCGTCTGAGGAATTCTCCATGCTGTCACGCAATGTGCTCTGAAGAATTTCTAATTCATTCTCAGCTTCATCTCTTTTCTTAAGGATGATACCACGGAAGTATTCCAGGTCCTTATCACTATATGGAGAAACGCGTTCGTTATTTTCAGTATTTGCAGCTTCCATAGATTTCAATTTTAAATATTGACGTTTCTTCTTATCGAAATGGTGCAGTTCCCTTCACCAATTTCCCATGTTTTTACATAATCCGATATTTCAAGCCCTTCATAGCTTATATCTTCTGCAAGGGTTTCCTTAACAATATAATCACTCATTGAATTAACGGCTTGTTTAATCTCATCAGACCCTTCCATACCAATATAAATACGGTCTACGACATCAAATTCGGCTTCTTTTCGCATATTTTGAATTCTGTTAACGAATTCGCGTGCAATTCCTTCTTGAATTAAAGCTTCATCCATCTCAGTATCAACAGCAACGCTTAAACCATTTTCTGTTTCTACTTCCCACCCATGGATTCCATGCCTAATAACTTCAAGCTCATTTTCTTCCAGACGTTCAACACCTTGCTCACCCAGATCAAGTTCAATGAAGCCATTCTTTTCATATTCTGAGATAGCTTCAGATGTCAGTTCTCTGGTTGCAGCTGAAACCGCCTTCATTTTTGGTCCTAGCTTCTTACCTAGCAGTTTAAAATTTGGTTTAGCGGATTTTTCAACAATGCCCGAATCGTCATCAACGAATTGAATGTCTTTCACATTTACTTCATCAAGTATTACATCACGAATACTTTCAATGAGCTGGCGTTCATTTTCATCCTTAATAGGCAGAATGATTTTTGCCAATGGCTGACGAACATTTACTTCTATATGGTTTCTAACTCTTAATACCATAGACGAAATTTGTCTTGCCAATTCCATTTTGTGTTCCAGCTGCATATCAATTGCTGTCTCTTCTACAGTCGGGTAAAATGATATGTGGACTGACTCTTCATCTTTTCCACTAACCTCATTCAATCGCTGATATAACCATTCACCAAAGAAAGGTGCCATTGGACTAATGAGTTTTGCTAAATCATGCAAACATTGATAAAGGGTCTGGTAAGCAGCCGTTTTATCAAGAGTATTACCCTCTTTCCAAAATCGTCTTCTGTTACGTCGAACATACCAGTTACTGAGTTCCTCTACGAACTCTTCAATCATACGGGCTGCGCGGGTTGGCTCATATGCTTCAAGCAACTCATCTACATTTTTTACGAGTGTATTTAATCTCGAAATAATCCAGCGATCCATTTCAGGACGATCGGCAATGGCAATCGGTGATCCTGAATAAGTAAACTCATCTATATTAGCATAGAGTGCAAAGAAGGAATATGTATTAACAATAGTGTTGAAGAATTTTCGCTGAACTTCCTTCAAACCTTCCATTGCAAATTTCAGGTTATCCCAAGGCGATGAATTGCTCATCATGTACCATCTTACCGTATCTGCACCATAATTTGTGATCACTTCGAAAGGATCTACAGAATTCCCTTTGGACTTAGACATCTTCTCGCCTTTTTCATCAAGGACAAGACCATTTGAAACTACATTCTTATATGCCATGTCATCAAAGAGCATGGTGCCCAGTGCATGAAGTGTATAAAACCAACCACGAGTCTGATCTACGCCTTCAGCAATGAAATCTGCCGGAAAAGATTCCTTGAAGATTTCACCATTCTCGAATGGATAATGCCACTGCGCGAATGGCATCGCACCTGAATCAAACCAAACATCCAGTAAATCAGGAATCCTTTTCATAGTACCACCATTTGGTGATTCCCATGTAATATCATCAATGTAAGGTCGGTGTAAGTCTAATTCCTCATCAGGATCTAAACCTGCTGTCTGAATCAGTTCTTCAACTGAACCAATACATACAATTTCATCAGGGTTACTTTCATTGACCCATAATGGAATGGGTGTCCCCCAATAACGCTGTCTGGAGATGGCCCAGTCAACATTATTTTCCAACCAGGTTCCAAAACGTCCGGTTCCGGTACTTTCTGGTTTCCAGTTTATTTTCTTATTCAGTTCCACCATTCTGTCTTTAACATCCGTAGTTTTTATAAACCAGGATTCAACAGGGTACGACATTAGAGGTGTGCCTTTTCTCCAATCGAAGGGGTAGTTATGGAGATAGGTATCATGTCTGAACATGAGCCCTTTTTCTTTAAGGGCTCTGGAGATATTCTTGTCCGCTTCCTTAAACCACTGACCAGCAAAATCGGTGATCTCATCCATGAACTTACCATCACGGTCTACAGGATTGTAAAGCGGTATATTATTTTTCATTCCAGTATCGTAATCATCAGCGCCGAAAGCAGGGGCCTGATGTACAATACCTGTACCATCATCGGTGGTCACATAATCAGCTGGGATAACTCTCCATGCTTCGCTTCGGTCATACTTTTGAAGTGCATAGTCAAACACTGGTTCATAAGTATGCCCAAGAAGTTGTGAACCTTTCATCTCAGCCATGATCTGATACTCATCGCCAAAAACTCTTTCAGCACAGGCTTTCGCTACATAAAAATACTCATCGTGATGCTTTGCCTTTATGTAATCCAATTCCGGGTGTACAGCCAGAGCCATATTCGAAATTGTTGTCCACGGAGTAGTTGTCCAAGCCAGATAGTAGGTATTATCCTCATTATCAGCTTTAAATTTCACATAAATGGACGGATCCTGAGTTTCTTTATAACCAAGGCTTACTTCATGTGAAGAAAGAACGGTTCCTGACCCTGGTGAGTACCATTGAATTTTATATCCTTTATAGACCAGGCCTTTATCATACAATTTCTTAAATGCCCACCAAACGGATTCGATGTACTCATTTTTGAAAGTGATATAAGGATTTTCCAGATCGACCCAATAGCCCATTCGGTCAGTTAGGTCATCCCAAAGATTTTTGTATTTGAGTACGCTTTCTCTACACTGTGCATTGTATTCAGCTATCCCATATTCTTCAACTTGAGAGCGGCCTTCAAGACCAAGCATCTTCTCAACTTCGATCTCAACTGGGAGACCATGAGTATCCCAACCACCTTTTCGGTTCACTTTGTAACCTTTTAGAGTCTTGAATCGGCAGAATAAATCTTTTACCGTTCTAGACAGTACATGATGGATACCCGGTTTACCATTCGCAGTAGGTGGACCTTCGTAAAAAGTGAACGGAATTCCGTCCTCACGAGTGGTTAAACTCTGTTCGAAGATGTTATGCTCTTTCCACCATTTGAGGGTTTCAACCTCAGATTTAGGAAAGTTGAGCTGTTTTACTTCTTCAAATTTTTTAGACATAAAGTAGTTAGCGTCTCTTCAAAAAATCGATTATAAGCCTACAATATAAGCATTAAATCGTAAATTGATGAGATCAGCCTTACAAAAAAATCATATTCTAATGGAACTTAATACCCTTCGAAAAATCACTAAGGAAGAGCCTTTTTCAATTCTATTTGTTTGCTTAGGCAATATTTGCAGATCACCGACCGCAGAAGGTATAATGCAGCACCTGGTCAATGAAATTGGTCTTCAAGATTATTTTTATATCGATTCTGCGGGCACGGCGGCTTATCACATTGGTGAAGCAGCAAATTCGAAGAGTCAGGCTACAGCTAATAAACATGGTGTACAGCTGCATTCAAGAGGAAGACAGTTTATATCTAGTGATTTTGAAGATTTTGATCTTATACTCGCTATGGATATTGAGAACTTTAAGAACATTCGAAAACTGGATCATAGTAAATCCTTCACTAATAAGGTGTATATGATGCGTGCCTTCGATTCAGAACCCGGCGACTTCAATGTTCCTGATCCCTATTACGGGGGTATGGATGGTTTTCAATTGGTTTTTGATGTGCTCAAACGCAGTTGTGAGAATCTATTAAACACTCTTGCTGATCAGGTAGAAAAGTGAGTCAGATTTACTTCCAGCAAATAGAATTAATAACAAAAAAGAAGATTATTACCTCTGAAAGGGTATATGGAGGTGATATCAATTCTACAACCGTACTCACATTTGATGATAAAAGTCGTGGATTCCTAAAGTGGAATGGTCAAGCGCCTGAATCTATGTTTGAGACTGAGGCAAAAGGCCTAGAAATTTTGAATTCAGCTGATTCTGACTTAGCTATTCCAAAGCCTATTCATTATGAAAAGCATTGGTTTCTAATGGAGTTTATGCAGGAGACTAGTTCTGGATCAGATATGGATTTTGGCATCAACCTCGCTAAACTCCATAAGAATACATCGGATAGATTTGGGCTTGATCATAATAACTTCATTGGACGACTTCCACAGTATAATAGCGGTCACAATACCTGGGCTGATTTTTATTTCATGGAGAGAATCTTGCCTCAAATCGAATTTCTGGAGAAAACAGGTAAATCTAAAATTGAGAAATCATCAGTTTCTAAATTGAAATCTGTTATTGAGGAAATGTATCCTAAAGAAGCACCGGCATTGCTACATGGTGATCTTTGGAGCGGTAACTACTTTTATACCAATGATGGTAAAGCATCTATTTTTGATCCGGCCGTTTACTATGGCCACAGAGAAATGGATTTAGCTATGAGTAGACTTTTCGGGGGCTTTTCTTCAGCTTTTTATGAAGGATATAACTCAGAGTATCCTTTAGCTGAGGGTTTCGAAGATAGGTTATCTCTTTCTCAGCTGTACCCTATTCTGGTACATGCTAATTTATTTGGCGGACATTATGTACAGAGTGTACATTCTATTCTAAAGAAGTATATCTGATATGCGCATCATTTCACTTGTTCCCAGTCTTACTGAATTACTTTTTGGCCTTGGGCTTGAAGAAGAAATTATTGGTCGAACTCGTTTTTGTTACCACCCTGAAACTAAGGTCGGTAATGTGCAGACATTAGGCGGAACTAAGAATCCAAAGATTGAAGAAATTCTTAGGCTGAAACCTGACCTGGTGATTGCAAACAAGGAAGAGAATCGCAAAGAAGACATCGATGCACTTCAGGAAAAGGTGCCTGTTCTAATCACCGAAATCGATACTGTTGAAGACGCTTTTTTAGCTATTCATGACATCGGGAAAACAACGGGAAAAGAAGCTGAGGCTTTTAAGTTTATTGAGAAATGTCAGCAGGAATTGGAGAATGTGGAATTTGAATATCCTCTAAGAGTAGCCTATTTAATTTGGAGAAATCCATGGATGGTAGCAGCCAAAAATACATACATAGATGATGTGCTATCGAAATGGGGTTTGAACAATGTATTTGCTGATCAGAAAAGATATCCTGAAATAGGGTTGGATGACTTGAAGAAGAAATATCCTGATTTGATTTTATTGAGTAGTGAACCATATCCATTTAAGGAAAAACACATAGAAGAAATCCGTGAGCATTTACCTGCTGCACGGATTCAACTAGTAGATGGTGAATGGTTCAGTTGGTATGGTTCAAGGATGCTTCCTTCTTTTAAAGCACTGAACCATTGGAGATCTGAACTTTAAGTCATCTATAACTTGGTGGTGTAATACCTTTTAGTCTAAGATAAGTAACCATTTGTCCACGATGATGAGAATTTTGATCAAGCACACTCACAATACCTTCAGTAAATTCATCACTTGAACTACCTTTCATTATGGTCATTTTCACAGCATCAAATTGTTCTTTTGTGTAAGTGATTAGTTCTTCTTTACTCATCCTTTCTTCATCACCAGGTTCCCAAGCTATTGGAGATCCTTTTAAACTGGCATTAAACCATTCAAGGCTATATGCAATGTGAAAGCCTTGAGCATTGAAGCTTCTTACATCATCACTTGGCTTATAATTGAAGGACTCATCAGGCATTGCATCAATTACTTCGATAGTATATGCTTTTGTATTCTCGAGACGTTCTTCAAGAAATTTATAGTCTTCCGGTCCGGCTTTTTTTGCATCACCAATCATGGATATAAACAAGGTCGATTCTAAAAGGACTACTAGTAGGAGACTTAGATTTAGCGTTTTCATATTGTATGACATTGAATTATTGGATGAGCCTGTGTTCGGAATAAGTGAACAGAAGTTGTCAGCTTTATCATTTTTTATCAAAATGATGTAAGGAGTGGTGCTTTATCGATCAACTATGTATGCAAAATTCTAAATACTAATTCAGTTTTTGAGCTGGGTTTGCATTTTTTGTTTAATGGCATCTGTCATTAAGTTTCCAATAGACCCTTCGTGGGTATGCTTAATTTCAGATGGTACTACAAAAGTACCTTGCTCAATTTGTTCCCCAACAATGCGATAAGCGTCTCTGAAAGGTGTTCCACTAGCAACAAGTTCATTCACTACTTCAACACTATAAATTAGTTTATATCGTGGATCATCTAGAATATCCTTGCTTACTTCAAGATTTGAAACAGCAAACTCAGTAATGCTCAACATCTCTTTTAAATCCTGAATGGCGGGAAACAGATTCTCTTTCAATAGCTGAAAATCGCGATGATAGCCACTTGGTAAATTCCCTGTGATCATGGCTATTTCATTTGGAAGAGCTTTAAGCTTGTTGGTCTTAGCTCGAATGAGTTCGAATACATCTGGGTTTTTTTTATGAGGCATGATACTTGATCCTGTTGTTAGTTCATCCGGAAGTTTTAAAAACCCGAAATTCTGACTGTTGAACTGACAAACATCCGAAGCAAGCTTGTTCAAAGTTGTTGCAACTGAAGCCATGGAAAAAGCTGTAATCAACTCTGCTTTCCCTCTACCCAAATGAGCATGTATTACGTTTATACTCATTTCTTCAAAACCCAATAATTCAGTTGTCAAGCTTCTATTAACAGGTATAGAAGACCCATATCCTGCTGCAGATCCAAGTGGATTCTGATTAACAACCTTTCTTGCTGAATTAAATTGAATCACATCATCAATTAATCCCTCAGCAAATGCACCAAACCATAAGCCAAATGAAGATGGCATGGCCGCCTGCATGTGAGTGTAACCAGGCATAAGTACATCTTTAGTTTCTTCACTTTTATCAATTAGTCTATTGAATAGGCCGACTATATTGCACAGTATCTCATCAATCTCATTTCTTAAAAATAGTTTGATGTCCGTTAATACTTGATCATTTCTGGATCGGGCAGTGTGTATTTTCTTTCCAAGATCTCCAAGCTGCTCTGTGAGCATGTATTCAACTTGAGAATGTACATCCTCAATTCCATCTTCAATGACGAAATTCCCTTGTTCTATCATTGAAGAAATTTTCTCCAGCTCAGGGTTCAGTTTATCCAGGTCATCCTGAGTCAGGTAACCGATGCTTTGAAGCATCTGAATATGAGCCACTGTACCCTGCACATCATACTTGGCGAGTAAAAGATCTAATTCTCTATCCTTTCCAACAGTGAATGCTTCAATGCGGCTGTTTATACCTTTTCCTTTATCCCACAGTTTCTTAGCCATCGAAAGAAAATCCTTCCATTAATTTGATATAAGTTTCTATCCCATGTTTAATCTCTGAGATTAAAATAAATTCATCAGGTGTGTGAGATCTTCGGGTATCACCCGGACCAATTTTTAAACTTGGGAATTTCATGTGGACCTGATCACTCATTGTTGCTGAACCATAATGCCCTAAGCCCAATTCAATTCCTTTTTTTACTATAGGGTGATCCAGTTCAATTCGGGATGAATTCAAATTAGTAGACCTTGGCGTAACATTCGAGGTAACTCTTTCCCTAATATGCTCAACTGCTTCTTCATTAGAGTAAAACTCGTTTGTCCTAACATCCACAACGAAAGTACAAGAGTCAGGGACTACATTATGCTGATGCCCAGCGTCAATTTGAGTGACGCATAAATGAACAGATCCAAGCATCTCACTTACTTTCGGAAACTGATAGGTTTTAAACCATTCAATATCCTGCATCGCTTTATAAATGGCGTTATCACCTTCATTTCTGGCAGCATGTCCTGTTTTGCCTTTAGCTTCACAATCCAGAACAACTAAACCTTTCTCTGCTATTGCCATTTCCATTTGAGTTGGTTCACCAACAATTGCTAGATCAATGTCACCAATCTCATCAAATATTGCTCTTACTCCATTTATACCCGAATTCTCCTCTTCAGCAGTTGCAGCAAATATCAGATTGTAATCTCTCTCAATTTTATCTAGATGTACAAAAGTATAAAGGAGTGAAACAAGAGGGCCACCTGCATCATTGGAACCAAGACCTGTAAGTTTATCACCTTCCTGAGTTGGTGAAAAAGGATCACAAGTCCAGCTTTGTCCTGCTTTAACTGTATCATGATGAGAATTAAACAGGATTGTAGGCTTATCTGCATCAAATTTAGTGGATTTAACCCAGACATTATTCAATGTTCTCTGCGGACTAAAACCTTCCGCTTTCAGCGTATCAAACAAAATTTCTGCAGTTTGATCTTCTTCTTTCGATAAAGAAGGAGTTGATATCAATTTCTTTAAAACGATAACTGCAGATTCTGTGAGTTGATCAATATTCATCATAAGATTACCTCTGTTCCAGCATCATCATCTAAAATATCTTTATAGCTCATAATTCTCACTTTTGCTGAACCTTCACTTTTTGCTTTAAAGGCTAAATCCAGTTTTGGAATCATCCCATCTCTGATAGTACCATCAGTTTTGAGTTTTAGGTATTCAGTTTGATCTATTGATTGCAGAACAGAATTTTCATTAAGAACACCTTGTTGTTCAAAACAAAAATTCAGTTCAACTTGGCTACTTACAGCAAATGTTGAGGCAATGAATGATGCCATATTATCTGCATTCGTGTTCAGCAATTGACCATTACCATCATGAGTTAAAGGGGCTATAACTGGAGTGGCACCTTGTACTAATAGTGCCTTCAAACTATCATGATTCACAGAGGCTATATCTCCAACGAAACCGAAATCAACCGGTTCTATGGGTCTAATATTGGATGTGATAATATTCAAATCGGCGCCTGTTAAACCAATTGAGTTAACGTCTAAAGCCTGAAGTTTCGCGACAATTGTTTTGTTCACAAGACCCCCATAAACCATTGTAGCGATTCGAAGCATGTTATCATCCGTTACCCTTCGACCTTCAAGCATAGTAAAAGAAACCCCCATTTCTTCAGCCAGATCGGAAGCCATTTTCCCTCCACCATGAACAAGGATTTTGGGGTCATCCAATTGGGCAAAATCTTTTAGGAAGGATTCAAATTGCTTTTCCTCATCAATCACTTTCCCACCAATCTTGAAAATCCTGATAGCTGTCATGATTCGAGGATTTTTTTAAATATTGTTTGAGCAGATACAATCCTGTTTGCAGCCTGTTCAACTACCAGTGATTCAGCACTGTCTATCACGGCATCACTAACAATCATATTCCTTCTCACCGGTAAACAATGCATGAACTTTGCTGAATTGGTAAGTCTCATTTTATTCTCATCTACCATCCATTTTGTATCGGTATTATTTACTTCACCGTAATCTTTAAATGAAGACCAGTTCTTAGCATAAATTACATCTGCATCTTCAAAGGCTTCTTTCGGGTCATATATGATACAATCAGCAGGCACAAAGTCTTCACTTAGCTCATAACCCTCTGGATGAGTTACAACCAAATCCATATCAACAGCATCCATCCATTGTGCGAATGAGTTAGCTACTGCCTGAGGTAATGCCTTTGGATGGGGTGCCCAGGTGAGCACAACTTTTGGACGAGGCTTGCTGACATGCTCACGAATGGTTATCAAATCAGCAAAGGATTGTAAGGGATGTAATGTGGAAGATTCGAGGTTTATTACAGGAACAGAGCTATATTTCATAAATTGAGTGAGTACTTGCTCACTATAATCATCTTCCCTTTTTTCAAGTTTTGCAAAAGCACGAATCGCAATGATATCAAAGTAACTACTCATCACAGCCGCCGCCTCTTTGACATGCTCGGCTTTATTGCCATTCATGATTACTCCATCTGAAAACTCTAATTGCCAACCACCACTTCCTACATCGAACACACTTATATCCATACCTAAGTTCTGGGCTGCTCTTTGTGAACTTAATCTCGTCCTTAAGCTTGGATTCAAAAACATTAAACAGATAGACTTCCCTCGACCAACATGCTCAAATCCTCTAGGGTTTGCTTTAATTGCAAAGGCTTCTTCTACTAAGGCATCTATATCATCTACATCTTTTACTGAAAAAAAGTGATTCATCTTAATTCCTTATCTAATGCGGCTACAAATTTATCCGCTTCAACTTCTGAAATACCAAGTGGTGGTAATAATCTTAATACATTAGGATTAGAAGAAGAACCGGTAAATATCTTATGGTCATAGAGAAGTTTTTCTCTAAGGCTTTTTATTGGTTCATCAAACTCCAGACCAATCATTAACCCCACTCCTCTTACATCTTTGATCTTATCCATTCGGTCGAAATGAGCCAAAAGGTAGTCACCAATTTCAAGTGCATTACCCATTAGGTTTTCTTGTTCTATAACTTCTAATACTGCAAGAGTTGCTGCGCAAGCTAAATGATTCCCACCAAAGGTAGACCCAAGCATTCCATACTTAGCTTCAATCTCCGGCGAGATTAAAATCCCTCCAACCGGGAACCCATTACCCATTCCCTTGGCCATAGAAACTATGTCGGCTTTTATACCTGCCCATTGATGCGCAAAGAATGATCCAGATCGCCCAAATCCGGATTGGATTTCATCCAGGATTAATACCGTGCCTGTTTCTGAACATAGTTCTCTTAATGCAATTAAAAAGTCAGCGTCCGGTGAATAAATCCCCCCAATTCCCTGAATACCTTCGATAATAACTGAGCTGATTTTCTTCGTTTCAAGTAAGTTCTTTACAGCATTATAATCATTGAAGTTTAGACGATGAATGAAATCAACTTCATTAACAGGATATACTATTTTTGGATTATCTGTTACAGCTACAGCCAGAGAAGTTCTCCCATGAAAACCTCCATGAAATGCTATAATTTCTTTCCTACCATTATGTGCTGAAGCCAGCTTCAATGCATTCTCATTAGCCTCGGCACCTGAATTACAAAGAAAAAGCTGCCATTCGTCATAATCTGACATCTCGCCTAGTTTTGATGCCAGCTGTTCCTGTATACTGATCTGAATAGAATTGGAATAGAAGGCCATTTTCCCAAGCTGATCCTCAATTCGTTTCACAAAATGAGGATGAGAATGACCAATTGAAATCACCGCATGACCGCCATAAAAATCCAGATACTCATTACCCTCTGAATCCCAGACATGGGCTCCTTCACCTTTTACTGCCTCAATCGGGAAACGTGGATACACATCAAATAACTTCATTTTAGTAACCAAGTGATTTAAGATTCAATCCAGCAGCTTCGTCTAATCCAAACATCAAGTTCATATTCTGAACCGCCTGCCCAGATGCTCCCTTCAATAGATTATCAATTACAGATACGACTAATAACTGATCTCCTTCTTTCTCCAGATAAACAACGGCTTTATTTGTGTTAACTACTTGCTTTACATATGGATTCTGATCTACCACATGAACAAATTCTGAGTCAGTATAAAATTCTTTATAAGCATTTTTTGCTTCTTCAATACCAACATCAGTCTTTATATATGAAGCAGCCAGTATTCCTCTGCTGAAATTTCCTCTCATTGGGATGAAATGAATTTCAGCATATTCATCACTTATCTGCTTTACCGATTCTTTTATCTCTTTCAAATGCTGATGTGAGAATGCTTTATATACTGAAACGTTATTATTCCTCCAGCTAAAGTGAGTATAATTTGTTGGCTGTTGCCCAGCACCAGTTGAACCTGTTATGGCCGTAACATGAATATCATCTTTGAACCACCCTTGCGACATCAATGGCAGAATCCCCAGCTGTACACATGTTGCAAAACAACCCGGATTAGCCACTTTGGAAGCCATTTTAATAGCCTCTCTATTGATTTCAGGTAAACCATAAATAAAATCGTGATCTCCTCTATGCCTGTAATCAGTACTTAAATCTACAATCTTAGTAAGCTCACTTACGTTGTGTTCTTGAAGCCATTCTGATGATTTACCATGTCCCATACATAGAAATATGACATCAGCCTCATTACTAAAAGTTCCACTAAATTCCAGATCAGTTTCACCAACCAGATCAGCATGAACTTCTGATATAGCTTTCCCGGCCTGACTTTCACTTACCACTTCCTGAATGTTTACCTCAGGATGGTGAATAAGTATTCGAATTAGCTCACCTGCAGTATATCCGCCTCCTCCGATTATTGCCGCTTCAATCATCCTCTTGCACCGATTTTATAATTTTATTCTGATTAGCCAGGATTTTGGTAAAGCCTCTTACATCTACTCCAGACCAACCTGTATTTTCTTCCCCATATGTTCCGAGCTTAGACTGCATCAGATCAAATTCAGATTCTATACCTTGCAGTTCAAATCGTTTTTCAGCCAGCTTGATAATCACTTTACCAGTAACATATTCCTGAGTCTCTTCCATAAATGTCTCAATATTTCTCATTACCGGATCCAGGTATTGGCCTTCATGCATAAGCATACCATACCAGTTACCGAGCTGCTCTTTCCAGTGCTGTTGCCATTTACTCAGTACATGCTTTTCAAGTAAATGATGAGATTTTATAATGATTAAGGGAGCTGAGGCTTCAAACCCTACCCTTCCTTTAATCCCAATAATTGTATCCCCGATATGAATGTCTCTGCCGATTCCATAGGGTGCTGCCATCTCCTCTAACTTTTGAATGGTTTTAACAGGTCCAAGCATCTCTCCATTAATGCCAACAGGTTCACCCACATTAAAGTAAAGTTCGATAATCTCCTCACCAGATTTTGTCACCTTAGTTGGCCAAGCATCTTCCGGAAGGTATTCATTAGAGGTAAGGGTTTCGGCACCACCAACAGACGTGCCCCATAACCCTTTATTGATAGAATACTTTGCTTTCTCCCAACTCAGCTCAATTCCGTGTTCCCTCAGATAATCAATTTCTTCTTTTCTACTCAATTTCTGAGTTCTGATCGGTGTAAGAATCTCTATATCAGGACACATTACGTGAAATACATAATCAAATCGAATTTGATCATTTCCAGCTCCTGTTGATCCATGAGCTATATAATCTGCCCCTATTTCCTGTGCATATTCTGCAATAGCAACAGCCTGGAATACTCGCTCTGCACTTACAGATAAAGGATAGGTATTGTTCTTTAGCACATTTCCATAGATCAGGTACTTTACTCCCTGCTCATAGAATTCTTCTGTTATATCTATAAAGTGAAAATGTTCAACACCCAGCTCTCTGGCTCGTTCTTCAATATCTTTTTGATCAGATGAAGTAAAACCGCCCGTATTAACGGCTGCAGCATGCACTTCAAGATCTAATGCTTTGGCCAGATATATGGCACAATATGAGGTATCTAAACCTCCGCTGAATGCTAGAATGACTTTCTTTTTAGCCATTATTATTTCCTTTTTTGAAAAGTTTTAGAAATGATTGTTGCTTCATACCCACCCACCTGTAATACTTCATTATATTATTTTCACGCTCTGACTTTTTCTTATTTACCGGATGCTCCGGATCGAATAACATACCAGTACACAAGCAATTTCTTCTCTCATTTCTTGTGAGAATATCGAAATTAGGGCAACTCTGACACCCATTCCAAAATGCCTTATCCTGAGTTAGTTCAGAAAAAGTAACAGGACGGTATCCAAGGTCTGAGTTAATCTTCATTACCGGTAAACTTGTAGTTATCCCGAACAACTTAGTATTCGGAAATTTATCTCTCGATAATTTGAATGCACGTGCTTTAATCTTTTTAGCGAGACCCTGACTTCTGTAGTCTGGGTTCACGATAAGACCGGAATTGGCAGCATACTTTTTATCTTCCCAGGTTTCTATATAACAGAAACCGGCTACAGTTTCTCCGTCCAAAGCAATTATGGCATTTTCGGTATCCATCTTCTTTTTGATGTATTCTGGATCCCTTTTAGCTATACCGGTGCCCCTTTGCTTTGCGGCTTCTTCAATAAGTTTGCAGATACTTTCTGCGTATGTGTGGTGGTCTGCATTCGCAACCAGAATGCGAATATTCATGGAACTTAGTTTAGTTGGTAAAATATAGTGTAATTACTGATGTGACGCTCAATCTGCGTCGAAGAGGATAATATTAGGCCACAGCAGGCCGCCGGATATACCGAGACCGTGAAAGAAGAGATATAATGATATGTGACTTAGCGTAACGCATGAACAGAATTTAGCAATTCTTTAATTGAAAACAACGATATTCAACAACAAAATAAACTAAGCCTCAAATATTGGCGTTTTATATAGCATGAAATTTGTACAAACCCCTATAATCCTGACCCTAATTTTGGTTTCTTTTTCTTTCTCTGAAACTCAGGCTCAGGTGCAATCAAATCTGGTCAAAGAAGGTAGGCAAGATTATATAGCTGGTATTGAAGCTTTTACCTTCGCTGAATTTGATGAAGCCAAAGAATTACTATCATCCGCTTATAAGAAATTAGGGCCCGAAGCAGGTATCAGTTATGCACTTGCCGATTTATATCTTGCCCTCGATAACCTTCCAATGGCTGCCTTTTATGGGAAAGAAGCCGTCGCTAATGATCCTGAAAGCAAATATTATCGGTTAAAGCTTTCTGAAATTTATAGAACGGCTGGACAGAATGAGGCAACAATTGAAGAACTAACAAAGCTCGTCGAACTCTTCCCAAACGATCTTGAATCACTTTTTACACTAAGTTCAACCTATCGTTTATATGGTGAACCAATTAAATCTAATCAGGTCTTAGATCAGATCCTGAAAGTAACTGGACCGAATTTTAATGCCCATTACAACAAGTTTCTGAATTTCCAATCGATGGGCCTCGTTGATTCAGCGATTGTCGAATTACAAGAAATACAAAAAATTGATCCTGATAATCTTCAGACAAACAAATTACTAAGCGAGCTCTATCAGAGCACTAATCAAACGGATAAAGCCAAATTATCACTTCAGGAAGCCTTAAGAAGAAATGCCCGAGACCCTGAAAGTCTAATTCAACTCTCCGGTATTTATATAGATGAGGCAAAATGGGATAGTGCAGGTACTTTACTGGGTTCAATAATGCAAGACAAAGTGATTAGTCCTGAAAGTAAACTGCAGGTCGCAAAATACATGTTCAGTAGACAGGTGAGTGACCCAACTAATATTCAATTACAAATTGAAACAGAAAGAGTAATTGATCTTTTCACAGAAACAGAAAAAGAATATGGACCTGCTTTTGGTTTGGCAGGTGAATACTACGCTAGGCTAAATCAGAATGATGAAGCCTTGGTTAGATTGAGGATTGCCAATGAACTCCTGCCGGAAGATGACATAGCCTGGAGGCAACATGTGCAACTCTTATTAGCTGAAAATAGGCTCGATGAAACCATAGAAGTTGGAGTTCAGGCTGATCAAAATATTCCTGATGATGCCTACATTCAGTTCTTTATTGGTACCGCTTATTTGCTTCAGGCGAACAACGAGAAGGCAGTTGAATGGATGGAAAAAGCATCTCGTGCACCTGCCAGACGTCCATTCAAATCGATTATTTACGGATCCCTGGGTGATGCTCACGCTGCCCTCGATAACTGGGTAGAAGCACAGAGTGATTATGAACTGGCTATCCGATATGATGCTGAGAATCATAACGCAAAAAACAATTATGCCTATGCCCTTTCTGTAAGAGGGATTGAATTAGAAAAGGCAAAGGAAATGGCTTTGTCTGCAATTGAAATGGATCCTGAAAATTCAGCTTACCTTGATACTGTTGGATGGGTATATTTTAAGCTGGCCGACTATGATCGCGCAAGACGCTTTATAAGGGCATCCATTGATACTGGCAATGCAAGTGCAGAAGTATTTGAGCATCTAGGAGATGTTTATGAAAAGCTTGAAAATCTTAATGAAGCGAAAAAATGGTGGAAACAAGCTCTGGACTTAGAGCCTACAAGAACTCATCTGCAGGATAAAATTAATTCATAGTGTTAAAATATCAATCAACACTCATCATCGTTTTAATGTTAGTGGCGGCTTGTTCGCCGGGTAGAAAAGTACTATCCGATACCGATAAAATACGATCCAAAGTAAGTGCCTCAGAAGCAATTGGACGTATTCCTGATTATGAAACCGACCTGAATTCAATTAGCGGCAAAGGCCGCGCACTGGTTAGTGAACAAGGTAAAAGTGATCGCTTTACTCTCGATTTTAATTCGAACAGAGAACTTAGCTTGATAACCGTTAAAAATAGAATTGGGATCACGGGTGGTGAATTTCTTGTCGACAAAGACTCCATCCTCATCTACAATAAGATTGACAAAATCGCACAGAAAGTTTCAGTTTTTAACGGCAACATGACTTCTCTAAATGAGTTGGCCTCTATTAATGTAATAAGCATGCTTAATTTCACAGTATCTGAGGGTGAAATCGATCAGGTACTTGAAGACGATAAATCACTTTATCTGATACTCTTTGATAAAACTGAAGTAGTTGTATCGAAGAAAAGTGGATTGATTGAAAGTGTAGAAAAACCTTACACTCTGGGCGCACCCTATTCCAGAATTGTTTATGAAGGATATGGTAATATTAAAGGATTCACATTGCCACGTAAAATTAGCATATTTAGTAGAGATGGAAGCTCTAAGGTTGCTTTCCTGGTTCGTTCTTTAAATCTGAACCCTGAAAAAATTAATCTAAGCCTTAAAATACCTGACGGCATTAGCATACAGCGCTTATGAAATTATACAGACATATATTTTTTGCTGTTCTACTCATTCTTATGGGATCAGTATCTGTATTAGCGCAGGACTATGAGGATGAGATTAAAAAAGTTGTTCAGGAACAATCAAAAACACGATCAGAAATAGATGCTCTTAGTAATCGAATTAAATCATTTGAAGAGCGTATTGACCTGACCGATCAAAAGTATAATCAGGTATACTCACAGTATGAAAACCTGAAAAAACTCATATCCCTTCAGGATAATAAAATCCGCAAACTGGATTTCGAACAACAACAAATAGCTCTTGAAATTGATCTTACTGAAAGCCAGATCACAGAACAGCAACTATACCTTCGGAATCTCATAAATAACTTTAAGAAGATTCTCACTTTCGCATACAAAAATGGCCGGAAGACAGATCTTGAATTATTACTGACATCAACTTCCATTAATCAGATGCTTGTTCGCTCATATTATCTTCAAAAGTTTGAGGATCAGAGAATTAAACAGGCTCAGCAAATCCGAGAAACTCGGGATGAACTTGAAGATGCTCGCGATGCACTGCAAAATATCAAAGAGCGTAATGATCTGGTTATAAATGAAATACAGCAAGAAAAGACCAAACTAGATGAACAGGAAGAACTTCAGGAGCGTAATATTGATCTCCTTACAAAGGACAAAGAAACTCTATTAACTCAGTTAAGACGTGTCCGACAGCAAAAAGAAGGATTGGAAAATGCGCTCGATAATCTGATTAATAAGGAAGCTGAACTGGAAGACCTTGAAGCTGAACGTCTTCAAAAACTTGCCGAAGCTCAGCGTATTGCTGATGCTGCAGAAAGAGCTACTGAAGTTGCTCGTTATTCAACGCCAATCAGAAGAGAAATTCCAGTTGATGATGCTACTCTGGCTTCATATGGAAATTCATTCTCGCAACTTCAAGGTCAATTGCCATGGCCTGTTAGCAGTGGAACTGTTTCAGAAAAATTTGGGAAGAAACGTCATCCTGTTTATGGAACAACTACCGAAAATCTTGGTATCGAAATCACAACGGCACCTGAAGAAGAAGTTCGTGTAGTTCATGATGGCTACGTTTATGCTTACCAACCTGTCCCCGGCTTTGGTGATGTTGTATTTGTTCGCCATGGAAGATATATCACGGCATATGGAAACATGAGCCTTGTAAATGTTGATAAAGGTCAGGTATTACAACGTGGAGATGTAATCGGTTATTCCGGTAACGAAAATTCCATTCTTGGAGAAGCTCTGTTCTTCATGATTAGCGAAACTAAAGCGAATCGAACAAATGAGAAGCTAAATCCAGAAACCTGGTTACAGCGAAAGTAATTGCTCAAAAGGGCAATTTCCTGTATTCTCTAATTCCTGTTTCTCTTATTTATTCTAAAAAAATACATGGATTACGCACGCTTATTTGCTTACTCAACCGGGGTGATGTTTATCTCACTTGGTGCAGCAGTCTTTATTGAAAGTATTATACCTTTGATTACAGGTGTTGAAGTATATGGGCAGTTCTTACTTTGGGCGATTGTCGTAATTGTATATTTCAACTTGAGTTATACAATTGTAAAACGATTCATGAGAAAAGAGATGGGTATAACTCCAGCAACAATTATTTTAGCCTCAATAATTTTCTTTATACCGCTTATATATTTAGTTCTCAGACTCAATTTTGCTGATTCTGGCGGGATTCTTGAAGATCAGACTATCCCATTAATTACTTTTATCGCAGTAAGTGTTTATATAGGATGGAGATTTGGAAAAAAAACCGGTCTTAAACTTCAATCCGAATACATGGCTAAAATTACTGAGATGATTGAGCAACAGGAAAATCTGCCGGATGACTTACAACGGCCTCACGATTCAATAAATAAAAATTAACGTCATTATGAAGAAGAACCTTCTTTTTACACTGCTACTAAGCTTATTTCTAACAACTATCGGTTTTGCTCAATATTCAGAGCAAGATCTTCAGGATATTGCAACTGCACCATCAGCTGAACGCATTCAGAAAGATATTGAAATGCTGGTTAGCTTTGGTACACGTCATACTTTATCCGACACTGTATCACAGACCCGAGGAATCGGTGCTGCAAGGCGTTGGATTAAAGCTGAATTCGAACGAATCTCGGAAGAATGCGGAGGTTGTCTGGAAGTTTTCTATGTGGGCGATGTGATTGAAGGTCAACGCCGAATTCCTAATCCAACTAATGTGGTTAATGTGGTAGCTATCCAAAGAGGCACACACGACCCAAATCGATTTGTGATGATGTCAGGTGATATCGATTCCAGAGTCTCTGATCCGTTAAACTATACTGATGATTCGCCGGGTGCTAACGACAATGCATCAGGAATGGCTGGTGTTATTGAATCAGCTCGGGTACTAACTAAATACAAGTTTCCAGGATCTATCATGTATGTAGGGCTATCGGGAGAAGAGCAAGGACTTTTTGGTGGACAGATTCTGGCAAAATATGCTCAGGAAAAAGGCTGGAGATTAAAAGCTGTTCTTAACAATGATATGATCGGAAACATCAAAGGAATTAATGGTGTGATCAACAACACTACAGCTCGTGTATTTTCTGAAGGCACTAGGGTTGTTGAGACTGAAAGAGAAGCCAGAACACGTCGTTTCTCAGGAGGTGAAGTGGATTCACCTTCCAGAAATGTTGCTCGCTATGTAGATATAATGGCCGATAAATATGTACCAAACCTGGATGTTATGATGATTTACAGACTTGATCGTTTTGGTCGTGGTGGACACCACCGTCCATTTAATGATGCTGGCTTCCCTGGTGTCAGAATTATGGAAACCAATGAAAATTACATCATGCAGCATCAGGATATTCGTGTTGAGGATGGTATCAAATACGGTGATACTATCGATGGCGTAGATTTTGATTATGCCGCCAAATTAACTGGACTGAATGCTGTAACTATGGCTTCGATGGCATGGGCGCCAAATCCGCCATCAAATGTTCAGATAACTGGTGCTGTTCGTCCAAGTACCACATTAAAATGGGCTGAAATGAATAAAGAACAGAATCCTCAGCATGCTGGTTATAGGGTATACTGGAGACTAACTGATTCCAACCAGTGGACTTATTCTTTGGATGTTGGTGATGTAACAGAATACACATTAGAAAATGTGGTAATTGATAATTATTACTTTGGGGTTGCCTCCGTGTCCAAAGAAGGATTTGTGAGTCCGGTGGTATTCCCGGGAGCAACTGGCAGTTTTGGAGAATAAGATAAAACACCAGCCAGCTCATGAATATTCAAGAAAAGAACTGGCTGACATTTTAGAACATCTGGATGCTGCAAAGCATCCGGAATTCTTTGAGGAAGTAAAAACCGAGTTTTACTGGAGATCAAAAGAACAGACATCACCCGGCAAGGTGCGCTATGAAGAAATCCCTGATCTTGGAGTTAGACGGTTCTTCAAAAAAATATTTAAGATCAGATAAATGCCACGAGTTACAAACTCGCGGCATCAATATGATATATTAAAACATGCTGCCAATTTATAACTGGAGGCTTCACATCACATTCATCACTACAGGGTCTCCCGACTTTTATAATCAATCGCAGAACTGTATTTATATTCTGATGGCTCCCTCTTAAATGCCGCCAGTTTGCAACTGGTGGCTATCACATCACATTCATCACTACAGGCTCTCCCGACTTTTATAATCAATCACAGAACTGTATTTATATTCTGATTTCTCCCTCTTAAATGCCGCCACTTTACAACTGGTGGCTATCACATCATATTGATTATAACAAGGCCCTTCCCTCCTTTATAATCAATCGCAGAACTGTATTTATATTCTGATGGTTCACATACATATCCAGCATTCACTGGATTATAGTGGATATATTCAATTTTCTGTTCAAAAAGATAATCATTATACAATGTCACTGATTGATTATGGTGCATCCAAACTTGATAGGTCTTTACATTGGTTTTCTTAAGACCATTAATTCTGAATCTATTTAGGTAGATATTATTTGTTTGATCTAGTAACTCTCGGATAATTGATTTCGAAGTATACTTTTTAAAGTCTCTTAGAATATTTGACAGTAAGATATTCTTACTACTTATAACTAAATGGGCATGATTTTTCATTAATACCCAAGCATGAACCTCTAATTCTTTATTTATGATGCAGTAATTGAGACTGTCTACAAAAAGGTTACAAATATGATCATGTTTAAAAACATTCAACCACTCAACGACGGTCAAGGTTACAAAATGCGGGATCCGTGAATCTTGAATTCTATAATTTCGACTCATGATTCACTTAAATAAATAATGCCACGAGTTACAAACTCGCGGCATCAATATGATATATCAAAAAATACTGCCAGTTTATAACTGACGGTGAGGATATTTTAACGTTCTCCTGGCTTGTAAGTCTCTTCAGCATTTGCCTCAACATGCTCACGATAGAAAAGCACATCTTTCCACTCAGCTTCAATATACATTTGAGCCTGATCAAAGAAATGGGGTGAATCAGGATCCCCACTCTGACCACCAGCTAAGATACTTTTCGCTTTCAAGGAGTCACCGAATTCAACTGCAGCTACAAATGAATTTCCGCGATATCCATAAATACGTTTGGTGTTATCATTTGGCACTGCACCATAAGCAGCCAACGCGCCCCATCTACCCGTAGTAAATCCAACAGGTAAACTCGGCTTCGAATCATCAAAATCTGACTCCATATCACCAGTTAAACGCTGAAATCTATTTATTTCTCCCCATTGAGTATTCCAGCTTCCAAAATCATCTTCAAGCTTAGTCAGAACGTTTTTGAAATGCTCAAGTCTAACTTCATATGCAGATTCTGTACCAAACCAGGCAAACTGATTCATCATGCCTCGCACATCTTCAGGGAATTCAGCATTTCTTAGTATTTCAAGACCATAAAAATGAGCTAAACTCATTCCAACTGACTCTGCATTGGTTTTCATATCCCAATTACGAAATACCTCAATGGCCTCTTTCATACTTTCATCCTGAACAAGAACTGCATCATAAGCTTCAACCAAGCCTGGTACAATTTCTTCAAAAGCAGGTAGATATGGATCGTGAGCTAATTCAATTAAACCATCCAGTGAAAGATTTTTGACATCTTTTAGTAGACTCACCGCGTGTACACCTCTATAATTTTCAGCATCAGGAGCCATATAGAATGGATAATCTTCTTTCTTAGGCGAATACTGCATTGCTGCTGTAAATGGTGTTGAATTACAATTTTGAACCCAGCCGTTACCAGGATTTATAATATTAATTACTTCATCAACGGTATGTAATCCCTGCCAGTCAGTAGCAGGATCTGAACCATCAACCGGTCTTTGATAATCAAATCGAGTATCTCGCACTGGAACAAAATTACCATGGTAGTAAGCGATATTTCCTTCAGAATCGGCAAACACGGTATTATTTGAAGAGTTTCTTCTGATATCCATCATTTCACGAAACTCACTTAGATTTTTCTTTTTCGTTCTGGTATATGACTGAATAAGAGCATTAACCGGATCCCAGTTAATTTTAGTGGCTACCCACTTCCCATCTATTGAATGAGTTATTGGACCATGATGAGTTCTATAAAAAGTGAATTCTTTTTCTTTTACTCTGTTTCCATCTCTGTATTTCAGTGTTACATCTTTCACTTCAACATCACGCCATTCATCACCATATTTGTACATCAATTTCCCATCAACGGAATCCACTTCCTCCACAAATTCATCAATAAAATCTACACGAGTTGAAGTATGCATCCATCCTGTATTCTCATTGAAGCCTTGATAGATAAAGAACTGTCCCCAGGTTGTTGCGCCATAGGCATTCAGGCCTTCCTCACTTACAACCTGAGATTCACCTCTGAAATAAAATGATGTATGTGGATTTATCAGCAGCATCGCATTGCCTGATTCTGTCAAATCACCACTTATAGCGAATCCATTTGAACCTTTGGGTTCATCCAGTAACTCTTGAATGTCTACTTTTTCGTATTCAGCTAAACTTATTGACTCTCCTTCACCGTAGAAGTCCTTAATTCTGTTGGTTCTGATTCTTTCAATATCTCCACCAATGGAACCTTCAAAAAAGAACATTGGAAACCACGGCTCGAATCGTGTAATGGTTTCTGGCTTAACTTCCGGATGAGTGTATAGATAATAGTTCAGTCCATCAGCATAGGCCTGACAAAGTTCTTTTAACCACTCTGGCGCTGTTTCATACTGAGCTTTTGCTTCATCAATGGTCATATACATTCTAGCCCTTAAATCTGAGTATAAAGCCTCTTCCCCTTGAACTTCAGCTAACCTACCAATGGCCCAGTAGTAGTTTCTCTCCACTCTGGGGAAATCATCTTCAGCCTGTGTATATAACATCCCAAAAACTGCATCAGCATCAGTTTTACCATAGATATGTGGTACACCAAAATTATCCCGGATTACTGTTACTTGTTCTGCCTGAGCTTCCCATCGGGCAATTTCTTCAGGTGTGAAA
Organism: uncultured Balneolaceae bacterium; assembly: GCA_965659005.1. GTDB lineage: Bacteria > Bacteroidota > Rhodothermia > Balneolales > Balneolaceae > CAYPTY01. Next base: position 29,736 of record CBFHVG010000053.1, read on the forward strand.
TCATAGGTCGTAGCAGGGGAACAGGCCACAAACAGGATGGCAATTAATAAGAGCTTTTTCATGATCAGTAATTTTGTTAATTATATTATTAGCCGATAACAGCCATATCTTTTGCTACTACCTGAACCTTTCTACTAAGAACTTCTGATAGTAAATACGACTTTCGAAGAGCACCCCAAATTTCAAGCTGAGGATCGGCTTCAGTCCAGATGCGGATATTAAATTCTTTGTCGTTAAGCTCCAAATCCAATCGCTTCACATTTTGATAATGACTCCGATCTAATCCATCGGCAACTCTAAGGATTCCAGCCAGTTTTTTTATCCTTTTTCTTACCTCAGGTCTTAAGTTCCAATATTCTGAATGACGTTTTTTAGGTGTAGAACGACGATGGTATCTGGCAACATTGGCCATTATTTCAATTTCAATTTCTTTGAATCCTTTCAATTCAGCATTCCTGATTATATATAGTGCATGTTTATGATGCCTATTGTGGGAAATGTAGTATCCAATATCATGCATGTATCCGGCATATTCCAGCAGTTCACGATCATTGTCACTTAAATCAAGCTCGCCTCTCAGATGATCAAAAATTTCAAGAGCCATATTAGTTACATGAAGAGAATGAGCTTCATGCCAATGCGTTTTTCTAAGCAGCTCATAAATACTACGTTTTCTGGGATCTCTATAGCTACTATCGGTAGGTAAGCCAATTAACTCTCTTTTCAGATAACGGATTATTATGCCTTCCCTTAAAGCCTGATCTGAAATTCGGATCTTCTTTATTCCGAATGTCTCAATGATGGTATCCACCAGAACTATTCCAGCTACTATAAACTCCAGTCGTTTTTCATCAAGACCCTTAATTTTGGCTCTGCCTTGCTTATCCAGCTTAATAAAACTTTTATAAAATGATTTAAAACTCTCGTCAGTGAAATCAAGCTCGTTTATCATAATTTCTGTGCCTCTATTTTCACGATGCGCAATCATCAAACCAATAGCTTGCATAGTGCCAGAACAACCAATCATCACTTCAGAATTGAAAGTCAGAAAAGTAGATTTAATTGACTCCATCCCTTCTATAAAATGCTTTCTTAGTTTCAGAATATCCGATTGAGATATAGGATCTGAAGGTTTAAATGTATCCGTCATTCTGGATACACCAAGCTTGAGGGAGGCCAGGTCAAAAAACTCTTTATTGTTGGCTATAATGAATTCAACACTGCCACCCCCGATATCAACTATAATTACAGGTTTTTCATCAAGTCTTAGGCCATGTTGTACAGCATAACCTATAAGCTCTGCTTCCAGTTTTCCAGGTATTGCATTTATTTTGATACCTAGCTCATCAATGGCTTTCTGAATAAATTCACCACCATTTTCAGCCTCTCTGATTGCGCTTGTCGCATAAGCTAAAATATCTTCAGCCCCCTGATTCTCACATAATAACTTGATGTTCTTGAGTGCACGCATCCCTCTTTTTATTGCACCCTCACTTAGTGCTTTACCCAAGCCACCTTTGGCAAGCACAACCATCTCTTTCAGCGTGTCTACCGTCCGAAAACTACCATCAGGGAAAATATCAACGATTACAGCATGAAAAGAGTTAGTACCGAGGTCGATGGCACCAATCCTTTTAAATGGAACCATATTTGCATGCTGATTATTCATATATCAATGATCATTCAATTATATTCTGAACTCCCTGAATAATTTACCCATTGAAGGATAATATACATACTCAAAAATTTTTAGCCCCTTTCTGGTGCCTTAATAGTCATATTCACACGATCGCCAGTACATTTTTTGCTGAACGCTTTGATGCTGAATACGATCATATTGAGGTACCCACACCTGATGAAGATTTCCTTGAATTGGACATTATCCCTTATAAAGAATCAAATAAAGTAGCCGTTCTCTTTCATGGACTCGAAGGATCAGCAAACAGATTTTACGTTAAAAACCTGGCACAAACTTTTAACCAAATAGGCTTTAAAGTGGTTGCAGTCAATTTCAGGGGATGTGGTAATAAAATTAACAAGCAACCTCATTACTATAATGCTGGTTTTACACAAGACTATAAAACTGTCTTTAATTGGGTTGAAAAGAATATGAGTTACGATGAATTACATGCTGTGGGTTTCTCTCTTGGTGGTAATGCATTGATAAAATACCTTGGGGAAGAAGGGTCATCAGCCAAACCCGATAAAACCGTAATTGTATCTACCCCTTATGATTTACTTGAGGGTGCCTATACACTTCAGAAAGGTTTTAATAAAGTATATGACAAGTATTTTGTGCGTTCCGTGCACAATAAGCTGGAGTTAAAGCGCGAAATTTATCCTGATTTACCCAATTTCACGGGGTCTACTCTCTATGATTTCGATGATCAAATCACAGCCACAATTCATGGTTATAAAGATGCTATAGATTATTACAATTCTAACTCCTCAAAAAACTTTATAGGTGATATTAAAACACCTACTTTACTCATACATAGTTTAACAGATCCTATATGCCCAATTAAATTTGCACCTTTTGGTGTTATCAAATCCAATCCTCATATAGAAACTCTTTTTTTAGAGAATGGTGGACATGTTGGATTCTGGGCAAAAGAAAAAAATTGGCTTAATATGTTAATTGCTGAATGGACCTTGAAATCCTAAACACCAAAGAAGAATAAAATGGTAATTATTATTGGCGCAGGGCCGATTGGAATTGCAACCGGAATTGAATTGCAAAACAGAGGGATTCCCGTAAAAATCATTGAAAAAGGGGCTTTAGTGAATTCTATTTATCACTACCCCGTCAATATGACTTTCTTTTCTACCTCTAATCGGCTTGAAATTGGTGATGTTCCGTTTATCTCTAATAGCACAAAACCAACCAGAAGTGAAGCCCTCGAATATTATAGAAGAGTATGTGAATATTATGAACTACCCATTCACTTGTATGAAGAAGTGAAGTCAATTGAAGGAGAGGATGGAAACTTTACGGTAACAACTTCCAAGGATACGTATAAGGCAAAGAAAGTAATTGTCTCCACAGGTTTTTATGGTCAGGCAAATTTAATGAATGTTCCAGGTGAGGACCTTCCAAAAGTAAGTCATTATTATAATGAACCACACCCTTATTCGTGGCAGAAAGTGCTTGTGGTTGGTGGTGGAAATTCAGCTGTGGATGCTGCATTAGAATGTTTCAGAGCCAATGCTAAAGTTACATTGGTTGTTAAATATGAAGCCATCAAACCGGGAATCAAATATTGGGTTAAACCGGATATTGAAAACCGGATAAAGTTTGGTGAAATCAAAGGGTATTTTAACACACAGGTCAAGGAAATTAGAGAACGTGAAGTCGTACTTGATACGCCTGAGGGAGAGGTGACTATTGAAAATGATTTCGTCTTAGCTATGACTGGATATCATCCAAATTTCGATTTAATGGAAAAATTTGGAATTAACCTATCAGAAGATGATAAATGCTTACCTGAACATAACGATCATAGCCTGGAGACAAATAGAAAAGGCATGTATGTGGCCGGAGTTGTATGTGGTGGGCTTGATACTTCTAAACTCTTTATCGAAAATACCAGAGTTCATGCAGAACAAATTGCAGCACATGTTGAGGCCAATTATCCCTTCCAGAATCCAACGACCTAGAGGAATAAAAAAAGGGCAAGCGATCCATATCACGCCGCTACGACCATCTACCGCTGCTGCATTCCTGCCCTGACGGAGTTCGAAGGGAGCTGACTGTATGGGACTTGCCCGAAGCCTGAAAGATACAGCTAATGCCTTGATAAGGGCAACCTGAATTTGGATAAAAGATTTACTTCGTCTTCATTCTGAAGATTCCATCCCAGGGCTCTACACTTGGGAGGTCTTTCATGCTATGGCAACGTTCAATATACATTTCAGAAGGGTTGGTCTTAATACCAGGCATTCCCGGTTTTAGTAATTCGAGATGGGCTGATATCTGAAACTTTGAAATGGCAACATCCCAATCTCTCGACAGATAAGCATCAACCCCCTCCTGAAATAAACCAATCAAATCACTTATTTGTTGAGTTTCATCCTCTCGGAAAGCTACGATTTCATGAACCTTAACGGGCTTTTTTCTACCCATAACAATGATATTATCCAGATAACGAAATAATAGCTTGTCTCTTACTTTTTCAGCTGCGATACGTGTGTCGTCAGTAACCATGGTGTAAACACCATAACTTTTTGCACCACTTTCACATCTGGCTGCGAGATTCACATTATCACCCATCATGGTATAGTTAAACCTCTTGCTGGATCCCATATTTCCAGTAACCATCTCGCCTGTATTTAAACCAATCCTAGTGCGCATATGCTGAATAACTTCAGGCCTGTCTTCCTTAGCCCATTTCTCTCTTAGTTCTGCCTGCTTTAATTGCATTAATTGAGCAGCAACGCAGGCTCTGTAAGCATGATCTTCCATATCTACAGGTGCCCCAAATATCCCTACTATTGCATCACCGATATATTTATCCAGTGTTCCACCCTGATCATTCAGGATATTGGTCATTTCATTTAAATATTCATTAATCAGATGTACCAATCTTACTGGTTCAAGCACTTCTGAAAAGGCTGAAAAAGATGCTATATCACTGAAAAATGCGGTGACTACTTGTTCCTGTCCTCCGAGTTTTGGCCCTTCACCACTATTGATCATCTGATTTACTAGCTTAGGAGATACATATGAAGAGAACATAGATTGAATTCTCACTTTCTCCTTCCTTGCTAGAAAATATTCATAGGCTCCACTCCCAACCTGAGCTAGTGCAACACACAGAATAGGCGCAGTAAAAACAACTAGAAAATTCTGGCTTCCAAATAATTGTACTCCAGTAATTCCATAGATAATTATAATTACAGCCGCCAGACTGATACCCCAAAGGTAATTCAAACGGTAATTAATCAGGATTACTATAAATGCACCAATCACGGTAATTATGAGTGTGAACCATCCACTCATCGCGACCAGGTAATTACTGTTTAATATAGATTGCATTGCATTAGCATGAATCTCAACACCTGGCATAAGTGCCGTCAAGTTGGAACCAGTAAATGGTGTTTGATGATAGTCCTGTAACACTGGCATGGTAGCACCAACCAAAACAATCTTGTCTTTAAAAAAGTCTTGTTGAAGCAACCCATCAAACTCATTGTCGAATTTATTTACATCAAAAGCTTCCATTTCAAAGGTTGTCTGAAATGTTGAATCATCAATCACTTCTTCATAAGACACCATTGGAAATGAAAATGGTGGAGCGTGATAATTGATCAAAAATGAATTCTCAGTATCTTTTTTTACCAGATAGTTACCAATACCAAACTGCTCATCTGTATTAATAAAATCCTCATTCATTAGCCCCTGGTAATAACGAAGCATTTCCCATGCCAGCATATAATTAAGCTCATCGTTATACCTTCTGCCAAAAGTATATCTCTTAACTTTTCCATCGATTTCTTTGAAGGTCTCTACAAATGCAGTAGGATTCGGGTTTGAATCTTTAAGAATTGAAATAGGTTGAACCAATCTACGATTTTCGCTTCGTAAGAACTCATTATCAGATTTGATGCCAGCAGCCAGAAAAACATTTCCATAGGTAGAAAGAGCTTCTGCAAATAAGGTATCATTCTTTGGATTGTAAATATCCTCCTCGTCGAAAATGACATCAAATCCAATTACTGCAACCCCTGCTCTATTCAGATTTTTTATCAATCTAGCATGAACATCTGTTGGCCAGGGATATTTAAAAGGTATCTCCTCGTCCGCTGTCTGACTTATCGTTACAATAACTATTGGACTATCAGAAATATCCAGCGCCCCTCTTTGAAGATATAACTCATCAACAATTCGTTGCTCAAGAAACTGAAGTGGCCCACTCACATATAAAAGTAGAGTAATGACAACTGAAAGAAGCAATACAGCGATAAAGGGAAGTAATTTTTTTTTACTCTTTTTTTGGCCTTTAGGCATAAATCATTGTCTAGAATCGGAACACATATCTTAACTGAACAATCCTATCATTAGAGGCTCCAGCAAGACTAACGTTTGTGAAATTGGCGTCAAAGATCAAGGCCTGATTCGAATCGATATCAAATTGTACTCCTGATCTAAATACAAATGTCCCGAATTCACTATCTGAAATATCCGTATTCGCAGGTTCATAGTAATCATCATTACTATTATTTGGCGTACCGTTATCATTCACACTCAATGACCTGATTCTGGAAATATTATTTGTAGTAGCCACTCTGGCGTTGATACTTAACCTGTTGTCCATTAAGAAATATGTTCCTCCAAGAAATAATCCAAAGATCTTGAATTCACTCAATCCACTGGTGGTTTCAGTGTTATTTACACTAAGCCCTAATTGAGTATTTAATGGTGTTGAGCTAAATCTTGAATTCAAACTCAATGACATCGAGAAACTTCTGGTATCACCAAAATCATATACATCATCGGTTGTTCGAAGTGTATTTATATTAAGAGAAATGTCATTGCGACTACTGAATGCATCAAACTGTTTTGTGATTGAACTATTGAAATTAAATGTACTATTCTTCCGCGCGATTGTAGTACCTAATGTGTCGCCATTCACAATCTTAAAATTCTGAACAGAGGCATTAAGTAAATCAGAACCAATATTTGGATTAAAGCGCGATACTGAATTATCTCTGTTTCTAAAACGGACACCAACACTAACTCTTGGTAGTAACCTATCAACCGGATACCAACTCACGCTTGATCTGATGGTTCTTGTATTGGTTGTAGCCTCTTTGTTTCCAACCACATTATCATCTAATGATTCAAATCCAATTGTCCAAAAAACCCTGTTTTCAAACATACGCACTCTATCTGTAAATGATAGGCCTGCGATATCACGGCGAACGGTATTATTTGCAAGAGAAGTATAATCGGGTCCGATCCATCTATATTGGATTCGGAAATTATTATTCAAATAATTGAATGAAGCTAGGTTATTACTTGCTAGAACAGCCGTCGGAAAGAAAAACTCAGTCTGATCATCCCCGAATTGATCTTGCCTAATTCGTAGTGGGAGATTACTCATATTTTCATTGATAATTATAAATCGGGATAGTCGTTCGAGTAAATCCGCGTCATCTTCTGTGATATCAAAACCTAGTTCGTCTGCCCGTTCAACGGTTAATGCCCCGCCAGAAATATCATTATTCAGGACACCAGCTGAAATCTCACCATTAAACTTTATTCTATTATTATCAGCAGTAAACTTAAGATCGGTACCAGCAACAATATTGCCACGCGCACTCGGATTACCACCTGAAACTCTTAATAAATCAGGCTGGGAGTTTAATTTGGTAACATCTTGTGGACTTAATGCCGAGGCTAAATCACCCCTTATATTTATCAGATCATTAAAGTCTGAAATATTGTTAAGAGAAGTAGTATCGTCTTCAATCTTCATGGCATGAATTCCAAGCTGGAATTTGCGTTCATTTCCAAAAGCAATGCGACCACCAACGATTTCACGCCTAAATGTTCCTCTACCCGCATCATTAAAATTTAATGTATATGTAGTATCTACAACCGTGCCATCGTCGATTGTAATTTCGTTTCGCTGAAGGGATGTATACTGGTTACTTATATCTCGGTTCAACTCCCCATACAAAAACTGTACATTGATAGCCTCATTTGCCAGATGTACTGATGTATTTAGTCCAAAAACACGTCTTCCGTTCATACTCAGATTTGATACCTGAGGATATATATGACCCGCATCTAATCTCCACCACTTCCCATAATTCATATTTAACCCAAATCTATTCTGAGGTTGAAGCCGATTAGATTCTTGACTTGTCAGAAAGCCATTAAGTCTATAGTTAAAAAAGCCTTGATTTCCAGATAATCTGACTCTCCCAGTGAAAGCATCATTTTGATCCCCACTAATCACTTGATTCCTGGCTGTTAGTTCAACAGAACCAACTGGTATGCTCCTTTCTGTAAATCCCGAAAATGCTGCCTGAGCAACATCTACAACCCTGAATGACCATTCATGTAGTCGGTATCTGGTTGACTCAGTAACATAATCTATAGCAAAACTATGAGTTCCCATCCTCACTCTGGGTGGTTCATAAGTAATCAGATAGGTACTTGTGTCAGCATCAGCCGTGACATCCCTTCCATCAAAAAGTACACGAAACTCTCCTTTTTCAAGTGAATAAGGATCATAAAAAAGGGCTATTGCAAGTAAAAGATCATCTGCAGAATAGGCCAAGCCTTCCTCTGGGGACAAGATGGAAAAGTCAACATTCGTAAGTGGTTCGTAGGTTACTACTTCTTCTTCAACTCCTACAACCGGCACTTGAACTGGGGTATCCTCATAATTTGTTTCAGGAAAACTGACTTCAGTACCGTCTACAAAACGAACTATGAAGTAGTATTCAAAAGTATTTGCTTGCCCATCTAAAACACTAATATTGGCATAAAATGCCCCGTTTTGAAGTAAAACTTCTTGTTCCGTATAACTTAGCTGACCATCAGTTTTTGAAAAGAGTATAGCTTCGGATACTTGATCTTGCGTGATACCCGGAATAATAAATTCCAGTCGAACGTCTTCACCGAATGGAATAACTGTTGGTGCCTGATGCTGAATATTAAATTGACCAAAGGCAGGCACTGAATTAAGCACTATAACCAGAGCACCTGTCAATAAAGTTATGTTTATCCCCCTTAACATTTTCAGCTCCTATATTTTAACGACACTTGCTCAATAAAATATTTTTTAATTCTTCTGTTCGTAATACTTAATTATTTCTTCTCTGAGCTGGCCGTTTGCATCACGGAATCTTAGGATTATTTGTTTCTCTTCAAATTCGACATCCAGATTATCGTACTGTGAGGTCAAAGCATTTACCTGAGACTGAGTTAATTGACCAACTTGAATAGAATCACCCTGAGTATCTACCTGGGCATATTGATTTTCTAATAGAGTGACCTGAAATCCTGAATTTAATGCTGTAACCTGAATCTCACCTTCTCTTACATAGTGATAACCATCAGACTTGGAACCAAGAATTGTTCCTTTAACAGATGCGAGGGATTTTTCAGTAGAGACCTCAAAATCATTAGCACCTTGAGGTTTAACATTGAGTTCCAGTTCACCTTTATTTAAATCTATTCTGCTTGAAAAGATTTTCCT
>CBFHVG010000054.1:0-7364 GCA_965659005.1 uncultured Balneolaceae bacterium
GTGCGTGAAAGGATCTCCTGAGGTATTCGACATCAATAAGAAGCCATGGATACAGCCTGAGCATTCTTCACCTGATGATCTAATTGCTACCATTAAAAAATGCCCAACCGGTGCTCTTCAATATGAGCGACTGGATGGTGGTGAAAACGAAAAGGCTCCGGCTCAGAATAAGGTAACTTTGGTTGAAAACGGTCCGGCTTATATTGAAGGTGATCTGGTCATCAAAAATCCGGAAGGTGAAGTAATTGCGAGAGAAACCCGAGCTGCATTTTGTCGATGTGGTTTATCGCAGAATAAACCTTACTGCGACAATTCACATATAAAAGGTGAGTGGGTATGTGGCGTGGATTACAATCCTGAGCGATTGTTATTGGAAGAAACAGAAGAAACAGGTGATGAGCTTCACATCACAGTAAGACCAAACGCCTCATTCCTGCTTGATGGAAAATATGAACTAATTGGTGGCGAGCAGCATGTGAATACCTGTAAGAAAATGAGTTTCTGTCGTTGCGGCGCTTCACAGAATAAACCCTTCTGTGATGGTTCGCATAAAGCAGCTGGGTTTGTGTCAGATTAATGTCACCAAATAAACTCATAGCAACAGCATCCTTATCCATGGCCCTCGCCGTTGCGCTTGGTGCCTTTGGTGCCCATGCACTAGAAGCTTCCATCACAACCGAAAGATTGGCTACATGGGAAACCGCCGTACTTTATCATTTTGTTCATGGCCTTTCGCTGCTCTTCTGTGGTATGCTACTCAAAAATGATGAAGATGCTAAGCTTCTGAGATGGTCAGCTAATCTTTTCCTTTCGGGCGTGATCATCTTTTCTGGCAGTTTATATTTGCTTGTACTAACCGATACAGGCTGGTTGGGAGCTATCACACCAATAGGCGGAATTTCTTTCATCGCTGGCTGGTTAATGCTTTCAATACATTATTTCCGAAAGTAAACCCACTATTATGAAAGCCATCTGGAATGGACAAGTCATCGCTGAAAGTAACGATACCGTAGTTATTGAAGGAAACCATTATTTCCCAGCAGATTCGATCAAAAAAGAATTCTTCACTGACAATGCTTCTCAAACTACATGCCCGTGGAAGGGTGTTGCCAGTTATTATAATATTGAAGTGGATGGTTCATCAAATCAAGGTGCTGCCTGGTATTATCCAAGCCCAAAAGATGCCGCAGCAGAGATTAAAGACCATGTTGCTTTCTGGAAAGGCGTGGAAATAACTAAATAATTCTTATTTAGATTCGGTCTTCACAAAGTCTTCACATTAAATCAGGTTCTTTGTTTTGCTAATTATTCGTCAACACTTCGTCAAGACAAAGCAGTTTAATGTCATTCTTATATCGTTCTCTGTTCACAGTCGCAATCAGTCTGTTCATTACGTGGAATTCCTACGCTCAGAAATCTACTATTCAGGGTAAGGTTACTGATCTAAATGATGAACCTGTTATTGGCGCAAGCGTATTTCTGGATGGAACCGTAAAAGGTTCCTCTACAAATCCGGATGGTGAATTCCTGATCACTAACGTCAGTGAAGGGAGCTATACCTTAGTTATTTCATCTGTTGGTTATAAAACCATTCGTCAAAAAATTGAGGTTCCACTTACCAAAGCCCTTTCCTTTATCCTTCAAGAAGAGTCTTTTTTATTCGATGCAGCTGTAATTACAGCTACAAGAACTCAAAGAGATCAGGAAAGCATCCCTACTCCAGTAACAGTGATTCCCGAGAAAGAAATTGAAATGAATGGGAATACACGCCTAGATGACATCCTAAGTGAACAAACCGGGCTTGCTGTTATTGATAATTTCGGAAAGGGAGTACAGCTACAGGGCCTGGATCCTGATTACACCCTTATTCTTGTTGACGGCGAACCGTTAATCGGTCGATCAGCCGGTACCCTTGATCTAAGTAGAATCAATGTTGGTAATATCAAACAAATTGAGGTGGTTAAAGGTCCATCATCTGCAATCTGGGGATCAGACGCTCTGGCTGGTGTTATTAATATTATCACAGAAGATGCGAAAAGACCTCTTTCCCTTTCTGTTGATGGCCGAATTGGAAATTTCAATGCATATCAATCAAATGTAGAGCTGGGTATTAATGAGTCTAAGTATTCTACATCTAATTTCTTCAGCCTGGAAGGTACCGATGGCTTTAACCCAACTACAGCCGGCGGAAATGGCTCAGTACCCTCACTTTACTCTTACTCACTCTCATCGAAACACGCCTATCAGCTGAATAATGATATCAAGCTGACCACTAATGCACGGTATTATTATGAAGATGTTGAAAGCGCATTCGATTTTGAAACACTGGTTAATGACACCTCTCGTATTCAGTCAAATAACAGGATTCAGGACTTTAGTATTAATCCTGGAATTGAAATCAATTTTGATATCCCTCTAAGTATAATGGCTGATTACTACCTAAGTAATTTCAGTACTGAAACGATCTACAGTAATATAGGAAATGCGGATCCTGATGAATTTGAAGACACATCATTCGATCAGCAGTTCCAGAAATATGAGATGAAAAATATCTACTCCTGGGATGGCAGGAACATGTCTACCTTGGGATTTGGTCAGAATATTGAATCACTTGAAGCCGATACATACGCTGAGGATTCTGGGTTTACGAATAGCTTTGTTTATTTGCAACACGAGTGGTATGCAAGCGATCTTATCAATATGACGGGAGGCTTCCGTTTTGATAATCACAGTGAATTTGACAGTCGACTCACTCCCAAATTTTCACTGCTATTTAAGCCAACTAGCAAAATACATGCTCGTGCTTCTGTTGGAACCGGATTTAGGGCTCCTGATTTCAGACAACTTTTCCTCGACTTCGATAACCCTGTTGCCGGCTACTCAGTTTATGGTGCACGAAATGCTGTGAATGGATTAAACAGACTTCAGGATCTGGGACTTCTCAGCCAGATTATCGTACCCCAGAGTCAGCTACAGACTATTGAAGCCGAAACCTCGCTGGCATTCAATGCCGGAATAGATATCTATCCCAGTAATGATATTACCTTTCGCATTAATGCATTCAGGAATGATGTAAACAACCTGATTGAGTTCCAGCCTATTGCCGTCAGAACCAGTAGTCAGTTTGTATTCTCCTATTTTAACCTGGATGAAGTCAGGTCTCAGGGCGTGGAAGCTGAACTCCGCTACAAATTACCTCAGTTCCTGGGAGATGACATTCAGATGAACCTGAGTACAGGTTTCCAATACCTGGATGCCACACGTGAAGTTCAGGACACCCGAAATGTAATCGAAAACGGGATCCTGGTAACCAGAACTCAAACCAAGCGACTTCAGCTTCAAAACCGATCAAGAGAAAGTGGAAACATTAAACTCTTTGTAGATCACAGTGGTTTGGATACCCAGTTCAGCATTCGGGCAGCATATAGAGGCTCCTTCAATATTGGCGACATCAATGGAAATAACCGATTTGATGACTTTGAGACTGCTGATGGTTTCTGGATATGGGACACTTCCGTTTCAAAATCCTTCAATAAGAATTACACCTTGCAGGTTGGGGCTGATAATATTTTCGGATACACAGATCGAACCTATCTGCCCGGACAACTTGGAGCACGATACTACGCACGTTTTTCAATTAACATTTACTAAAAACCCATAAATCATAACCGAATAATGAATCGACTAAGAAACATTACTCTCATTTTCAGCGCCCTCATCATTTTTGGTGCTGCCTGTTCAAACAGCTCTTCCACTGAGGAAGACCTAATCATTACAAATACAATCAATGATATACCTGCTGATACCGGCTCAACTGGTAGCTTCACTTTCATCAACTTAAGTACGGGTGAAATAGTTACAGATTCAGCCTCAACAAGCTGGGATCTAGGATTCGCAGCAACTACAATAATTACTAACAGTGGAATTAGTGGCCCAGGGAATGGTGGCGCTTATATACTAAATAATATCAGTTTTGATGATGTAACCGAAGTACCTAGTAACATAACTTTCAACCAAGATGATGCCGCAGATGCCCTTGCCATCCCATCAGGTTCTGGTAATGGTTGGTACAATTATGATCCACAGTTGTTTGCGATCTTCCCGATTGACAATACAACAATTCTAGTTCGTACAGCTACTGGTAATTTTGCAAAGATTGAAATTCTAAGTTATTACGAAGGTAATCCGAATGTCAATGACCCTGCTTTCCTGAATCCAGGAACTCGATCTGCTTCTCGTTATTATACCTTACGAGTTTCGTTGAATGAAGATGGCGGTACTTCATTCGAATAAGTAGTACTAATCTTTTATTATCAAAGGCATCTTCGGATGCCTTTTTTATTTGAACTCTATTTTATTACTTATTACTAGATTTTAAGAATCTAAATCTAGGTGCCATTAGCTATGAATATTGAAGAGTATTATGAATACTGCATCTCACTAAATGGAGTAACAGAAGGCTTCCCTTTCGATGATAGAGTACTGGTATTCAAAGTAATGGGGAAAATGTTCGCACTTACTGATGTTGAAACCTTTGAGTTCATCAATTTGAAATGTGACCCTGACCGGTCGGTTAAATTAAGAGCTGAGTATGATGAAATAACACCCGGATGGCACATGAATAAGAAACACTGGAACTCAGTTAAACCCGATGGTAACCTTGACGATGAGCTCATTTATGACTTAATTAAACTTTCCTATGACTTGATATCAGCAAGTCTTCCTAAAAATAAACGGGAGGAACTGGGTAATAAAAATTAGCTGTTTTCCGAATCAACCAACTCTATTTCAGTTGATCGCTTTGAATCTTTAGAAGGAATAAATCGTCCAAAGGTTTTTTTCAGAAAGTTCGAGAAGAATTTAAACTGACCAAATAAAGTGCCATAAATCAGAAGAAGAACTTGATAAGCAGGTAAGACCGTAAGTAGCCAAACCACTGTTCTGAACCAGAAAGGATCTGAATCATCAACACCAATCCATGAGAAAAAGAATTTCTTAACATATAAAGCCGTGAAGCCAGTACAAGCAAAAACAATGAGAATGATAAACACCTGTAGGGTACTTTCTATAGCCCATCTTTTTTTGAGTTTATCAATAAAACTACGCTGATTCATGGAAAATGTATAAATAGTTCGACCATTATTAATAACAACTTACAGCCAAACTCAATTTTAATATTAAATAATTAAACATCGCACACTTGCAATTCCTTTTACCGGGAATTAGTTTCCATCGGAAATTTCTTGATGGACATGTGCTACAGGTTTAAATGCATAAACTACTAATGGAATTTATTGGTACGTTCTTCATCGTCCTGTCTATAGGACTATCGGGCGATGCTATGGCTGTTGGCTTAACACTTGTCGCGTTAACATATATGGGGGCATCCATTTCTGGAGCTCATTATAATCCTGCCGTGAGCCTTGGATTTTTCATTAGTTCAAAGTTAACAGTAAGCGACCTTCTAAAGTATATACTGGCTCAGCTTTTAGGAGCTTTTACAGCTTCCGGTTTAATTTACTTCATTACTGAGTTCGTCTATTACATTGAACCTACCTCACTGTCCAAACTTTATAAGCCTGCAACAATTGAAGCACTCTTTACATTCATTTTTGTGCTGGTATTTTTAGTAGTGATGCTTACAAAAGCACACAAAAGAGCTCCTTTGCATGGATTAATAATCGGATTAAGTTTTGCGGGCCTCTACTATGTTGTAGGAGGCATTGCAGGCTCATATTTTAATCCTGCTCTTGTAATAGGCACATCCATTTTTGACCTGATCAATGGCGGTGATTCTTACCTTTATATTCCGCTTTACGCACTTAGCTCCTTAATAGGTGGCGCAATGGCAGGTATTGCCTACAATTACTTCTACAGACCAAAATAAATCACATTAACCGTTTTCCGGTAATGCTGCTTTCAGTTTAAAGAAGAATATAGATCCAACTCCCAACTTTGAGGTTACTTCAATATCAGAATCATGCGCTTTTAGTATTCCTCTTACAATAGATAAACCCAGTCCTGTTCCTCCCTTATCTCTGGACCTTGCTTTATCGGTTCTGTAAAAACGATCAAAAAGTTTTTCAATATGCTCGTGAGCAATACCTTCACCTTCATCAGAGACAGAGACCATCACATCGCCGTGATCTATCTTGCACCGAATCTCAATCTTTCCCTTTGTTGAATATTTAAGGGCATTTGACACCAGGTTATCCAGAACCTGTTCAATTTTATCCGGGTCAACTTCAGCTATACAAGCATTTTCATCACACGCAGTTATTAGTTCCAACCCCTTTTCCTCAGCCAGAATCCTATAGGTATCAGCCATAGTCTCCGCAATCTCCCGGATATCGGTATGTTCTTTCTTGATAAATTCGCGATCAATATCGTATCGCTGCAGGGTTTTAATATCCTCAAATAACCTACCCAATCTTAGCGCTTGTCTTTTAGCCGTGTTCAGATACTTCCCCTTTTTATCTGCTGGTAAATTATCCAACTCCATCATCTCAAGAGAACCAACAATGGTATGTAGTGGATTACGAATTTCATGAGTGATATCGGCATAGAACTGTTGCTGCTGTTCATTCAGTCTCTTCAGCTCCTCATTATCCTCTTTGAGGCGGGTCGACATCTTATTTAGGCTTTCTGAAAGTGTACCAAATTCATCAGAGCGTTTCATTTCAATTTGTCTGTTCATATTGCCTTCAGCGATATCAAGAGCCGCTTTTGTAAGAAACTGTATTGGTGCAGCCATATATCTGGCAAACATGAAACTGACAATTACGACAGCAACTATTGAAAAGAGCATCCCAGAATAAATGATGTGCCTGATACTGGCTATAGCCCCAAAGTAGGTCGACTTGAATTCACTAACTCTCAAATAACCTGCGTTATTTATTGAATTCTTCAGCTGAACATAAATAATCAATTTTTCATCACTGAATGTATCATAGACAGAGGGATCGGCTTCATCTTCAGAAAGAAAGCGCAATACTTCATCAGAGATCTTGGCATTATCAGCTGATTTTATAGAATCGGGAAATGAAATAAACCGAGTACCGCTACTATCATAAGCTTGGATTTCATACCCAGTAAATTCAGATAATCTTTCCAGATCATTACCGAAATTTTCTGAGTCAAATCTGGATACAGCTATAGACAGTGATTTAGCGTCATTAGCAAACTTAATTGCACCATCAGCCAGAAGAAAGGTCCTAATTGATAGGATTGAATAGGCACTTATGGTTATGATGCCTATGATTAATAGTATAATGTAGGTCCAGGCTAATTTGGCTCTGATATTCATGCATACAGGAATTCGCGATTAAACCCATACCCAACACCTCGGTAGGTTTTAATGATAT
>CBFHVG010000055.1:0-48114 GCA_965659005.1 uncultured Balneolaceae bacterium
TTGTCAGGAAAGCCAAAAGAATGGTGGGCCATTGCCAGAGCCCACTTATACTTCTTCAGGCACTTCCCGTCCATAGCCAAGAAAAGAATGTATACAAAATGGGATCGAAGAGTCGAAGGTGAACCTGAAGAATTCAGTTCAAAGCATCTGATCTATAATTTTTTCCTGAAGGGGAAAAAAACTTATACCGAAATCGAGAGATAAGTGACTAAGCTGGAAGGCATACTGGATAAATTGATACCATTCATAAAAATGGGGATCCAGTCTGGTGTTAGTTCACTTTGTGTGGATCATACTGAAACAGTTCTGGATGGCCATCAATGTAAATATTTTATTCGCTGTTCAATATCAATATCCCAAAGGTATGGGGCTCATCATGTTTGTGGTCGATAATGTATCACTACTCAATCATGAAGCTGGTCATATGATTTTTGGGATCTTTGGCTGGAGGTTCCTGGGCATTCTGGGTGGAACACTGTTAGAGATTCTCATCCCATTCTTACTCTTCCTAACGGCCTGGAATAAGAAACAAGGAAGCTAGCCACAAGAACACCCAGCCAATTAATTGTTGATGGGGCCATAACTTATCCTTTTAATTAGTGACGATTTGATGGGCCAGTATCCCCCTAACCCATTGATTGCCAATTAACAAAAAATAGTACACAGTTGGAAACCTAATGATTTAAAGCTCATTCTATATTAAAACATAACAGCTAGTTAAAATCGATTTTCAATTAATTCCTGTTCCGATTTTGTCTATATTTGCAATTCAATTTTAAACCCTATTCCATGAATTTCGACTATAACAGTTCGGTTCCTATAGATCATGTAGGCGTTGAAGAGCGAGTTAGCCGACTGAACAAACGTAGCATAAAAAAAGAAGCTAAGGTTCAGGCTCTGAAACTGTCCCTTAATATGATGGATCTAACCACATTAGAGGGAAAAGATTCTGAGGGTAAAGTGATTCAGCTTTGCAATAAGGCTAAGCAGTTACATGCTCCTATGCCTGATCTCCCTCCGGCTGCTGCAGTTTGTGTTTATCCAAGGATGGTTTCAGTTGCTAAAAGAGAACTTACTGGAACAGATATAAATGTTTGTAGTGTGGCTACAGCATTTCCAAGTGGACAAGCACCTTTACCCATGCGGATTGAAGAAACTAAATTTGCTGTATCTGAGGGTGCCGATGAAGTGGACATGGTTATTAGTCGTGGTAAATTCCTAATGGGCGAATATCAGCTGATCTTTGACGAAATAGCTGCAATTAAGGAAGCCTGTGGCGATGCTCACTTGAAAGTTATACTTGAAACCGGAGAACTGCATACTTACGAAAATGTTCGTAAAGCCAGTGATATAGCTATGTATGCAGGCGCCGATTTTATCAAAACATCAACCGGAAAAATTTCACCTGCTGCAACTCAACCGGTAACATTGGTAATGTTGGATGCCATAAGAGATTTTTACTACAAAACTGATAAAATGATTGGCATGAAGCCTGCAGGTGGCATCAGAACAGCAAAACAAGCTATTCAATATCTGGTAATCGTGAAGGAAACACTGGGAGCAGCCTGGTTGAATAACAAATACTTCCGTTTTGGAGCCAGCTCTCTCGCGAATGACGTTCTGATGCAAATCATCAAACAAGAAACAGGTAACTATCAGGGAGCTGATTATTTCTCAGTTGATTAATTGAATGAATATGGATGAACCAAACATAACAGATACACCCTACAAGCCCACATCACCAAATTCAAAACTGGATTTTGAATCAGTCTGGGAATATGCTCCGGCACCTGAAAGCACCGATCATGTTGAGCTAAAGGAATCTTATAACCTTTTCATTGGTGGGAAGTTTGTTAAACCATCAAAAGGCAGGTACTTCCCTACCATCAATCCAGCCACTGAAGCCGAAATATGCAAGATAGCTGAAGCCACTCAGAAAGATGTAGATGACGCAGTTGCTGCTGCCAGAAAAGCATATGAGGGAGAATGGGGTCAACTATCACCATCTGAGAGGTCGAAATACATTTTTCGCCTTGCTAGAATGATTCAGGAACGTGCACGTGAATTTGCAGTACTGGAATCCATGGATGGTGGAAAACCTATTCGTGAATCCAGAGATGTTGATATTCCACTGGTTGCTGCTCATTTTTTCTACTATGCAGGATGGGCTGATAAACTTGAATATGCCTTCCCCGGCAAACAAGTCGGATCTGTAGGTGTTTGCGGACAGATCATCCCATGGAATTTCCCGATGTTAATGTTAGCCTGGAAGATTGCACCAGCTCTTGCTTGTGGTAATACCGTCGTTTTAAAACCAGCTGAAACAACTTCCCTAACCGCTTTAAAGTTTGCTGAATTAGTTCAAGATGCAGGATTACCTGCCGGAACTGTGAATATTGTTACTGGTGCCGGACAAACAGGATCTTTAATTGTGAACCATCCTGATGTGAATAAAATTGCTTTTACAGGATCTACCGGTGTAGGTAAACTTATTCAACAATCTCTCGCTGGCACTGATAAAAAATACACCTTAGAACTAGGTGGAAAAGGTGCCAATATTATATTTGAAGATGCTGCAATCAATCAAGCCGTTGATGGAATTGTTAATTCCATATTCTTCAATCAGGGTCATGTATGCTGTGCTGGTTCCAGACTACTGGTACAGGAAAGTGTTGCCGATGAAGTAGTTCATAAATTACAGGAAAGATTAGATACACTCATTGTTGGTGATCCACTTGATAAAAATACTGATATCGGGGCTATCAATTCGAAACAACAGTTCGAACGTATTAATGAATACATCGAGATAGGCATGAATGAAGGCGCTGATATTTATCAGAGTAAAACAGCCGTTCCCGATAAGGGATTCTTCTGCCGTCCTACCTTATTTACCAATGTGTCCCAATCGAATCGAGTAGTTCAGGAAGAAATCTTTGGTCCAGTTCTCACCATACAGACTTTTCGAACAGCAGACGAAGCGATACAGAAAGCCAACAATACTCCTTATGGTTTAGCTGGGGGAATCTGGACTGATAAAGGTTCTAAAATATTCAAAATGAGTAAAGGAATGCGCTCTGGTGTTGTTTGGGCAAATACCTACAACAAATTCGATCCTACTTCTCCATTTGGCGGATATAAAGAAAGTGGTGTGGGCCGAGAAGGTGGTTTACACGGATTAATGCCTTATTTAAAACTGGTTTAAGATTATGAGCGACAGAATAGAAGTTCTCAAGACATATAAAACCTACATCGGAGGTGCGTTTCCAAGATCTGAATCGGGTCGATACTATAAAGTATATGATCAGAAAGGAAAACTTCTTGCTAATGCATGCCGATGCTCCAGAAAAGATATTCGAGATGCTGTAGTAGCAGCCCGAAAAGCTTTCTCAGGATGGAGTGGTCGATCCGCTTATAATAAAGGGCAGATTCTTTACAGAATAGCTGAAATACTTGAAACAAGAAGATCGCAGTTCGAACTTGAACTCATTGAAGTTGGATATACCGAAAATGAGGCAAAGATTGAAGTTGATTCATCTATTGATAGATTAATTTACTATTCAGGCTGGACTGATAAATATCCACAGATCTATGGCACAGTAAATCCGGTAGCATCATCCCATTTTAATTTCTCGGTTCCTGAACCAACCGGTGTGGTTGGAATTATAGCACCTGAAAAGAGTCCACTAATTGGTCTTATTTCAGTTATTGCTCCAGTAATTACCGGTGGGAATACCTGCGTAGTCATGGCTTCAGAAACTTATCCACTCCTTTCAATTACTTTTGCAGAGGTTCTGAATTCTTCCGATGTCCCCGGTGGTGTTGTTAACATATTAACCGGACATAGAAAAGAACTACTTGACCCATTATCAAGGCATATGGATGTGAATGCAATTTTTGTTACTGATAAACTGGATGCAGAAATCGGGAAACAATTAGATGAAAATGCTGCTTTAAACGTTAAGAGAATCATTAAACATAATATTGATGACTGGTATGCTGATGGCACGCAGTCACCATATTTCATATTAGATCATCAGGAAATAAAAACAACATGGCATCCGGTAGGATTTTAACAACATTTACCCTGTCCCTATTTTTGATTTCTGGGCTTTTCTCAGCTTGTGGATCAACACCAAATCTAGGTGATCTCAACCCAGTCACAGATCAGACTCTGGACAATGACAGAGATACCACTGCTTATGGAAATCAATCCCAGGGTGATGAACAAGGGTCTGGACAACGATTTATTGATCCTTCCGATCAGTCGTTTTACGAACAGTATCAGACGAAGCTATCTGATCTTTACATCAATAAAGATAACCCTATCCCGGAAGCCTTTCTGGTTGAAAAGGAAGATGAAGTTGTAGAGGAAAAAGATCCATTCCAGGGATTTAGAGTACAAATATATACTGGTGAGGACGTTGAAGATGCTGATACAACCGCTGCACATTTCAGAACATGGGCTGATACTACCATTGCAGGATATCAAGCTGATACCTATATCTTTTTTAAACCACCAAACTATCGCATTCATGTTGGTGATTTTCATTCCAGAGACCGCGCAAATGCATACGCTCGCTTAGTTAAAAGAAGATTCCGAGGTGCCTGGGTTGTTTATGATCGTGTTAATCCTTGGAACGTACCTGCAGATTCTGTTTCTTTTACAATCATTCAGTAGAGAAGTCAATATGACATATGCTTCGATTTAGTTTACCCCTGCTCATCATCGTTGTATCAACTCTGGCAGGCCATTATCCTGTAGATAGTGAGCCGAAAGTAGAAATTTTAAAAGCCAACGAAGAACGAATTGAAGGTTCAGTTACTATCCCGACCGTAGCGAAACAGCAGCGTGTATTTAGAGGAAGAGCTTACCGGAACCGCCAGAATACAACTAATGAAACAGGGTCTAGTGCTGAAGATCAAAAGACTCAGAATTACCTAAATACCATTATTAGTGTTCACCCAACATCCTTTAAAGCTGAACTACCCCCAACTCTTCCGAATCAAAAAATTTGGCAAAAAGAAGCTGAATTTATTCCTCAAGTTACTGTTGTTACTACAGGTTCAACTGTTGAGTTCGTAAATGATGATCCATTCTTCCACAATGTATTTAGCCTTACCAAAGGCGCACGTTTCAATATTGGGAGAAGACCTAAGGGCGACATCTATCCAGTTGAAATCCCTTCAACAAAATGGAAGATCGAAGGAATTGGTCAAATTAGCCTTTTCTGTGATATACATTCACAAATGAACGCTGTAATTATAAGTCTGGATACCCCCTACTTCACACGAGTTAGTGAAGATGGAACATTTTCACTAGACAACTTACCGGAAGGCTCTTATCAGTTGCGTATGTATAATCCAAAATTTGATGTGGTGTCTGAAGAAATTGTTGTTACTACCAACTCACAGAACAAAGATCTTAGTTTCTGATTCATGCTAAAGTTGAATATTCAAACTAAGCTATTTCTCTTACTCTCGGGCTTAACAGGTCTGGTGCTACTAATAGTTTTAATATTTGTGAATTCAGCATCATCAAAGAAAATTGAAGAGGATATCTATAAAGATTTTGAACTGCTTCAATATTTTTTTAAAACACAACAAGCATTAAGGTATGACAGGTTACTTGAGTCTGCTTATCTCATAGCTGAGAACTCAAATTTTAAAGGTTCTTTTCAAACTGGTGACATCGAGACAATATATTTTTCAGTACTTGAATTCAGTGAATTCACGCGTTCAGATCTAATTGTAGTTACTGACAATAGAGGTGAAGTATTAGCCTGGTTCGGTGATCAAAGTAAAACAGGTGAAAAAATAGTTGATTATAGTGGCATCGAAGAGGCTATTATAGGAAATGCCCCATTAGAAGCTCCTGAATGGCCTTTACTTTGGAATATTGATAATGATATTTATCAGGTTGTTAGCGTGCCTATTTATCTAGGATTTAATGAGATAGTTGGAACAATCACGCTTGGGTCTCTAATGCAACATTATGAAGCTTCAGAGCTCTCTGAAGGAACATCTTTCCAAATAGCATTCATGTCAGAAAACAGCCTAATC
This sequence comes from uncultured Balneolaceae bacterium, assembly GCA_965659005.1. Taxonomy (GTDB): domain Bacteria; phylum Bacteroidota; class Rhodothermia; order Balneolales; family Balneolaceae; genus CAYPTY01. Next base: position 6,061 of record CBFHVG010000055.1, read on the forward strand.
GGTTCTTCACATGATCACCTTGAATTTGATCATTATATAGAAGCTATTGATAACAAGGAATTTGAAATCGATAGCTTACTAAAGAACCTTCATATTGGAACACCCTTCCGAACTAATCTGAGAGATACAGAACATTTAGCTTTTATTAGCCCACTTGGTGAGGGAACAGAAGCTTTTTATATCGCATCAATTTTGCTTTCAGAAGAATATGACACCATTAACTACATTCGTAATAATATCATACTGACTATTTTAATCAGTATCTTATTAATTATCCCTGTTGCCATATTATTAGGTCGATTCTTTACCGCCCCAATTATTGAACTATCAAATTCCATGCTAAGAGTTAAGGAAGGTGAATTAAATGTTCATGTTGAGCCAAGGTCAAACGATGAGATTGGTTCACTTACTACATCATTTAACGATATGGTTATAGGATTAAAAGAACGCTTTGCCTTAAGCCGCTATGTTGGGAGTCATACACTGGAAATGATTCAGGACAACATAAATGATGAAGCCGAATTGGGAGGTTCTTTTAAAGAACTGGCCATTGTGTTTAGTGATATCCGTGGATCCACTGCAAAATTTTCAACAACAGATCCCAAACATTTTGTGGAAGTACTTAATAAGACTCTGGGTTTTCAAAGTGAGTGTTTCAAGAAGTTTGGCGGCGCAATCGATAAATATGTTGGGGATGAGGTAATTGCCGTTTTTTCCGGAGAAAATGCACTGGAACGCGCAATATCTGCCAGCATTGAAATTCAAGAATATTTTAAGAGTAATGATGATTTAAATACCTTTTTCAGAGGACTCGGAATTGGTGTTAATTATGGATCGATGGTGCTGGGAAATATGGGAGCAAAAGACCGAATGGATTACACCGTCATCGGTCCGGAAGTGAACTTATGTGCACGACTTTGTTCAGCCGCAGATGATGGGCAGATATTCCTGCCTAAGAAATTACTGAAAGAACATAACCTTAATGATAGATTCAGTTATTCTGAAGTTGAAGCGCTTAACCTAAAAGGCTTTTCTGAATTAATCCAAGTAGTGAGTATTGAATATAAAAATGCCTAAACCCTTTATAGCTCTACTTTTCTCTTTATTCTTAATCCAAAATGTATCTGCACAGATTGAAATTGGTGGTACTGTTGATTTTGAAGCCAGGGCTGCAGGAAAAAAATCAAACTTTCTGGATAATAGTGTTCCTGCTGATTTCAGGCACTTTCACTCAAATATTGCTCAATTAAACTTGATAGGATTTGCCCCTATTTCAGATCAATTTTTTGTCGAAACCCGAATGGGATTCACCAGTTATGGGACGGGTAAAATAGATGCCTTCAAGCTTTTCCTTGCCAGCATTACTTATGCCCCGAATGATCAATTCTCAGTTACAAGTGGAAGGTTCATCACGCCATTTGGATTCTATACTGATCAACAGATAGTGATTGACAGAACTTTCATTAATCAACCTTTAAATTATACCTACTTCACAAATATCTCTTTTGAGCGTGGCTTGATTGGTCGAAAATTCAGATATAATAACTCTTATGGTGACAGCCTCTCCTCTCAGCTGAATACGGTTTTTATGAAGGTTATAACACCGGCTTGAGGTTTGATTATCAACCCGAAGGATCAAATACCTTGATTTCTGGAGCATTATCAAACCAAGGCTTGAGTAAATATGATATCAGTACTAATGCAGGTATTGGATTAACTCTAAGAACGAAATTTGAACCATCAGCAATCTTTGAATGGGCTTTATCAGGTTCATATGGAACTTATTTTGATGAAAAACCTGCAAACGAATCTATACAAGATGAAGTGGATCTGGAAAGTTTGACACAAATATCAGCCGGTATTTATGGAAAGTGGCAGTTTACTTACTTCGAGATAGTAACTGAGGCCATTTATACACAATGGGAAGCTCCTGTATTCAGAGATACTATGTTTTTTGCATCTCCTACAGATTTTGTCCGTGATGGATCCGGTGCACCGGTTTTACTTAATGTTGATAATGTAGGTGCCAATTTTGATTTCAAATATGAGCCACCGGGATGGTCAGGTACATATCTGGCATTTAGAGGTGAATCCATGTACTTCTTCGAAACAGATAACCCGGTAAGTGGCGATGCTTATAAATGGGATACTGATTTATACAGGTACAACATTGCAGTAGGCAGGAAACTGGCACCAAACGTTCAATTCAAAATGGTATTCAGTGATCAGGATAAGTTCGATTTTAAGTACTACACTTTCAGAGCTTATCTGACAGCTGCTTTTTAGACATTAAAACGGAAAAGCATTACATCGCCATCGGCAACAGTGTATTCTTTTCCTTCCTGTCTCATTTTACCAGCTTCTTTTGCTGCTTTTTCTGAGCCCTGCTCTATGTAGTCGTTATAAGCTATGGTTTCAGCTCTGATAAAACCTTTCTCGAAATCAGTGTGGATCACACCAGCAGCTTGGGGTGCTTTTGTACCCTTCCGAATAGTCCAGGCACGTGATTCTTTTGGACCGGCTGTGAAGTAAGTAATTAGTCCCAGCTCCTTATATGCAGCTTGAATAAGTCTATCTAAGCCACCTGATGCCACCCCGAGCTCCTCAAGGAACATCTCTTTTTCTTCCTCGTCAAGTTCAGCAATTTCTGCTTCGATTTTAGCACAAAACATGACCGTTTCATCCTCATGCTCTTTTGCGATGTTCTTTACAGTATCAACATAAGAATTGCCTGAATTAAGATCGCTCTCACCAACATTACATGCATAGAGCACGGGTTTAGATGATAGTAGAAATAGATCTTTGACAACTTCAAGAGAATCATCTCCCAGATTTAAACTTCTGGCGGTATTTCCATTTTCAAGATGTTCTTTAATTTGTTCAACTATAGCCACAGCAGGTTTAATGCTTTTATCGCCTTTAGCCTGCTTTTGAAGATTACCCAGACGCTTTTCAACACTTTCCAGATCTTTTAGAATAAGCTCATCTTCTATGATTCTGATATCTCGTTCAGGATTTACGTCACCTTCAACATGAATGATATCATCATCATCAAAGCAACGAACCACATGAATGATCAAATCAACTTCACGGATATGTGAAAGGAATGCATTTCCTTTCCCCTTACCCTCTGAAGCACCTTTCACGAGTCCGGCAATATCTACGAACTCTATATTTGCCGGTATAGTTGATGCTGAACTAACCAGTTCACTCAACTTGTATAGCCGATCATCTGGTACAGCTACCATTCCGACATTTGGGTCTATTGTACAAAAAGGAAAGTTCGCCGATTCTGCACCGGCATTACTTAAAGCATTAAACAGAGTTGATTTTCCAACGTTGGGCAGGCCAACAATTCCACACTTTAGGCTCATTATATATTATCTATGCAATCTTGTTGAATGAATGTTTCTTCCGGTAATAAAACCGCTGTTAATTTACCCAGATCACTGTTTTTATAAACACAACCGGTATCAATGCCAATCATGTTCTCAAATTGATATGGATTTTCCATTGGGGTATGACCAAATACGACCTTTTTCTCCCACTCGGTTTTCATAACCTGAAGATGATCTCTTCTCCATAGGAAGTATAAGTCGGCATTCGGATGATTTATATTTTCTTCAATGGTCTTTTTAGGATCTGCTCCTGCATGCACAAAGAAATAATCTTCAGTATCCAAATACATGAATGTACGATGTATGAACTCCATATGGGCTGAAGGTATATTTGAAAACTCAAGGTTTTCACCATAGGATTTCATTGTAGGTTCGCCGCCATTTAGCATCCAGGTTGAGATAGCATCGCGATCAAAAGCATTGATCATCATCTGCTCATGATTACCTCTGAGGAATACACATTCATGTTTTTCACGAAGAACTAAAAGGTCATCGATTACTTCTTTTGATGAAGGCCCCCGGTCTATGTAATCTCCAACAAATACAATAACACGATCATCAAGCAAGTTATCAGCTTCTAATTTATCCATAAGTGCTCTGAAACTGGCTGCACATCCATGGATATCTCCTATCGCTACATATTTTTGTTGATTAGACAATGAGCTACTTCCTACTACTGGTTTCGATCAGACCTCGACCTTTTTTCTTAATCTTGTCTTCTTCTTTCAATACTTCTAAAGCAGCATCAAGAATGCCATTTACAAACTTACCTGACTTGGCGGTTGAATATCTCTTAACGATTTCAATGGCTTCGTTGATAGTCACCTTAGTTGGTATTTCTTCGAAATGGAGAAACTCACAAAGTGCCATTTTCAAAACAAGTCTGTCGATAAGTGCCAGGCGATTAATGTCCCAGTTCTGAGCATGTTTCGAGATGATCTCGTCAAATTCTTCCTCATGTTCGAGGGTACGAAAGATGAGCTGCTCAGAAAAACGTCGAGCTTCTTTGGATTCCTTAACATGGTCTGAAACAACAGTATCGATGATATGTTGTAGGCTATCACCACTTTGCCGGAAGGCATAGAGTGCTTGTAGCGCTACTTCTCTTACTAATCTGCGGTTTACCATGTCAAATAACGAATTCGTCTTCTAGATTCATGAATGGAAAGAAAATACAAAGAAGCAGTCAGAAATCTATTGACAATTTTATTGAAGAAAATCCTATTATTCGCATGTTCGAAATCCGAATGTTAATCGAACAATATAAAATGCGTTCTTAGCTCAGTTGGTTAGAGCGCCACGTTGACATCGTGGAGGTCGGCAGTTCGAATCTGCCAGAACGCACTTACTTTATTAAAGTCATCGCCCTGGTCTCACTAACTCCCACATACTGAATTCGATAATAGTATAAACCACTCGGTAGATTAGTTGCATCAAACCTAAGCTCATGGGAACCTGCATTGAAGACTTTATTTGCCAATTCTGTCACACTTTGGCCTAATGCATTGTATACATTTACCTGAACCAACCCTGATCTCGCGATTGTAAATGCAATATTTGTTGAAGGATTAAATGGATTCGGATAATTCTGTTCCAGTGAAAACTCTTTTGGAAACATTTCTTCTTCATTGGATGTAATCACAACCGGACCGGCACCAAAGTAAGCTCTTCTGACAAGCGTTGTATCATGTATAAATGGATTACGATTGCCCTGTACAGTTTCGACATTCAGAGATCTTTGAATCTCCGCTTCATCTACTTCATCCTCAAGATGCCAGCTCAATAAGACATCTTTCATACTATTAAAGAAAGCTTCATTATCCGTTCCATCATTGATGATATCAGAATTCTGCTGATAAACGGTCCAGAAATAAAATATAGCCCGAGCTACATTTCCCTTATGATCCTCTCGTGGCTCAAACGAGGTATTCGATTTCAATTCACTGTAATCATCAATATTTGAGCTGGGTATAGAAGTCTGGTTTTGATCCAGATAATACCAACGATCTGTTTGTGCATCATCAATTTCATCAAACTTGAAATTACTTCTGGCACCATTCACATCAGCTCGTGTGATGAATAAATGATGTATATCCGTTCTCATAGGTGAAGCCTGATCAAAAAAGCTCTGTGGCCAGGTGTGCTCGGTGTTAAATCCGTTGTCCTGGGCTTCAATTCTATCCGGATTCATTAAATAATCGTATTCATATCCGGAGTAAACGCCGCGTATTGTGAAACCTTCCTTAATTAGATCAAAATCCTCAAACATATAATCTCTGGCTGAGTTATAAGACAAGGATGTTGTCACTGAGTAATCATTTTGAAGTGCTTCTATTAAATCTTCAGCAGTGAGTGATGGGAAGATATAATCTTCTTCTTGTGCATTTCCAAATGCAGAAAAAAGTAAGAGAAAGACAAGTAAAAGTAGTGGCTTCTTTATAGACTGCATGAATCCCTTTATTGCTAATTGATAGCAATAATACACCCTGAATATGAAAGGCTCAAAATTAAATTATTCTTCGCAGGGAGTTATGCCTTGTGCGCTTTTAGTATTACTTGAGTAGTAATCCATACTGGCCGAATTACGCACTTCTTCATCAGCTTTTTTCTTAACCTTTAGTTTGAACATCGTTGACCTGGACGCAACTTGAGTATCTTTTGTATCCTGTTTAGTCAAATAGTCCACATCTATACAGTCTTTAGTTGACTTTTTCTCGGCTTTGAATGTCGTTTCCCGATGTTTAGCACCATCTTTAAACGCTTTCGTAACCTTGGATAGCAAACCTGATTCGCCTTTAGCTGAATGTGTTGAAGAGTTGCCGGAAGAGCAGCCGGTTAAGAGTAAAGAGCTAAAAGCGAGTAATATTATTCCCCGCTTCATGTAACCTTAATTCGTTAGTTTTATAACCACCACTACTTAACAAAAGAAATGCTGAAGCAAATGCAAGTAATAATCTGAATTAGATCAATTCATGCTCTTTATTAAATACGATTTCAAATTTTGACCCATCATGATTTTTCATCTGGAAATCGGCATTTAATTGTTTTGCCAGCGTTCTAATTAATCTCATACCTAATGAAGACTTCATTAATTGATCCACATTATCCGGCAAACCAACCCCATTATCACTTACTGTAAATCTTAGTTTGTCACCAAGATCTTTAAATTCAACTTTGATCGTCCCCTCGTCCTGATGATTAAAGGCATGCTTGTAAGCATTGGTGATAATTTCATTGAACCATAAACCACATGGAATAGCCTGATTTACGGTTAATGACACCTCATCAAGGTCAGTTTCAACATGAATCTCTTTTTCTTCCCCTCTAATAAATCGTTTCATCATCTGTAAGAGTTGCAAAATGTAAACATCAAAACTGATCTCAGCTAAGTCCTCACTTTGATAGAGCTTTTCATGAACTAAAGCGATTGAATGAATGCGCATCTGACTCTCTTTCAGAACATCCCAGGCATCATTATTTGTTACCTGATTCATCTGCAGCTCTAATAAGCCTGTTATCACAGCTAGGTTATTCTTTACCCTGTGATGGATCTCAGCGAGCAGCACTTCTTTCTCCTTTAGAGATCGCTCAATTTTCATTTCAGCATCTTTCTGATCCGTAATATCTACATAAAGACCATAAATGGCTGCCATCTTACCTTCAATAATAACTGGTATACCGTAAATGATAACATCTGTTAATGTACCATCCTTCTTCCTGCGCTTTGTTACACACTCAATATTAACGGCTGTTTCAGTGAGACTAGCTGCTTCGTCTCTATATTCTTCCTGAACTATCACTTTATCTAACTCAAGCCCAATTATCTCGTCTGGTTCGTATTGAAAGATATCCTCAAAGCCCTGGTTAACCATAACTACTTCCTTATGCTTATTGAGAATCGCAATACCAATAGGTGATGCATCAAATAGCTTGTAGAAGAGCTCATTTCTATGCTTCAGCTCTTCTTCAGAAGTGTATCGATCAGATATATCGCGGGCGACATTGATAATGACATCCTTACCAAAGAATGAACCCTTTGAAATGGAAACCTCCATAGGGAATACTTCACCATTTCTTTTTGAGCACCATATTTCCACATTTTGAGGTTCATTATTTAGAACACTCTCAAGAACCTTGACATACCAGTCATGATCCATTTTACCGGGAGCTTCAAGTTTAGATATGGACTGGCCAATGAGCTCTTCTCTGCTGTATCCAAAAATTGAACATAATCCGTCATTAACTTCTATGAAGTTTTGTTCTTCATCCTGTATATAAATGGCATCACTTACGGCATTGAAGAGATCAATGTAGCTGTCTCTAGCTTCGATAACTCTATGCTCATATTCAATTCGGTCATTAATATCATTTACCAGCGAATGCACAGATAATAGCCTACCCTGAGAATCATAAATCAAAGAATTATGCCATTCACAATAGATGATTGTTCCATCTTTTCTATAATTCCTGTTAATGATGGTGGTATGCTTCTTCCCTTCTTTGACAGCCTCATAGAATTTTTGTTCTACATAACCTCTGTCATCTTCATGAATGATCTTATCACCGAAATCTACATCATTTTTAGATTCTTCAAGAGTAAAGCCAAATAATTCCTCCGCTCTCTGATTCCATCTGATCAATCCTTTTTGATCATGCCATTCAACTTCAGCGACTGGAAAAGTTTCTTGTTCAAGGCTTCTTGAAACTGGATTTTTTTGTTCAAGAATAGTTGAAGTCAAATCGTGGTATATAGCTACCTTTATTACCCTATTCTCATATTCTATACTGCTAACCGATGGCTTTAAGTAAGCAACTTGACCGTTGCCTTTTTTTGTAACCCAAACTTTTGAACCAACCACAGATTCCTGTTCCTTGGAAATTTTATGGCTTAAATCGTTAATAGACCTCCATTCTCCGATTTCCGTGACTTTCTTTCCTAATAATTGATCTCTCTTCAATCCAAAAAATTCAGCTGCTGACTTATTTGCGTCAACGATTTTCTCTCCCTCGTTAATAAAGACCAGCATAGGGTGTTTCTCAAAAAAAGTAGTGCTATCCAAAGTGTTCAATTTATTCGTTTTCTGATGATGGATTTTAGCTATCTATGCTCAAAATCTGCAATTAAATTTTCTTCATCAGCTAAACAACACTGCATATGAATTTTTTTTATCTTTGGCGCGAACATGTCATCGCGAAACACCTTTGATTTTTAATGTCTAAAGACAAGATCGAACTCACATTACCTGACGGCTCCAAAAGAACTTATCAATTCGGAACTACCGGCTTAGAAGTAGCGGAATCAATTTCTTCCGGTTTAGCCAGGCAGGCACTCAGCATTACTGTAAATGGCAATATCATCGATCTGGATCGACCTATTCATGAAGATGGTGATATTACAATCAACACCTTCGACTCTGAAGATGGTAAATACACCTTCTGGCATTCATCTGCTCACTTGCTGGCAGAAGCTGTTCAGGAACTTTATCCTGAAGCTAAATTTGGTATTGGGCCTCCTATAGAACAGGGATTCTATTACGACATTGATTTTGGTGATAAAACCATCACTTCGGACGATCTTGCAAAGATTGAGAAGGCATTTCTGGATAAAGCCAGGAACAAAAATACGTTTGAGCGTCGTCAGATCTCAAAAGCTGATGCCATGAAACATTATGAAGATATTGGAAATGAGTATAAGGTAGATTTGATTGGCGGACTCGAAGACGGTGATATTACTTTCTATACTCAGGGTGATTTCACAGATCTTTGCCGTGGGCCACATGTACCTAATTCGGGTGTAGTTAAAGCTATCAAGTTAACTAACCTTGCAGGTGCTTACTGGCGAGGTGATAATGATTCAAAGCAGTTAACCAGGATATATGGTATAAGCTTCCCAAAACAGAAGATGCTGGAAGAATGGGTTCATCTTCAGGAAGAAGCTAAGAAGAGAGATCACAGAAAACTGGGTAAGGAACTCGGTATTTATATGATCGATAAGATGGTTGGCAGTGGCTTACCACTTTGGTTGCCTAATGGTACTATTCTTAGAAGAACACTGGAAGCTTTTTTGAGAGAAGAACAGGTTAAGCGCGGTTATAAAGAAGTAATTACACCTCATATTGGGAATCTGGATTTATACAGAACCAGTGGGCACTACCCTTACTATCAAGATTCACAGTACGATCCTATTAAAGTTGATGATGAAGAGTACATGCTTAAACCCATGAACTGCCCTCATCACCACAGAATTTACAGCAGTGATCTCCGCTCCTATCGTGATCTCCCTCTCAGACTGGCTGAGTTCGGATCAGTATACCGCTATGAGCAGTCTGGTGAATTGACCGGTCTTTCAAGAGTTAGAGGTTTTACTCAGGATGATGCACACATTTATTGTACTCATGATCAGCTAAAAGAAGAAATTAAAAACACAATTGAACTCACCCAGTTTGTTTTTGAGACTTTTGGAATGCCTGTTGATATCCGCCTTTCTTTCAGAGATGATAATGAAGACAAATATGGCGGTGAGATGGAGTATTGGGAAAGAGCCCAGACCGAAATTCAAGAGGTTGCTGATGAAATGGGTCTGGATTATACCATAGCTCCAGGTGAAGCAAGTTTCTATGGCCCTAAAATTGACTTCATCATCCGAGATGCTATTGGCAGAAAATGGCAACTGGGTACCGTACAGGTAGATTATGTAATGCCTGAGCGCTTTGACCTCAATTACATTGGCTCCGACAATGAGAAACATAGACCGGTAATCATACATAGAGCACCTTTTGGATCTATGGAGCGATTTACCAGTATTCTGATAGAACATTTTGCTGGTGACTTCCCTTTATGGCTATCACCGGAACAGGCCCGCATACTACCTATTTCTGATGATCAGAATGAATATGCAAAGAAACTTGAAGAAGCTTTGAAAACGGTAGGAATGAGAGTTACCGTTGATGAGCGGAGTGAGCAAATCGGAGGAAAAATCCGGGATGCTGAAACCAGCAAAATACCTTATATGTTAATTGTTGGTGCAAAAGAAGTCGAAAAGAATAGTGTATCAGTTCGTCGACACAAAAAAGGTGATATTGGAAGTTTCGATTTTTCTGAGTTAATTTCCCACCTTAAGGACATAGTAAACAACAAAAAACTCTCTGAAGACTAACTAAAAAGAGGTACTTAACTATCGCAAGACCAAGATTCAGACGTCCACCCCAACCGGATCCGGACAAGCCTAAAATAAATGGCGAAATAAGAGCGCAAACTGTAAGGCTAATCAAGCCCGATGACGAACATGAAGTAACCAATCTGGAACGCGCTTTAGAAATTGCAGAAAAATTCAACCTGGACTTAGTAGAAATTGCTCCTAATGCCAATCCTCCTGTTTGCAAAATTATTGATTTTGGCAAATTCATGTATGAAAAGAAAAAGAAGGATAAGGAAGCAAAAAAGAAGCAACACACTATACAGATTAAAGAACTTCGATTCAGACCTCATACCGATGATCATGATTTCGAGTTTAAAACAAAGCATGCCAAAGAGTTTCTAAGTAGTGGAGCCAAGGTAAAAGCTACCGTACAATTCCGTGGAAGAGACATGCTTTACACTGAAAAAGGGAATGAACTTTTATCCCGATTAGCAGAGGAACTTGAGGATCATGGCAAGGTGGAATCCAAGGCTACACTGGAAGGTCGTAGGATGACCATGATAATTGCACCTGAGAAGTAAAAGATTGATTGATTCCAAGTGGATAAGTCCCTATCTTCGAAGTCTTTTTAAAAATACATTTTAAGGGTAGATCTAATGCCGAAAATGAAGTCAAATAGTGGTGCGAAGAAGCGTTTTAAGCTTACCGGTTCAGGCCGTATTAAGCGTAAGAAGGCTTTTAAGCGTCACATCCTAACCAAGAAAAGTAGCAAAACGAAGCGCAACTTGGGTACAACTACGCTTGTACACGAGTCGGATGAAGCCAGAATAAAGGCACTAATCCCGTTCGCTTAAACATTAATTTTAAACCAAGACAAAATGCCACGTTCATCAAACTTAGTGGCTTCCCGTCGCCGTCGTCGCAAGATTTTAAAGCAGGCGAAAGGTTACTGGGGTAAGCGCAAAAACGTATATACCATTGCGAAAAATGCAGTGGAGAAAGCTCTACAGTATCAATACAGAGACCGTAAAGTACGTAAAAGAGCCTTCAGAAGGCTCTGGATTGTCAGAATTAATGCCGCTGCACGCCTTAACGGAACAACATATTCAAAACTCATACACGCAATGAGCCAAAAGAATATGATGATCAACCGTAAGGTACTAGCAGACCTGGCTGTTCACGATCCTGAAGCGTTTGCTGCCATTGTACAGGAAGCCCTGAAATAGACAGTTGATTTACCTAGGGCCCCTCACATAGTTCTTATGTGAGGGGTTTTTATTATCTGCTAACTTTATTTACACCTGATAGAGTCATGATCGATAAAATCACCGATCTCAAAGAGCAAATCTCATCCTTTTCAATTACTAATGCCGATGAATTAGAGGCATTCCGTCTTGAATTCATTTCCAGAAATGGGAAAATTCAATCAATGTTTGCACAAATTGGTTCTGTTCCAAAGGAGGAACGTGGACTGGTTGGCAAAAGCATGAATGAAGTTAAAAATCTGGCTCAACAGGTATTTGATGATGCTAAGGCAGCATTAGAAACTACTTCAGGAGGTGCGAGAAGTGCCAAAGAGGATCTGAGCTTAACAGCTCAACACAAAGAGCTTGGGTCACTTCATCCCCTTACACAAACACTAAACGAAATTAAAAGCATCTTTTATAGATTAGGCTTCTCTATTGCTGATGGCCCTGAACTTGAAGATGACTTTCACAACTTTACCGCTCTCAACTTCCCACCGGATCACCCGGCAAGGGATATGCAGGATACCTTCTTTGTAAAGAAACACGAAGAAGCATGTAATGATGATCAGGTTTTAAGAACACACACCTCCCCTGTTCAAATTCGCCTTATGCTTGAGCAGAAACCACCTATTCGATCCATCATGCCAGGCCGGGTTTATCGAAATGAATCTATTACAGCTAAGTCTTACTGCCTATTCCATCAGGTTGAAGGCTTGTATATAGATAAAAACATCAGCGTTGCCCACTTAAAGGAGACACTCATTACCTTTATTAAAATGATGTACGGAAATGATGTAAAGTACCAATTACGCCCTTCCTACTTCCCATTTACTGAGCCCAGTATGGAAATGGATATCTGGTGGGATGCCAAAGGTGATGGACAATGGCTTGAGATTCTGGGAGCTGGAATGGTAGATCCAAATGTTTTAAAAGCAGTGAATGTGGATCCTGAGGAATATTCAGGTTTTGCATTTGGTATGGGCGTTGAACGCATTACCATGCTGAAATATGGAATGGACGACATTCGGACATTCTATGACAATGATATTCGTTTCCTCAAACAATTCGGGATATAAAAGCTTAATTGATTCATGAACGTCTCTTACAACTGGCTTAAAGATTACATAAACCTAGATCTAGATACCGATAGTATTGCGAAGCATCTTACACTTTGTGGTCTTGAGATCGAGGAAATTCACAAAATCGGGTCAAAACTCGAGGGTGTTGTGGTTGGTGAGGTGCTGGATAAAAAGCAGCATCCAAATGCTGACAGACTAAGCGTATGTCAAGTCAATACTGGTGATGAAACTGTTCAAATTGTATGTGGAGCTAAAAATGTTGCTGCCGGACAAAAGGTAGCTGTTGCCAAAGTTGGTTCTGAACTCCCAATTACGCTGGATAACGGCAAGAACCTGGTTATCAAAAAAGCCAAACTTCGTGGTGAAGAATCTCGTGGGATGATTTGTGCTGAAGATGAACTGGGTATTGGTGATGATCATAGTGGAATTATGGTGCTTGATGATAGCCTGAACCCAGGAACTCCTATAAGCGAAGTTATTGATCTTTATGAAGATACTGTTTTTGAAATTGCCATTACACCAAACAGACCTGATGCTACTTCGCACATTGGTGTCGCAAGAGACCTTGCCGCAGTTTTAAACCTCGAATTCAATTATCCCGAAGTCAATTTGGATACTAATGAATTAGATGACAAGGACCTCAGTATCGAAATAAAAGACACTGAAAAATGTCACCGATACGTAGGCAAACTTATTAAGAATGTAAGGATTAAAGAGTCGCCGGCATGGCTCAAGAATAGACTAACAGCAATTGGCTTACGACCTATAAATAATGTAGTCGATGTTACCAATTATGTTATGTATGAAATGGGACAACCACTTCATGCATTTGATTATGATGAAGTTGCCGGACACAAAATCGTAGTTCAAAGCTTCGATAAGAAGACAAAGTTTACAACTCTTGATGATGAGGATCGTGAAATTGATGCTAACACCCTCTTCATTTGTGATGGTGAAAAGCCAGTTGCAGTTGCAGGGGTAATGGGCGGTCAGAATTCTGAGGTGTCTGAGAAAACCACCAATATTCTTCTGGAATCAGCTTATTTCCATTCTACTCACATCAGAAAAGCATCTAAGGCTTTAGCTTTACAAACAGATTCCTCATACCGGTTTGAACGAGGTATTGATCCTGAAAACTCTTCAATTGCTGCTCACCGTGCCGCACAATTGATTTCTGAGCTAGCTGAAGGAGAAATAGTTTCAGGAACAATGGATATTCATCCAGTCCCTTTCGAAGCAAAAAAACTCACATTGAGAACTGAGTTTCTTAATCGAATTCTTGGAACAGAACTGGATACAGAACATTCTGCCAATATTCTTCATAACCTTGGATTCTCAATTATTGAATGGACTTCAACAAAAGTAGTTTGTGTAGTTCCATCATTCCGTCCGGATGTTGAAAGAGAAATTGACCTTGTTGAAGAAGTGGGACGTATTATTGATTACAATAGTATTCCTTCTCCTCAAACGGCTAACTACTTGTTACCAGATCCTATTCCCTTTCATGAGCATTTTTTACAGTTAGTTTCAAAAGCAGCTGTAATGGCAGAATTCAAGGAGATCTATTCTAATTCATTACTCCCTCACGATAGAGCTAAACTTTTTAGTGATGAAGATCTGCTAGTTCAGACTCTAAATCCCGTTTCAAAGGAGATGACAACTCTTCGCCCGAACATGCTCCATGGCATGCTCACGGCAATGGGCTACAATTTCAATAGAAAAGCTAAAACCCTAAGATTCTTTGAAATAGGACATACCTTCAAAAAATCTGAGGTAGGTAATTGGGTTGATGGTGTTAGAGAAGAGACCACACTCATAATGGGAATTGGTGGTTTAACCGGTAGCGAACATTGGGATGCAAAACCGGAAAATCTAAGTGCATTTGATTTAAAATCGTCAGTCAACGCTATTTTTTCTGCACTTGATGTTAATGTCACAGAAAGTATTGACGATAATGACACTCTCATATTTAAGCACAAAAAGCAGCAAGTTGCCTATCTAAAAGGCATAAGTACTGAACTCAGTAAAATCTATGATTTGAGTTATCCAGTATTTGTAGCTGAGTTTAACCTAACCCTTCTAGAGGAAATTACTTCAAAACAAAAAGAGGCTGGATATACCCCAGTTCCTAAATTTCCTCCTATTGAATTTGATCTGGCAGTGGTTGTTTCAAAAGAAATACCTGCGTCTGACTTATTGAAAAGTATTAAGAATAATGCAGGTAATACTTTAAACAGTATAGAAATTTTCGATGTATTTGAATCAGACTCCATAGGAAAAGAGAACAAAAGCCTTGCCTTCAGATTAAATTTCATTGATCCAAACAAGACCTTGAATATCAAAGATATAGAACCTATAATTAGTAAAGTGCTCAAAGCACTTGAAAAACAGTTTTCAGCTAAACTAAGATCATAGGTAGCCATGACAAACAGCTCACAACAAAATGAGCGGTTCAATGAATTACTTGGCATTATTCGGGAACACGTTACAAGCCTAAAAAGCGAAATTAAAACGCTTAAGAAAGAGAATAACCGTCTCAAACAGAAAATTGAGGATATGCAGGGTAATCAGACAGATATAATGTCTGCAATTAGTGAGACAGAACGCATAGCCCTGCGTAATCAAGTTTCCGGATTAATCTCCAAGATCGATAAATACATAGACAACGATCATGAAATCCATTAAGGTCACTATTTTTGGGCGACAGTATCCCCTCAAGATTGAAGAACATGAAGAACAGCTGATGATCAAGATCAGTAAGTATGTTGATGATAAATTCAACATGTATAAAAACCAGCTTAGTAAACAGCCGGAAACCACCATAATGACGCTTGCCGCACTAAGTCTGGCTGAAGAACTCTTCGAAGAAAGACGCAAGAATGTTGAAATGGGCGGAAATGAAGATAAACTGCTTGAAAGAGTTAATTTTTCCATTGAAAAATTTATTGAAGAGATCAGTTAGTCGTATCTTCCCTCCTTTCTAATTAACCATACTGATCAAAAGTGTCTCAACAGTTAAGTGTGTTATTCATCGGTGATATTGTAGGAAGCCCAGGCCTCAGTCTACTTGAAACCGTTTTACCAAGTCTTATTAAAAAGTATAAAGCTGACTTCGTCATCGCTAATGGTGAAAATTCACATGAGGGGCATGGAATAAATGATACCATTATCAAAGCTCTACATGGTTTAGGAGTACATGTTATTACAGGCGGAAACCACTCTTTCGCAAAATGGAAAGTGTTTCCATACATGAAACAGCATAATACGATTCTTAGACCCTTAAACTATCCTAAAGGTAATCCTGGATTTGGTTTTGGAGTTTATGATGTGCCTGGTAAGGATTTAAAAATAGGCGTCATTAACATACAGGGTAGAACTTTTCTTCAACAAATTGACGATCCGTTTAATGCTGTTGACTGGGCAATTGAGAAAATTAGTGAAGAAACCAATCTGATTTTTAT
This sequence comes from uncultured Balneolaceae bacterium, assembly GCA_965659005.1. GTDB lineage: Bacteria > Bacteroidota > Rhodothermia > Balneolales > Balneolaceae > CAYPTY01. The sequence goes on from CBFHVG010000055.1 coordinate 22,384, forward strand.
TGACACTCATGCTGAAGCCACTGCCGAGAAAATAGCTTTAGCCTGGCATGTAGATGGACGAGCTTCAGTAATGGTGGGTACTCACACCCATGTTCCAACCAATGATCAACGTATCTTTCCGCAAGGCCTTGGTTATATTACTGATGCTGGTATGACCGGTTCTTTCAATTCTGTTTTGGGTATGGATAAAAAAGTGGCCATCAAGAGGTTTAGGACTGGTGTTCATCAGAAATACCAATCCGCTAATGGTGATAATCATGTGTGTGCTGTGCATTCTGTAATTGATACTGAATCAGGAAAGTGCCTGCATATAGAACCGATTATCTTCCCCAGTTTCACAAATTCAAAACTGGATAAAGAATGAGCGATTTCATAATCAGCGCATCAGATGTTTCCAAAACATATAAAGGTCGCGATACAGGTAAAGAACTGCAGGTTCTCAAGGATATCTCCTTAAATATAAACCGTGGAAGTATAAATGCAGTTGTTGGCCCAAGTGGTAGCGGCAAATCTACCTTATTACATGTTTTAGGCGGACTTGATACCACTGATACTGGAATCATTCAATGGAATAACACTCTCATATCAGACTATTCTTCGGATAAACTGGCTAAGGTTAGAAATAAATTTATCGGTTTTGTATTCCAGTTTCATCATCTCCTGCCTGAATTTTCAGCATTAGAAAATGTGGCTATGCCGGCTCTTATTTCAGGTATGGAATTGAAAGATGTGGAAGACAGAGCATACAGTCTTCTCGAACACTTTGGAGTTGGCGAACGAGCTAACCACCGTCCTACTCAATTGTCAGGTGGTGAACAACAACGCGTTTCCATGGCAAGAGCACTAATGAATAAACCAGAAGTAATCCTGGCTGATGAACCTACAGGCAATTTGGATGATAAAAATACTGAAGTCATTCTGGATTTACTTTTTAGCCTAAAGGAAGCAGAAAACATGACCATTGTGCTAATCACTCATGAAATGGATATAGCTAAGAGGTCTGATGTGGTTTATGAGTTAAGATCAGGACAATTAGAGGAAAGAATTTAATTAGAACACTTGGCATAGTCTCGAAACAATGATATTTTTGGAGACTATAGGCTGATCGTTGAAACCGACTTTTTAGACCGAATTACTGAACATATTTATACACTGAATCAACAGAATGACTGATAAGCATACAAAAGAAGAACTACAGACCGATCCATTACTAGAAACCGTTGGTAAGGTCAACAGTTTTTATCAAAATAATAAAACAGCCATCCTTTCTGTACTTGTAGCCCTTACAGTTATTGTAGGCTCACTAATTGGATACTCATTTTACTCTGAATCTCAGGAAGAACGGGCTCAAGTTCTTTTATCTGAAGCCGAAGCTTACTATACCAATGGCGATTATGACAGAGCACTTAATGGTGATGATGCTGATTTCACTCTGGGAATGATTCAAATTGCTGATAACTTCTCGGGAACCGACGCTGGAAATCTTGCTACCTACTATGCCTCAGTATCCTATTTCAAATTAGGGCTTTATGAAGATGCATTGGGTTATATCAAGAAATATGATACACCTGATGGTATTTTGGGTGTAGGCTCACTCTCCTACTATGGTTCACTCCTTTATCACTTAGAGATGTATCCGGAATCAGCTATGAAATTTGAAAGAGCAGCTGAATGGGATGATAATGACTCTACAACACCTTACAATTTACTACAGGCAGCTAAAGCTCATCATAAAGCTGCTAATATTGAAAGAGCAGTTGAATTAATTGATGAAATCCTTGAAGATTATCCAAATAGCACTCAATTAGCAGAAGTACAACGCATGAAGGGTTTGTTAGCTTCTAATTAGATTGCTGGACTACAGATTTTATAGATTCGTTATAAAGTCCGTTAGATTAACGGGCTTTTTTATTTTATACTCATCTTGGCTTTAAGCTGCTTCTAAAGTGAACGAAGAATTAGCTTTTTGCTTTAGTGAATATCCTATCTAAAAGAATCAACAAATCCATTATCTGCATGAGCACTTACTACGACCCAGCCGATTTGGCCAAATTTGGCAACATTACTGACTTTCAAAAAGAACTCGGTGATAAATTTTTTGAATACTATAATGCTGTTTTTCAAGAAGGTGCATTATCTCAGCGTGAGAAATCACTTATAGCTCTTGCCGTTGCACATGCAATTCAATGCCCTTACTGTATTGATGCTTATACCAGTGACGGACTTAAAAAAGGCATTGATGAAGAAGAAATGATGGAAGCGGTACATGTAGCCGGTGCTATTCGAGGTGGAGCATCAATTGTGCATAGTGTACAGATGATGAATCAGGTTAATAAAAAAATGATGTGAGTGAATGTCAGTTAAGAGCCTAAAATACAGAGATCACGAACTTTCATCAGCCCAAAAACAAGTTGAGGTATTGGAAGACCAAGATGCACTTCCAACCTTCCAGCAGAAATTGGAAAATATCGGACTTTATCCACTCAGGCCTGTTAAGATTGATATTATGCAGGTTAATGTTGGCAAAATGTGCAATCAGGTTTGTAAGCATTGTCATGTGGATGCCGGTCCTGACCGAAAAGAGATTATGACCAAAGAAACCATGCAAGAGTGTTTGGATGCATTGGAAGGTTCAGGTATAAAAACGGTTGACCTTACTGGTGGTGCTCCAGAGATGAATCCGAATTTCCGCTGGTTTGTTGAAGAGATCAAGAAAATAGATAGTGAGATTAAGATCATCGTTAGATGTAACCTCACCATCATTCTTGCTAATAAGAAGTACAATGATCTTCCTGAGTTTTATAAGAAACATAAAATCAACGTAGTATCTTCTCTTCCCTATTTTTCAGCTAAACGCACGGATTCTCAACGAGGTGACGGTGTATTTGATAAAAGTGTAAAAGCTCTTCAAATGCTTAATGAAGTAGGATACGGTAAAGGAAATCCTGATTTACAATTGGATCTGGTCTATAACCCAGCAGGTGCCTTCCTCCCAGATGATCAATCGGTTTTAGAATCGACATTTAAGAATAGACTGGCCTCAGGCTATGACATTCATTTTGATAATCTGTTCACCATTACAAATCTGCCGGTTAGTCGCTTTTTGGAATACCTCATCATCTCTGAGAATTATGATATGTATATGGAAGAGCTTGTAAATGCCTTTAATCCTTCAGCTGCTGCGGGTGTTATGTGCAGAAGCACGATAAGTGTTGGTTGGGATGGTTGGTTGTATGACTGTGATTTCAATCAAATGCTGGAATTGAAAGTTGATTTGGATGATAGCAGGCACATCAAAGATTTCAATCTTTCAAAGCTTGAAGACCGGGAAATTATTATAAATCAGCATTGCTTTGGCTGTACTGCTGGTGCAGGTTCCAGTTGTGGCGGTGCTATTGCTTAAGCCAACTTCTCTGTGATCCGTAATCCTTTCCTTGTCATCCAGAGCCCATAATTTGTCATCCTGAGCGTAGCGAAGGATCTTTGTTTAAAGAGAGCCCATTCGAATAAGAAAAGATTCATCACCCCTCTGGGGTTCTGAATGACTAGTGTTCAACAAACGGCACCAATCAAACGTTTCAAGGTACCTGAGCTCAAACGAAAATTTCATGTTTGACGAGTTTCGGCCATCAATCATTTCGAAGAATTAAAGCTAAACCGAAACGAGGAGTTTGAAATTTTCTTGACCTTTTCGCCACTTTTGTGTCAAGACAAAAGTGGCATCTATCACTATTTGTAAAGATCCTTCGCTTGGCTCAGGATGACAAAGGTATTAAGTACCTCGTCCCTTATTCTTATCCTCAATCCACTTACCCATAAACTTAGTACTGGCAAAATTTTGATGACGCAGCATTGCTCCGATATAATTCTCCTTTCGATGTGAGGAAAGGTTCTCATTTATTTCACTGAGTCTCTCCACAAATGAAGTTTCGAACAAGTCAGAACTGAAACGTTTTCTTATGAGCTCGAAACCTCTCATTTGACATCCCACCCAATATTCTTCATCAGAATAAAGCGATACAGCTTTTTTAGCAAAACTTTCCCAGTCGTTCAGGATAAAACCTGGCCATCGATCATCTCCTGTAATGCCCTCAGCACCAACACTTGTAGTTATACTTGGCAAACCATTGATCATACTTTCAAGCAACTTTCCTTTTAAACCCGCTCCGAATTCTAAGGGCGCTAGCATCACACGATGCTTGCACAAAATCTCATGAACATCATCAGCCCTACCCTCAACATTAAAGCCTTCTTGCGGTTTATGCATCTGCTTAATTGACTCAGGGCAATAAGCACCATAAATGTGTAGTTGTGCATCTGAATGAAGACTTCGAATAAGAGGCCAAATTTCTGTTTTAAGGCGTTTAACAGCATCAAGGTTAGGTTTATGCAGGTAGTTACCAATGGTACAGTATCCGCTTCGATTCTTAAATGAGTTTACCTTGCCTTGATTCTCATACAGAAGTGGTAAATAGAATAGACGATCTTTATCTAGACTAAATTCTTGAATCAAAATATCCATTTCTGCTTCAGAAATGATCAGATTCAAATCAGATCGGAATATAGAGGATAACTCCCTCCAAGTATCATCATGATGGAAGTCAGGTTTAACAGGATTTCGACTTCTAGCCGATCGAAGAAAATGAAGGTCTTCAGTATTTAAAACAGTCATTGCACTGGGACAATGCTCATGAACCCTCCATCCATATTGTTCTTCGGTCATGAAACGGTCGTAAATAACCACATCTGGGTTTATACTTTTGATTAAGTCATCAAATGAAGAATCATTTAGCAGGATTTCATGAGTCGTAATGGCAACATCATCTAGACTTTCAGAGAAATTGGTATGAGATGCAGCGCTGGCAAAATGCAGGGTATGTCCAGCTCTTATTAAAAGTTGAATGAGTTGCATCATTCGACTCCCAGCTGCTGATGACTTTGGTTCAGGCCATACTTTACCGATTATGAATATTGTCATGTTACTTTGATAAAATCAGCCAATCAAGGCATGATAATGATCTGTTTAGAAAACACCTCTACAGTTTTCTTTAAGGGAAACCAATATACGATCTACCTCAATAGCACCATCCGGTAAGTCAGCTTCCTCTAAACCGGGATAATCCAGTGCTATTTTCCACTGATCGATGGTATTAGTAAAGAAAGCGGAAGCATCAGCATTAGTTTCATACACAATGATCTCATAGTTCTCTAACTGATCGCCACCAAAGCGCGTGATTACCTGCCATTCACCATTTCTTTTATATGAGGTATTCGTGTGATCAGATTGTGGGTAATATTTTCCATCTGATGGTTTCAATAATACCCAGATATCTTTTTCATGGCTATCTGGATATACCCCCATACTTAGTATTCGACATTCTACTGCATCTCCTGCGATCGGTGATATGATCTGAATACGTTGTATTGGATAAGATACTTCCAATACATTTCCTTTTGCTGGCTGTTCAATATTGCCCTGCATATTTATTGAACCATATGTGAAGCCAACAAATATAATGAGCATTATCCCGATGAGACCGGACCCCACTCTAATTGCAGCTCCAAGAATAGGTTCCTTCTCTTCACCTGATGAAATGCTGCCCAAAACAGAAACAAGCATCAAGATTAGACCAATAATGATTACAATTACTTCTGTAGTCATAATAACATGCATATTGATTTAGTATTCGTAAACACCAATATGCGCAAAACATAGAATTAATGTGGAGCACTTTATATATTTTTGCAGCTTTAAGTTGCCCAACAGAATAATTATAAACCGTATTCACATGAGCATAGGAATTGTTATTGCCATCATACTTAGTTTAGCAACAGCTATTGGTACATCGCTTTGGGTGATCATTCAAGGGCTTAAAAATAATCAAGATCAGCAGGATTCCTCCGACTGATCTTTAATCTGTTATAACTTTTAGCGCTTGTGTTCCGGACTGTCAAAGCCAGCTTTACAACCGGCATCCCACTCATCCGGCTGGTTACCATGAGCGGGTATTCCACCTTGATCTTTCAGCATCCTTGCCAAATGCAGACAGTTCCATACCAGGAAGGTTGTATTCCTGTTTGTGAAATCGTTTTCCGGACCTCCTGATCCTTCATCCCGGTATGATGGACCAGGACCTGCTTCACCCATCCATCCAGCATCAGCTTGTGGAGGAACTGTATAGCCAATATGAGAAAGTGAAAAAAGAATACTCATAGCACAATGCTTTACCCCATCTTCATTACCTGTAATAAGTGTAGCACCTACCTTACCATAATCTCGGTACTGCCCTTTTTCATTAAACTGATGAGTGTAACCATACATGCGCTCCAGAGTTCGATTACAAACTGAGGATTTTTCCCCAAGCCATACTGAAGTACAGAGAATTAGTATATCACAGGCATCTATTTCAGCCTGGATTTGTGGCCAGTCATCTCGGTCCCACTCCGGTGTTTTTGACATATCCAGACCTAAACCTGCTGGCACAACATAATCAACCGGACGAATTACTTTCGTGCTTGCACCTGCTTTTTCGAAAATATTCTGAGCAACCTGAATCAGACCTTCAGTATGCGATAAAATAGGTGTACGGTTAAGGGTGCAATTCAGGAAGAGTACACTGATATCATCGTAATTTGCCGGGGGATTTGTGCAAAGATCATCGATCTTTTTGGTGAGTTGGTCTGACATAATTGGCTTGACTAAGTTCATATTTATTTAGCGACTAAAGAACATAGCTATCCATCTTGAAAGGTTCCTATTACATTTCTGTAAAGGATTTGAGTTATAAACCTGTTATATGAAGCATTGATCAGCTTAGATGTGCTGATCCTTAAGACTATTTACCAGACTGATAAAAAGATCCAGATCATTTTTGGTGGTTGCTAAACCGACTGATACTCTCGTTGCTCCTCTCATTTTGTTAAGAGTAGTGATCATATCGTGATAGTCGCCGGTTTCTCTGCTCTGAAAATAACTTGCTATCTCATCTGTAGTTAAGCAATTGGTAGTTTCATCCAAGCCAGGATTACAGAAGCATCCCGAGCGAATGGAAATCTTTTGCTTATTTGAAAGCTCCTCAATCTTTTCGAAGTCAATTTTAGTGCCATCAGGATTCCTGAATGTGATCACCATTGTTCCACCTGAGTGTTCACTGCCGGGCATCCCAAAGAAGTTAAGCTGTTTCTCACCATTTGAATGAGATAGATCTTTCAACCCATCATAGAGATAGCTAATAAGTGAATGAACACGTTCATGGAGTCGATCCATACCAATCATATCCAGGAACCTAAGTCCGTATGAAATAGCTGGTATTTCCAGATAAGAAATAGTTCCGTTTTCGAATCGCTCATAATTTTCAGTCAGGAAATGAAATGGTGCAATAGAAGAAGCCAGTTTTACGGTACCACCGGCAAACCATTTCTTTTCAAGTTTGGAAAAAGAGCTCTTTTTAATCAATAAACAGCCAATCCCAGTTGGATAACCAAACATTTTATAAAATGAGATGGAGACAAAATCAGGCTGATGCTTTCGCAGATCTAATTTATTAGTGGGTACATAAGCAGCTGCATCCAGCAATACATCCCAACCCTGTTCTTGTGCTTTGTCTATCCAGTTCAGGTCATGCTGAACTCCGGAAACATTCGATTGAGCGGGAAAGGCAAAGAGTTTATGATCATTGTCTGATTCACTCAACAACTTCGATAGGTCATCTTCTGAAACCGTCAAATCTTCGATGTGCATTGGAACATAATCAAACTTTCCACCCGCTCTGTTGCAATATTCTCTAATACCATTCACTGAATTATGATTGTCTGTAAACAGCAGAAACTGTCCATTCTTCTCAAAAGGATAGCACTCTCCTACTATTTTGAGTGCGCCAGATGCATTGGGAGTAAAGACGCAGTGATAATCTTCTGCATGAAAGAATTGAATCACTTTATTTCTGGCTTCAGCTACATAATCGGTTGCCAGCTGAGATGTGGGATTGGTAGAATGAGGATTACCGAAGGTATGTTGCTCCAGCATTCTAAAATGTGTTTCTAATTGAGACTGCCCATATAAATTCCCACCGGTATAATCCAGATAGACGTGACCTTCGCGGTCGAGCCTACTGTATTCTTTTACTCTGAGTGCATTGAAGTAATCATCATGGGCCAGTATCTCATCCATGACGCCTGTTGAATCGGATTTAAATAGCTTGTCTGACATCCCACCTCCGCCTTTTTTGAAACTTAAGGATATGCTAATCTAATCAATTGAGACGATTGAATTCAATATAGATTCGTTATTCGTTATTCGTTAAGGGCGGAATTTAATTAAAGCTTTTAAAATCGCCTGCACAGTTTCACTTGAACCAATAGCTTCATGGAATAGAGTTATAGCATTAATCACTACACCTATCCAGGTAGCCGGGTGTTTTAGCTTTTTATACTTCCAGGCAAAGAAGAGTAGCATTGCTATGATAAGAGCTACGGCAATATTGTTAGGCACATAGAGTGGCACATCGAATAATCCCTCTTTAATTACAGCCATAACGAAGAAGACCCCCCTGCCTACTGCCGGCATCATCATGAAGAAAAGACTGGAAATCAACCACCAGGCATGTTCCTCATAATCTTTTCTTTTAAGTATCGCCTGAATAATTGCGCCGATGAAGGCCGCTGTAAGAATTATTTCGATTACAACTACTCCATAAAGAAACTCAGGAGTAAGGTTACTGGAATTAGGATTTTGTTCAATTAATGCGGCATTTCGCATATCTCCCATTAGCATGGTCATAGCTGAGAATATTACCCCACCAGCTACGAAAAAACCGATAATATCAAAAGAAGATCAGAATGAGCGATAACACTAGAAAGGTAAAAGCCGGAAAGGCTTTCTTTATAGGGTCTTTCACCTTGAAGTGCATACTAACAGCACCTGACATCAGAAAGGCCATTCCTGCCGCTGCGGGCATAACCAGTTCCGGATAATAGATACCAGCTAATAAAGCTATGGCTAATGATACTTTCAGGAATCCAATCACTTTCATGAACCAGCTCGGCAAACCATAAGCTTTGAATTCGTCTTCCATGTTTCCTGCATCCCCACCGCGAAATGGTGTTGATTTACTAAAGTTCAGAAACCAGACGTTGAAGATGGAGACCGCTATTATAACTTGAATTGCAATTTTGACCCATTCCATAAGATAGTATTTAGAGATTAGTGTATAGTGATAATGCCTCTATGAAAATGTACATGTTCAGCAACAAATAACATAATGAAGGCAATATAAGGTGATAAGCATCTTTCAGCCTTATTCGAATGATAAATGCGAAAAACATCAGCAGTGTGAGACCGGCTGCAGAAAAGACTAAAAGGAAAGGCACATAAATCCCGGCAAGAAGTCCAAGAGCACCTAAAATTTCTAGAACGGCTGTAAGTATTCTGAACTGCTCGAATTTGTAGCGAATGAATTCTTCCTTCATTTTTTCGGAAACCAATAGTGAAATACCATATGGAATGAAGGATCCGGCCGAAAAGAAGATGGCTGCGATTAAGAGAGTGTCCAAGGAGTGCCTTTTTGTGTTTCTACAATGTAGGCACAAAAGATGGTAATGTAATCATGAAAGATTTGATACTCTTCCGGGATGACGAAGTGTGTACCCAACTCTCCCAAACAGAGCTTGGGAGCGACCTTTCCTACTCTATGTTTGATACTAACATATTATAGATGGCTCCCAATCTCGAGATTGGGAGCCATCCTAAAAAACTAACTCGTCACATATTCCGTCTATACTGCCCGCCAACTTCATAAAGAGCCTGTGATATCTGTCCCAGGGAAGCATACTTCACCGTTTCCATCAGCTCGTTGAAGATGTTGCCATTGTTAATGGCTGTATCCTTAAGCTTTTGAATGGCTTCGGCTCCCTTGTCTTTATTCACATCCCAATAAGCATTCAGATTATCAATCTGCTGCTGCTTCTCATCTTCGGTGGATCGAATCAGTTCAATGGGTTCCTGATTTTGAGTAGATTTATCGTTCTTAAAAGTATTCACGCCAATAATCGGTAGTTCACCAGTATGCTTCTTAGTTTCGTAATAGAGGCTCTCATCCTGGATTTTACCACGCTGATACATATTCTCCATGGCTCCCAGCACCCCACCTCTTTCCGTGATGCGATCAAATTCGGATAGAATGGCTTCTTCTACCAGATCTGTCAGCTCATCCACAAAGAATGAACCCTGATTGATATTCTCATTCTTAGCTGTTCCCAGCTCTTTGTTTATGATCAATTGAATGGCCAAAGCACGACGTACAGATTCCTCTGTTGGCGTGGTGATGGCTTCATCATACGCATTGGTATGCAGGGAATTACAATTATCATAAATGGCCATCAGCGCCTGTAAGGTGGTTCTGATGTCATTAAACTGGATTTCCTGGGCATGTAATGATCTTCCTGATGTCTGAGTATGATACTTCAGCTTCTGTGAGCGATCATTAGCCTCATACATATTCTTCATAGCTACCGACCAGATTCTTCTGGCAACACGACCAATCACCGCATATTCCGGATCCAAACCGTTGCTGAAGAAGAAACTCAGGTTATGAGCGAAATCGTCGATCTTCAAGCCGCGTGATAAGTAGTATTCCACAAAGGTAAATCCATTCGCCAGTGTGAATGCCGCCTGAGTTACCGGATTGGCTCCCGCTTCCGCAATGTGATATCCTGAGATGGAAACAGAGTAGTAATTCCTCACATTATTCTGTGTGAAATAGGTCTGAATATCACCCATCATCTTAAGGGCAAATTCAGTGGAGAAGATACAGGTATTCTGAGCCTGGTCTTCCTTAAGGATATCGGCCTGAACCGTTCCTCTTACAGAGCTAAGTGTCTTAGCCTTAATGGTTTCATAAGTTTTCTTATCAACAAGTTGATCTCCTGAGATTCCTAACAATCCCAAACCAAAGGAATCATTCTTTGGTGGAATGTGGCCGGAATAAGTAGGGATTTTCAAGCCCTTCTCTTTGTAGATCTTTTCAATCTTTTTGGTAGCAGCTTCCCACTTGCCATTCTCCTTCAGCCAGCGCTCTACTTCCTGATCAATGGCTGTATTCATATACATAGCCAGGATCATTGGTGCCGGACCATTGATTGTCATGGATACTGAAGTCTTTGGTGAAGTAAGCTCGAAGCCTGAATACAGCTTCTTCATATCATTTAGCGTACATATACTCACACCTGAGTTACCGATCTTACCGTAGATATCAGGTCTATGATCCGGATCTTCTCCATAAAGGGTCACAGAATCAAAAGCAGTTGATAGCCTCGCAGCTGGCATTCCCTCACTTACATAGTGAAAACGGCGGTTTGTACGCTCAGGTGTTCCTTCACCGGCAAACATACGTGTTGGATCTTCTCCCTCCCGTTTGAATGGGAATACACCAGCCGTGTATGGGAAATAACCCGGTAAATTCTCTTTCAGGGCGAATTTGAGTCGCTCGCCTTTATTCTTAGACTTCGGTAAAGCCACTCTTGGGATCTTTAAGCCGGATAGTGATTCACGATAAAGCTCATTTGAAATCACTTTATCGCGGATTTTGACCTGAAATTCGTCGGCGGTGTACTTTTCGTACAAATCATCCCATTCATCCAGAATGTTTATAGGAAGTGCATCCAGCTTTGAATACCAGTGTTTTTCCATCTTCTTTAGATTGGATGTAAGCTCGTCAGCATCCTCTGGATTCCATTTCTGTAGCTGATCAATGGTTCCTTCCACTTGATCCAGCTTGGATGCGAACTCAATTTGCTCTTCCGACCAGGCATGGTAATCACGAACCGTATCCGCGATTTCAGACAAATAACGCACTCTTTTACCCGGAATGATGGCTTGTGCCGCAATATCTTCGGCTGGTGATGGATCAGCATAAAGCTTTGTTTCCCAATCCAATTCGTAATGCTCATTAATTCTACTTACAAGAGCTGAAAACAGATGATTCACCCCTTTATCATTGAACTGAGCGGCAATAGTTGGGAATACCGGCATTTCTTCCGGCTTCTTATCCCAGGCACCTGTATTTCGGATCATTTGCTTGCGGATATCACGTAATGCATCCAATGAGCCTTTCTTTTCAAACTTATTCAATACAACCAGATCAGCCAGATCCAACATGTTGATCTTTTCAAGCTGAGTAGCAGCACCATATTCACTGGTCATTACATATACCGGGATATCAGAGATATCAACGATTTCCGTACCACTCTGACCAATACCGCTGGTTTCAACGATAATCAGGTCGTAACCTGCTGTTTTCAATACCTGAATGGCACCCTTGATAGCACCAGAAATGGATTGATTGGTTGCTCTGGTAGCCAGTGAACGCATATACACTCTATCCGTATCAATGCTGTTCATGCGAATGCGATCGCCCAGCAAGGCCCCACCCGTTTTGATTTTGGATGGATCGATGGAGATCACGCCAATTTCAATATCACCGAATTCATTCAGGAAACGACGAATGATTTCATCGGTTAATGAACTCTTACCTGCCCCACCTGTACCAGTAATCCCAATCAGAGGAATAATCTTATCCTCTTTGGCTTTGACAACTTCACCATTTCCATCCGCTAACCCGTCTTCCGAATAACGAATAACGTCGCTATGCCCATTTTCAATAGCTGAGATTGAACGAGCGATGGCATTAACGTCTTTATTGCTAACAGCTGGAACATTCGGTATCGCCTGCGAAATAGTATCATAATCACATTCTTCAAGCATGTAGTTGATCATGCCCTGCAGGCCCATTTTAGAACCATCTTCCACGGAAAAGATTCTTTTCACTCCGGCTGCATGTAAATCCTGAATTTCCTCATCCACTATAACACCACCGCCGCCACCAAATACTTTGATATGTCCGGCGCCTTTCTCATTCAGCAGCTGAACCATATATTTGAAATACTCTACGTGTCCACCCTGATAGGATGAAATGGCAATACCCTGTGCATCTTCCTGAATCGCACAATTCACGATCTCGTGAACCGAGCGATTGTGTCCCAGGTGAATAACCTCAGCCCCACTACTTTGCAGAATGCGTCTCATGATATTGATGGAAGCATCATGTCCATCAAATAGACTTGCTGCAGTTACAAAACGAACTTTATTCTTAGTTCTGTACGGCTCTGGAGAAGTGAAATGAGCGTGTGACGTATTCTTCTTTTTCGAATCTTTAGTATCGGTTGCCATAGATGGGTTTATAATATCATTAACGACGTTGGAAGCGTTTCCACAAAATAAGGAATTTCATTGATTTTCGTAATTCCCTTAATAAGATTTGACACTATTTGATGGATAACGACTAACACCTGTTAATATCAATCGAATTCAAGTGTCACGTCTGAGGTAAATCCACCGGCAAGCCTTAACGGATTTCGGATAAAGTAAGGTTCCGGAGCTTCATAAGGATCGACTGAACCCAAATCCCATACCCCGTTTCCATTCAGATCACGATATACAATCAGTTTATAGTTCACTGGGGCTAATTCTGTTAGAATAGTTTGATTAGTAAAGTTTCCAGTTTCGGAAATTGTTCCATTTTGAGCTTGAAGCAGATAATTGAACTCAAGACTGTCTGTAGAATTAGAGTTTATCTCTATTTCACCATAATCGGCCGGAAACCAGATCTTTGGTATAATTGCAAAACGACGCTGTGTTTTGGGATTCCAGACCAGGAATTGATAATTAACACCCTGTTGCCACTCTGGCTGTGGATTAATGCGTAATTCATTCGATTTTATTTCAATTCCCGAAAATTCATCTACACTGTTTTCACCTATAATGATGGTGGTTGAGTCTTTGATAAATGAGTCTGTTATTGGTCCCGCATAGAGCACTCTTAAAGATTGATCAGGGAAAATCCCATCCTCACCCACTTGTCCGATGATTCGCTGCAGAGTAGTATCTGATCTTGCTGATCCTGAGAAATAGTCATCAGACGGTGTTACGTGATTTCCTGAAGCATCCACAAAGCCTTCTAATTGTATCGAATATCTGTTTTCAGGTAGTAAATCCTCTTGAGCCTGAGCATATACTACAAAAGCATCATTAGGGTCTCCATAGAGTAATTCTGCTTCAATAGGTTCATTACTGAGGCTATCCACAACTTGTATGGAAACGGAATCTTCAAAACCGACACCTTCACTAAATCTTAGTCTCATTCTTCGGCCTGAAAACAAACCAACCCCTAATAGGTTTGGAGGAAGTGTATCTAATCGGACGGTAAAAAGAGTACCAACGGTATCCTGAACTTCATCAAATACATTGGCAAACTGTTTTGGGAAAGGTTGTGCATTTTCATTCTCTCTATCCCAGATTTTATTTCTATTCCTGTCGTCCACAAAGAATGCTGAATAACGACCTTCGCTCAGATAACGAAATGTAAACCTTCCAGCCGTGTCGGTCTGGGTTGAATAATCGGCTTTATCTCTGAAATCAAAAGGCTCTTTGAATAACAGAATGGTTTGACCGTCACTTCCGCTGCCCTGTTCTGCATCAAGAACTCTCCCAACAATTTCACCCGTATCGATTTTATCACCGGTAGACAATGCCACTTGAATTGGGCTGGGCAAGCGATTCGACTGAGTATCACTTAATCCCGTGCCTACTGTTAGTATGATGGTAGTTGAATCGGGAAGGTCGTCATTAAATACAACCGTTGCCGTTTTCCTTTTCCAGGAGATGTCATAATCCAGACCAATATCCGGTTCTATTTGAAGATTTTGACGAAAGGTATTCCTGTTAACAAATTCAGAAAAAACAAAGCTGACTTTCCTCTTATCGAAGGAAGTTGTACCATTTTCCGGAATTGTATTTTCCAGTGATGGTGGAGTTTGATCTCTTTCACCACCGGTTGGTGCAATGGGCGTTGCGCATGATCCTATGAACAGGAACAAGGCTGCAACTATTAGCACGATAATGTGATGTTGATACTGACTTTTTATCACGATTTTGGGGTAGATTCCGAAAGAGGATAATATAACATTAAGTGATTCTTTTTTAATAAGAGTCTGTGGATTTTGGAGGATGTTTAAAAATAACAGTTCATATAAAATAAAAACCCTGATCGCTTTAGGGGCTATCAGTACTTTGATGGCATGTCGGTCGTATGTACTTGATGATGCTCAGGGAGATCTGAAAACAGCTTTTATAGACGGTGAATTTAACTATTCAGCTGATCTCCTTTCGAAATTTGGGGATAAGGATGTTTATAAATCAAAGGATCAGGTTCTTTACAACCTGGAATATGGGACTGTACTACACTTTGCTGGAATGTATGACTCTTCCTCGGTTCTGTTTTCAAATGCTGAAAATCAAATTGACAACCTCTATTCAAAAAGCATTAGCAGAGGTGTTGCTTCCCTTCTTCTCAGTGACAATAATCTGGAATATGATGGGAATGAGTATGAGAATATTTATTTGAATGCTTTCAAGGCTCTGAACTACATGCACCTAAAAGATTATGACGGAGCTCTAGTTGAAAGCAGAAGAATTGCCTATAAAATGGAGCAATTGGATATTCGACTGAATGGCTTGGCAACTGTATTTGAAAAGGCAGACAGTACAAATATTGCAAATATTGATTTAAAGAAAGTGAATACTCAAAGCAGTGCCATGGGTCGCTACCTTTCTACTGTTTTATTTGCCAAGACTGGTAAAAAAGATGACGCTCGTATTGAATTTGACCGACTCATGCGTTCAGTTTTTGAGCAGGATAAGATCAGAAGGTTTTATGGACCTGAAATCAAAGACCTGCAGGATTTAACTGATGCTGATTCGTATAACGTATTAATTTCAGCATTTACTGGAATTTCCCCTCAGATGCGTGAAGAGAGTTTTCGCCTTTTTCTGGATGATGCCTATGTAAAATTTTCTATACCTGAGATGTGGCTTTATGATACCCAGGTAAATAACATTCGTGTAAAAGCAAATGGCGAAGAGTATTACATACACATGCTGGAAGAAATGGATACCGTAGCACTAGATGTTTTTGATGCAAAAAGACCCATAATTTATGCTCGTGCCCTTGCCAGATCCGTTCTTAAAGCAGCCGGTACCTCTAAACTAACTGATGCAGCCGAGGATAAAGGTGAAGGCTGGGGAATATTGGCCTGGTTATTCGGTTTTCTATTTCAGGAAGCCAGTGAGAAAGCAGATTTAAGAGCCTGGCAAACCATGCCTGGACAAAGCTGGATGCATGTAATCAATCTGCCTGAAGGTGAACATGATGTCACCCTACAGTATCTGGATGCAAGGGATCGTGTAATGTTTGAGGAAACAAAAACCTACAACATCACCGGTAATACCCGGTTAGAAGTATTTGAGAGTATTTATTCATATTAATTTAATCATATTAATCACCCTAAAAACACACAATAATGAGAAGAACAGCCCTATTAAGCCTATTGATACTAAGTACCTTGATGGCATGTAAATCAAATGTCATCAACCGAGTTGACCCCGCTTCTACTTCTGATCTTTCAGGACAGTGGAATGATACAGATGCACGACTGGTATCTGAAGAAATGATCACAGATGCTTTAACAAAGCCCTGGTTAGTTCAGCATAACCGTAATGAACAAAAACCTCCGGTTGTTATAGTAGGATATGTTCGCAATGAAACACAGGAACATATCGACACAGAAGTGATCACAAAAGAGCTTGAACGTGCCTTTGTGAATTCAGGAACTGTTTCTGTAGTAGCAAGCCAGCAAGAACGTGCCGACATCCGTCAGGAACGCGAAGAACAGCAGGTATATGCTTCTGAAGAAACTACTAAGCAAATGGCTCAGGAATTGGGCGCCGATTATATGATGATAGGTAATATCTCATCTATCGTTGATGAAGCTCCTAACCGAAAAGACCTGACCATATTCTACACCGTAAACCTTGAAATGGTGAATGTAGAAACCAATCAGAAGGTGTGGATCGGTAATAAGAAGATTAAGAAAACGGTTAGGCGCCGTAATTACCGCGGATAATATCCTAATCTTACCTGTCACAGAGCTGAGCTCTGTGACGAGGTTAGACGTAATTACAGAGGATAATATCCTAATCATACCTGTCACAGAGCTCTATGACGAGGTTTGTTAATTCGCAGACTATTGATAATCAAAACTAGTCACAGAGCACTATGACGAGGTTTGTTAATTCGTAGACCATTGATAATCAAAACTAGTCACAGAGCTCTGCTCTGTGACTTATAGGCTTTTCTGAATCTGGAGAGCCTTTTTTGTTTTGTTTAACTGTCATGTCGATCCCGCCATAGCGGGAAGACATATCAAACGCTGAACTGCTCATTCCCCATGTGATACCTCTCGGTTTCACTCAAGGTGACTGGTGGGTTTTTAGAATATTCAAAATTTCACATTCCACATTTTACATTCCACATTCCAAATTTCCTTGTAACTTCAGGCATGATCTTAAATAAACCCGCCTTCTACACCGACTTCTATGAGCTTACTATGGCTCAGGGATATTTTTTGTCCGGCAGGCAAAGTGATTCAGCTTCATTCGATTATTTTTTCAGAAATCTACCCTTTAACGGTGGTTATGTTGTATTTGCAGGTATAAGTGATGTCATTGATCACATTCTAAATCTGCGCTTTCATGACGATGAGATAGAATATCTCAGAAAACAAGGGTTCTCAGAGGATTTTCTTTACTACCTCCATGGTTTTAGCTTCAGCGGAACAATTTACTCAGTTAAAGAAGGTGAAATCGTTTTTCCACATCAACCAGTTGTACGGGTTGAAGGTAATCTGATCGAGACTCAGATCATTGAAACCCTACTATTGAACCTGCTGAATTTTGAATCTTTGATTGCTACTAAAGCACGTAGGATCAAATTTGTGGCGAAGGACCGCAAAGTGGTTGATTTTGGCCTTAGAAGAGCCCAGGGCTTTGGAGGCATACAAGTTAGCAAGGCTGCTATAATTGGAGGTTTAGACGGAACCTCAAACGTGTTTTCGGCCAAAGCTTATGATTTAGAGGTGAGTGGAACCATGGCCCACTCCTGGATTCAGTCATTCGAAGATGAATACACCGCTTTCAAGAAGTATGCTGAATACTATCCCGATTCGACAGTACTATTGGTTGACACCTATAATACTCTGAATAGTGGTATTCCGAATGCAATTAAAATAGCCAGAGAACTTGAAGATAAGGGTCATAAGCTAAAAGCTATTCGGCTGGACAGTGGCGATCTGGCTTATTTATCTAAGAAAGCACGAAAGTTACTGGATAATGCGGGATTAGAATATGTTCAAATCGCAGCCTCCAATCAGCTGGATGAATATCTGATCAAAAGTCTTATTGAACAAAAAGCACCCATTGATTTCTTCGGTGTTGGAACCCGGTTATCTACTTCTTATGATGATCCGGCTTTGAATGGTGTTTATAAACTAAACACGATCAACTCAACCCCTACTCTTAAAATCTCTGACAATATTGAGAAGATCACATTACCGGGCAAAAAACGGCTTGTACGCTATCTGAATGATGATGGCACATTCTATGCTGATGGTATTTTATTGGAAGATGAATCAGCAACTCCTCTTATAATACATCCCTTCATTCCGTTGAAGAAAACCAGAGTTGAACATTTTGCCTACACACCATTGATGCATAAAGTTATGGATAATGGGAAAGTCCTGGATATGGAGCGGTCTGTATCAACAATCTCAGCATATGTTGAAAAACAGTTTCAGTTACTGAATGAGGAACACAAACGATTTGACAATCCACATGTGTATAAAGTTGGAATTAGCCAGAACCTTATGGAGCTTAGAGATTCACTCATAAATAAGCTGTCATGAAAAGAGCATTACTAGTTGTAGACATTCAAAACGATTTTTGTCCAGGTGGTGCACTTGCAGTGAACGAAGGTGATCAGATTATCCCAATAGTTAATGAACTCATGAATGGCTTCGAAATCATTATACTCACACAAGACTGGCATCCTGGAGAACACCTGTCCTTTGCTTCAAATCATGAGCACAGGAGCCCTTATGATGTCATTGATATGCCTTATGGAAAGCAGATTTTATGGCCTGATCATTGCGTTATAGGTACTAATGGTGCTGATTTTCATCCCAGATTAAACACACTAAAGGCTACATCTGTTATCCGCAAAGGCTTTCATCCTGAAATAGATTCATATTCTGCATTCAAAGAGAATGATCAGCAAACTAGAACGGGTCTGGATGGTCTTTTAAATTCACTAGGTGTTAATGAAGTATGTATAGTAGGTCTGGCCACCGACTTCTGCGTAAAATGGACAGCTTTAGATGCAAAAGAAGCTGGTTTTGATGTATCTGTTATTATAGATGCCTGCAGAGGTATTGACCTGAATAACTCAGTATCAATTGCTATATCTGAAATGGAAGATTCTGGTGTATCCATCATTAATTCCGCAAACCTAATAAGCCCATGACTCAGCATTATGAGTACATGATAGCTGGTGCAGGTCTTGCAGGTTTAATTACCGCACTTCGTTTTCATGATCTAAATAAATCAGTTTGTATAATCGATAAAGTAGATTTCAGTGATGATAGTAATGGGGTTCCTATCGCACTTGCAAATTATGCTACTGGCAGGTTCGCCAAACTCACCTGGGGTGCATCAAATGCAATGAAGTATCTCAAACAGGATCTTAGCAAGATTCAGAATGAAAGTTCAGTTCAATTTTATACTCAAAAAGGCATATTAAGACCTGCCCTGGATCAGGAAATTGAAGATAAAATGAAAGGTAATTTTCAGGGAACTGAATGGGATGAACATACTGCAGCTGAATGGCTTAGCAATTGTGAGTTAAAATCTTTCAACCCATATATTCGTTCTTCACTAGGAGGCTTGTGGGTTATCGACGGATGCGCTGTAAATATCAGGCTTTTCCTTAGTGAAATAAGACGCTATTTGTCATCAGCTGGTGTCACTTTTATAAAGGCTGATGTAGATGAATTAGATCAAAAAGATACAGGCTGGGCTCTGACTGATTCTGATTATGACATTCAGGCAATGAATCTAATTGTTTGCACAGGCGCGGCTTCTAATCATCCTATACTTAAACTCGATCTTCCAATCCACCCTGTAAAAGGGCAATTATTAGTCTTCGAACGTGAAGAACCAATTCCATTTCAACATTCAGTATCGGCCTTGGGTTATTTTGGAATCATAGATGCTCATAGGTTTGCCGTTGGGAGCACTTATGAACATAAGTATGATAATTTAGATACAACTGAAGAAGGAAGAATTAAGCTTATAAAACTATTGAAGCATGTTTTACCCGAGCTTTCAAAAGGTAGTAATCTAACTGAACAATGGGCCGGTTTAAGGGCATCTACACCTAATCGTTTACCCATTATTGGAAGGCACCCTGCTTTAGCTAACACCTTTTACTTTACAGGTTTAGGATCTAAGGGATTGATGTATAGTTCAATAGGTTCCAGAATGCTTATTGAACATATTCTGGAGGAATTACCCATACCTAAAGAATTCGATATCAATCGTTTTGACTTGGGATAAGCTGTAAAAGAGCTTAAAAATATATAAAAGAAGATATTTCTCTTGATTCTTCACCCCTTTCGGCGCTTTATTAACACAGTCTCAAATCTAATCTCGCTGATATGCTTAAATCACTATTATCTACCCTTTTCATTCTGATGCTGGCTGGAAGTTCTTTAAAAGCTCAAACTACTGTGTTCCGTGATGTAAATGTAGTTCCAATGACTTCAGAAACAGTCCTGCTAAATCAGACTGTCGTGGTCAAGAATGACAAAATGGTCGCTGGATGTCAAAAGCTCTTATTGATAGGAAGCTGAAAGAAATTGAAGACCTTTATAACTGAACGTCTTCCCTAGATGGTGAAGAATAAACTTCGCCCTCTTCGCTTATATATACATCACTGTAAAGCTTATAATGACTTACATCTTTGATTTTATTATCGATGTATTTCAACTTCTTTGCATTAGATGTCGTGTTTGCGAAAAACATTCTTACCCTAAGCCAGGCATAGTATTCATCTTCCGGCAGGCCATTCCAATGAACCAGGAACATTTGTTCCAACTCATCTTTGTAGGTTCTAGGCCTTTCTTTATTTACCAAATACGCAAAGAAATAACTAAGCGGTAATGCAAGAAGAAGCGCGAAGAATTCATAAATAGCAAAGCTCATCATACAATCAAAAGTGAATAGGTTTTGATGCATAACGAGCTTCACTAAAAGAAAATTTCACAGCTTTATAAATTTCTATCTGTGATATCTAGAACCTGAAATTTAAACCACTAAATGCACTTGCCATTCCAGAGCCGTTTCTATCTCCTTTTGAAGGTAAGGCTGCTGCAAAAGTTAATTCCAGGAATCTCAGATCAAGTCCAAATCCTGCCGTATATACTCTTGATGTAAAACCACCATTTCTAACACCAACCCTTAGAGGAAGGAAGTTGAAGAATCTGTACTCAGCACCTAGTACAAGTGTACTGAACTGAGAGTTAGTAGCTTTACCGTTAAAACCTGCACTGTAATCAATAGAGGCACCTAATTTACCCATTTGTAAATGTGCACCTAAATTCATTGAACCAGGCAAAGCATATCTGATCTCATCCGCATCTTCAACGCTTAAACCCAGATATAATGGATCAATCGTTGAATCAGCAAGGTTATCATAGAAATCCCCTACATCTTCACCTGATGGTGCTCCGGAGAATTGGAATACATCGTCATTAAATACTCTTACTGGTGCATCATCAAACTTAACAGCTCCAATATCAGTGAATGAGATACCTACGGTTAGTGTCTTTTTTCCAAATATTGGCATATCCAGAAAAGGAATTCCAGAAATATCCATTTCAGCTGTTCCCCCAAAGTCCCATGCAATTCCAGCAAATGCAGGTGATACATAGGATCCATCACCCAGATAATCATCAAGTGGTGCATTTGGATCATTGGCTCTTGCAGCCTCAAAGTTTTCGAATTCTGTACCCAGTTCACCATAGGTATTCAGTGAGTAGTTGAAATCATGAATGATATCAACTGCAGCACCAGACTGAGCTCGATTTACCTGAAAAGTAGATTCGAAGTTAAGATTTGCATAACCAGCTGCAATAAGAATTTTAGGAGCAACACCGGCATAAACCCTAATATTTTTAGCAAACAGAAGATTATCCATTTTCAGGATTTCCCTGGCATAACCTATGGAAACCTCACCAAAAGCGACTGTTTCTGTAAGAAAATTAACAGCTGTAGGTGAACCGAACTGGTCTGCATTTAAACCATATAGGCCTAATTCCAGGAAACCACGACTGAAATTTGACTTAGAGAGTACACGCGATCTTACAGCAAGTGAGAAAGCGGATTTTTCTCCTCGGTTTGAAAATGCAAAAGGAATCACATCTAGCGTTAATGATAAATCATTAAGATCAGTATCATTTGCGGATCCGAAATAATCGGTAAGGAAGTTCTCCCTTATTTCTCCATCCAGTGTTAAACCTTTAGTCAGATACTGATTATAAACCGGAATATTCACCATTCCGCCACCTGCTCTAAAACCGGTATTAGCAAGACCAACTGAAGTATTTGGTCTTCTATGTCTTTTTAGCATAAGGTTTGCCGGGTTCACAAAGTTGGCATGATAACCATCCTGATAAGCAGTACCTCCACCGCCCATTCCAAGACTTTGTGAACTAAAATGTTGAATCTGTGCATTCGCACTAACTCCCATGAAGAGGGATACAAGAAGTGTACCTAATATATATTTAGATGCTTTCATTATTAATTCCCTCCTACATTTGCTGAAACGGATGCGCTAATACTTATTCCCACTGTCACCTTATCTGTGGCCCTCAATCGAATTTCTTCATTGTTTGTAGTCACTAAGGCAGCATCGAGGAATACATTTCTTGTATTATTGAGTTGCCTGAATTGTTCTTCATTGAGCCTGAAAGTCAATGCATCAATGGCAGGCACTGTAACAAATCTAGTCACAGGGTCGACCTGTGCTGCGATCATGTTAACTTGCTCACCAGGTAGAGGTGCAATAGTAACGGTATCATCATTTGCATCAAGGAATACCAGATTCAAATCAATACCGAATGGAAGACCATTTTCATAGTTCACATATACAGTAGCACCTGTTACTCTTGT
Source organism: uncultured Balneolaceae bacterium (assembly GCA_965659005.1). Taxonomy (GTDB): domain Bacteria; phylum Bacteroidota; class Rhodothermia; order Balneolales; family Balneolaceae; genus CAYPTY01. The sequence goes on from CBFHVG010000055.1 coordinate 45,560, forward strand.
ATCATCGGTATCGTCTGGTAAATCTTTCAGATCCGCTTCAACAGTATCAGAGAATGTAGCTGCCATTGGGGTGGCTAAAGCAATAGGTAGATCAATTGAAATAATTGGGTCAAACACTACAGGTACTCCAACAACTCCAGTTAATTCATCCGGATTAATAGCAGCTTTACCAATAAACCTGATTTCACTTGGTAAGTTATTTAAGAAGTCTGCCACGTTTGTAGTTAGAGGATCAAACACAACTTCATTCGTTGTGATACCACCTGCAGAAGGCTGAATTTCAAACTTAATAAGCTGATTTGCATTCAGTTGAACACCATTGTAGAGCAGACCAGAAATTGGGTCAGTTGGAGCAACTTCAAGAGCTGATCCAGGATTACCGGTCAGGAATACTTCCTCACCTTTCCCATTGATACCAACAAAAGCACCAATTATATCTGTATCAATACCCAGATTAGTATCATAAATGATAGTCAGAGATGGATCTGTAAATTCAAGACCTTCTATTTGCTCTGATAAATCATTCAATCCATCAATTTCTGTTATTTCAGCTTCTAAGTCATTCGCTAAGTCCAGAATTGAATCTTCAAACTCATCATCATTAAGTAGTACTTCTCTCTGAGTTACAACACCAACTACTCTGTTCAGAACGATATTCTCAATTGCAACTGTTGCATTTACCTGATCATTTTCAGTTATAGTAACTGGAGCTGAACCAGCACCTTGCTGTGTATTTACAGTTGCAGCTCTTATCTGATACTGAATTTGGTTATTCACAGCTGTAATTCGAGCTTCTGATAAATCCTCAACCGGGGCATTGATATCACTGTTTGCCGGAATATCATTAAACGTAAGAATGAGAGTATCAGTGTAATTACCAAAATTATCAGGCAAAATAATTCCTGGGAATTTGATCTCAAGAAAGTTGATACCAATTCCGATATCATTCCTAAAATTCTGGAAAACAATTTGCCCCTCAGCCAGTTCTACAAAATTGGTCTCATCTTCAAATCTGAACTCTGAATCATCAAAAAATGTGCTATCTCTGAAAGTAAAATCTTGAGGCTCAACGGCAGCAACTATTTGAGAAGCTGTTAAACTTTGACCAGAGACATCTGTAACAGTTATCCCATCAGGGTTCGCTTGTGTAACCTGACTACCAGTCCAACTTGCATCTATATCAATATTAATATCCTGAATTACATCACCCTCAGTAAACGTTATAGTCTGAGCTACTGTAGTTCCATGATTTACGTTATTAAAATTGAAAGATCCCAAGTTTGTTGTACCAGCATTAAAGCCTAAAGTCAAAACATCTAAATCAAAACCAAGTGAATTTTCGATTTCTATTCGAAGTGATCCAGATTTGATCGTTGCACTAACAAAATAATCAGTATCTACACCTACATTTACAGTAGGAGAGTTGAATCCTCCAGGAGGTAATGTTGTACCAGCTGGAACTAAAGCAGGATCAGTACCTGTGATAGCTTGAAAAGAAGCTTGACCTAAATTACCACCTGCACCCTGAGATGAAAAGCTACCAAGACTTAACTCACCAACCTCAGCATTTATGGTATTTGGATCAACAGCCACTACCGGAATTGCATCATCCAGATCACCAAAATCGAAATCTTCAGTTCTGGATAAACTTATAGCGCTGGTTGTTGGATCTACAACAAACAAGGAATCAAACTCTGTTGAAGTAGTATCAATAATTACATCGTCGCCCTCACCTAAAAAGATAAACTCTTTTTCAGCTAGAATTGGGACTTCAATATTTTGCGATGTCTGGAATTCGGGTTCACCATCAGGGAACTCGCATGCTACTGAAAAACATACCAAACAAACGCCTAGTAGAAGGGATCTGCGATTCATATGACTAGATTTAAATTTATGCTGGGAGACCAAAACACTTATCTACTTTCCCCCATTGTTTACATACCTGTAACGTAAATAATATTACATCTTCTTTAAAGGATAATTATGAATATCTAATTATCAGATATTTGTTCCTTTAAGTAAATCCCCAAGCTTTTAACACTTGAGTTCTTGTGGACTACCATACGTACAGGATGTCTTTACGTTTTCCTTACGACTCATACCCCACCATCAACCATTTCAATTATATAACTTGCGGAGAAGGAGGGATTCGAACCCTCGGTACCCGTTAGGGCACACTCGCTTTCCAGGCGAGCCCGTTCGACCGCTCCGGCACCTCTCCTAAAGGGGGCAAAAGATAGAGGTATTATTAACTCATAGCAACGCAAATAGCTCCACTTCAGAAATTAATGTGCATTCTACTTGTCTTCAATATTGAAATCGACAATCTGCTCCCACTGCTTATCTGAATTCAGATCTTTGAGTGATATTTTAAGTTGGTAATCTCCTACTTCAAGCTCTCTAGTTTGAATCTCCAGATTATCAACAAATCGAGATTGATCATGATTAAAATTAACCCTGAGACTGGTCTGTTTTTTCCTGCCTCTTAGCAGTTTCAATGATCGATCTTCTGTGATCTCATAATCGAGCTGAAACTCTGCCAGTCCATTGTTTAG
>CBFHVG010000056.1:0-16435 GCA_965659005.1 uncultured Balneolaceae bacterium
TCTCCAAATCCGCCAAGACCTTCAAAAAAATCTATTGTTGCTGAAGGTGTTATGAAGCATTTTGCCCCATGTACTGTACCTCTAGGGTCGCATTATAAGAGGTATGATGATTTCATCGAGCCCCCCATTATTCGAAGCCATATAAAGGATTTAAATCCTACCCTTGGAGATCATATAACCGTTTACCTGCCTGCTTTTGATCATGAAACATTAGTATCTGTATTCTCAAAAGTGCCGCAAATAGAATGGCATATATTTTCACCTACTTGCAACAATTCCTATCAAAAAGGCAACGTAAAAGTAAACCCAGTTAGTAAAGATGATTTCTTAAAGAGTTTTGAGAGTTGCCTGGGAATAGTTTCAGCTGCTGGTTTTGAAACAACCTCTGAAGCTTTATTTCTTGGGAAGAAGATGCTGGTAATTCCTATTCGAAACCAATATGAGCAGCTATGCAATGCAGCTGCATTACAGGAATTTGGCGGTTCAGTAGTTTATAATATTGATGGTGGTTTTAGTGCTACAGTCAGTAACTGGATTGAAAATGGTCCTGTACTACAACTGGATGAAATATGTGACGAGGACGATTTGATCAAGAGGATTGTTGATGCAGGGGTAAGCAACCCAGTAAATGCCTGAATTTTAATTCAGATATTTGCTTTTCAACATATCGAAGTGATGTTGCTGGTGCCCGGCAATAATGTATGCGATAGCCCTGACTGAAACATTAGTATTGCTTGCTTTACCGTTCATGGTTACCATCTCCGTTGACATATTCTGGAATAAATGAACAGTTGCTATTCTAACAGCTAAATACTCATTCGCAAGATTGGCTAAAGTTCTTTGATCGAAGTTCGATTCGGACACATATTCATCTTGATCAAATCCAGGTAACTCAGTTGTATCGCCCCTACTAATTCTTAATGCTCTGTAAGCAAATACCCTTTCGGTGTCAATAATATGACCGATTACTTCCTTTATACTCCATTTACCTTCTTCATAAACTGAAAATAGTTGATCACCGGGAATAGAATTAATGAATGTATAGAACTCATGCATTTGTGAATTCAAGAGATCTATGATATTGGTAGGAGGTACCTCCTGAATATATGACCTGTAGAAGTGAGCGTACTCAGTTGATTCAGGATATTGATTTTCCCAGATACTCATTGCAGTCTAATTATTTGAATATTTACCCATCAAGCAAAAAAGTCTCCCAATTTTCGATTGGGAGACTTTTAAATATAAACTAAATCACAGCTTATTCAACTACACTGTGTTCTGAAACTGTATTTTCAAAAGCTTTTTGACCATCCTGCAAGGTCATTTCGGAATAAGCATATGTAACACCTGATACGGCTGTCCAATTGCTAAATTTCTCAATAACCAACACCTGACCACCTGTCTGTGGATTGAATACTGAGGATCTTTTTTCAATTGGTAAGAATGAGTCTTTGTTAAGGACTAAAGTGAAAGGTGTTTCAGCATTTACCCGAACAAGAGCATATGCAGCACCATCAATCTCTTCATCACCTAAGTACTCTGCAGACATGGTTTCAGCATTTAGAGCTATATACATGTAGCTGCTTTGAATGGCGTCAGTTTGCTGTTTTACTTGTGCAGGTGGCATTGGATACTCCTGACCACCAAGAGCTTGAGTACCATTACCATCCTGAATTGTAATTGTTATCTCACCTTGAGGACTATTGATAATTCCTTTAAGAGAAAGCTCTTCATAATTGATAGTAATGTCAGTACCAAGATTGAAATTACCCTGAGGTGTAACTAGAGTTTGAGATCCTTTTACGTTCAGTGTTCTAACATTAGTACCTTCAGAAACTATTGCATTTGCCATACTCGAAAGCATCGCAGATCCAACTTCGGTATCACCTGTAGTATTGTCTGTTTCTACTTCAGGTGTTGGAATGGTTACATCCATTTCATTGATGTTACCATACTTATCCAATTGATCGCCAATTTCTTCTTTGTTACCAACAACAAGTATCTGCATTGCATCAGGTTGAAGGTATTTTTGCGCAACTCTTTGAATGTCATCAACAGTTACAGCCTTTACATCTTCTACGAATTTGTCAAACTCATTAGGATCCGATCCATTGTAAGCAATATTGATTTGCTCATTTAAAATCTTCCCCTTGGTATCATATCTGAAAATCAAAGCGTTGAGGAAACGGTCTTTAGCATCCATTAGCTCATCAGAAGTAACAGGTTCATCTTGCATTCTTCCAACTTCACCTATGATTGCATCAATAGCTTGAGCTGTGGTTTCGCTTTTAGTCATCACAGTAAGTGTGAATCGACCTGGATAATTTCGATTTGAGCTATAGCTACCACCAACGGCATAAGCTAGACCTAAATCTGAACGTACAACCTGAGCTAATCGTCCTGAAAAACCACCAGATAGTATATCATTCATTAACTGTAGTGCGGCATAATCCGGATTTGACCTTAAACCGCCAATGTGACCTAAAATAACATAACTTTGATTGACATCAGGTTTATCAACAAGATTAATTGTAGATCTGTATTCATAATCTACTTCAGGATAAATGATGTTAGTTTTTTGTCCGGCAGGGATGCTGCTAAATGCTGCTTCAACTTTTTTCCTGATATCTTTAGTTTTGAAATCACCAATAACACCAATCATAAGGTTGTTTCCAACGAAGGCATTTTTATGCAATTCGATCATATCATCTCTCGTGATATTGTCAATTGTAGCATATTCTGTTTGCTGTGTATATGGAGTTTCTTCTCCATAAATCAGCTTTGAGAATTCTCTACCTGCAATACTAGATTGATCATCATTCCTTCTAGAGATCCCACTTTTATTCTGAGTTTTGGCTAGCTCAATCTTCTCTTCAGGGAATAGAGGGTTTTGTACAAAGTCTACAAAAACAGGAAGGAGTTCATCCAGATCCTCAGCCAGAATACTCATGCTGGCACCAGCTGAGCCAAATCCAAAAAATGAACTCATGCTTGCTGCTTTGTTTTCGAGTAGGAGGTTGAGTTCATCTGATGGGTAGTTTTGTGACCCACCTTCTCTCATTACCTGTCCGGTAATACTTGCTAAACCAGCTTTATCTGCAGGTTCAAGTATAGAACCACCATAAGCCGTTACGCTTATTCTGATCAATGGTAATTCATTGTCTTCAACTACGAAGAATGAAATTCCGTTATCGAGTTGGAAGGTTTCAACTTTAGCTTTATCGAACTTGTTCAGTTCCGGATATTTAATCTCATCATACCTTTTCTGCGCGTGAGCTGCAGAGGCGGTAAAAACGATGAGTAAAATTAATATGCTTAATTGTCTCATGATATAATCCTTAAATAATGTGTTAAGAGTCAGTTTTTACCGTCATACCAACGGTTCTTGTTTGTTTGGTAAGATATTGATTAGCTACTCTTTGAAGATCGTCCAGAGTAACAGCTTCAAGACGTTCTATAGATCTGAAAAGGTCTCTCCAGTCTCCTTTGCTAGCTTGTGTTCCTGCGAAATTAATTGCAAGACCAAGGTTATTGCCTAAGCCTCTTATCAGATTTGCTTTTGCATTAGTTATTGCTCGATCAAGCTCATCTTGTGTAATGCTGCCTTGCTTGGCTTTTTCAAATTCTTCATAAACAAGAGCTTCAACCGTATCAGCATCAACACCAAGATTAGGTACAACAAAAGTAATAAATAAAGACGGAAACTGAGTTTGTGGAAAGCCATTGAATGCTTGAACTTGTAACGCAAGTTGCTCTTCTTCGACTAGTCTTTTGTATAGAACAGATGTACGGCCTGCAGAAAGAATGTTTCCAAGTAGAGTAAGTGCTTCATAGTCTGGATCCGAGTCAGAAACAGCATGATATCCAATTAGCATAAATGGTTGTGTATTTCCTTCTATCGTAAATCTTCTTTCACCTCTTTGCTCAGGTTCGACGGTTGTAACTGGTGGTACTGGTTCTCCTGCTGGAATATCACCAAAGTATTCTTCAGCAAATTTTTTCATGTCCTTTGGTTTGACATCACCTGCAATAGCAACTGTAATGTTTGAAGGTACATAGTAGGTGTTGTAGAAATCCTTTGCATCTTCAATTGTAGTAGCTGTAATATCTGAATTCCAACCAACTAAGGCTCTACCATAAGGGTGCGCTGTATATGCGACGGCGAGAAACTCTTCTACAAGTCGTCCAATGGGGCTTGATTCTGTTCTCATCCTTCTTTCTTCTCTTACTACTTCTTTCTCTACATAAAATTCACGGAAAGTAGGATTCTTAAATCGATCAGCTTCCAGATTAAACCACAATTCTGCTTTGTTTGATGGTAAGCTGTAAAAATAGTCTGTGTAGTCCCAACTTGTACTGGCGTTCATTCCGGTTCCACCATTACGATCTACAATTTCAGAGAATTCATTGTTTACTACATAAGTTTTAGCTTCATCCTGTAGAGCCTCAAAAGCTGCTCTTTTTTCTGCTAGTTCTTCATCTGATGTACCAGGATTGAATTTAGCATAAAGCCATTCTTTGTAGGCTTCATCCATATTAGCTATTACTTCTTTCTCACTTTCCCAGTCGGTAGTACCGATGTAATGTGAACCTTTGAAAGCCATATGTTCGAAAATATGAGCAATTCCTGTTTGGCCAACAGGTTCATTTGCTCCACCAACGCCAACATGCGTATAAAAACTTGCAACAGGTGCATCATGTCTTTCAATGATTATAAAGTGCATCCCATTCTCTAGAGTAAACTCTGTAACTTTCTTCTCGAATTCCTTCAGGTTTTGGGCTTGGGAATGATCTACAGTTAAGAGACAGGCTAGTACTGTTATCATACTAACCCCAATCAATTTAAATACTCTCATTATATATATGATTTTATTTAAGTTAAAAAGTTATTGAATAGTCCAATTATCAGCATTCAAACTACCATTCCATGGCATCTGTATCAAATGAAAATCCAAGGAAATCGAACAATAAACGTATATTCAAAAGATAAGTTATTCTTATATTCACTTTCTTAAGAAAGATGCTTCCTATTGCAATCAAAAGGGATATCACATACAACTAAAGAATTAGCTAGAAATGTATTTTGAACAAATTTTTGAAGAGAAATTAGCACAGTATGCTTACGTAATCGGCTGCCAGGCTAATGGAGAGGCTATTGTTATCGATCCAATGCGAGATATTGACAGATATATTCAAATTGCAGAAAAGAATAACCTTAAAATTGTAGCCGTAGCTGAAACCCATATACATGCTGATTACCTATCAGGTATGAGAGAATTCGCAGAAAGAGGGGTGAAAGTATATGTGTCAGATGAAGGCGATGCTGACTGGAAATATGAATGGGCAATTGGTAGCAAGTATGATCACGTCTTATTAAATGATGGAGATGAGTTCAAGATTGGGAATATCATATTCAAAGCAATGCATAGTCCAGGACACACACCGGAGCACATTAGTTACCTGGTCGCAGATGGAGCAGCAACTGAAGAGCCGATGGGCATTCTGTCCGGCGATTTCATATTTGTTGGTGATGTTGGCCGACCTGATCTATTAGAGACAGCAGCTGGAATGGAAGGTGTTATGGAAGATTCAGCCAAGGTTCTTTATAAATCACTTAAGAGATTTATGGACTTACCTGAGTATATGCAAGTTTGGCCAGGGCATGGAGCTGGTAGTGCATGCGGTAAGGCATTAGGAGCAGTTCCAGATACCACTGTTGGCTATGAAAGAAGATTTAATGGTTCAATAAGAGCAGCCTCGGATGAACAAGATTTCGTTGATTTTATTCTTGATGGTCAACCTGAACCTCCTATGTATTTTGCTCGAATGAAACGTGACAATAAGCTTGGACCAAAAGTACTAGGAGATTTGCCTAATCCTCCTAAAAAGCTGATTGAAGATATGGTTGGCTTTGAAAACTCAGTAATAATAGATACACGTGAAAGAAAAGATTATTTAAAGAGGCATTTACATGGTTCAATTTATGCTCCGTTAAATAAACAGTTTAATACCATTGCAGGGTCATATATAGACGATGAGACTGATATCTATTTAATTATCGATGAAGCTGGAATCCAAGAAGCAGTTGTTGATTTAATTCGAATTGGTCTTGATAGAATCAAGGGTTATTCAACTCCGGAAGACTTAGAGGCCTATACTGGTGATACTTCATCTATAGAAGAAATTACTTTTAAAGATGTGGATAGTAGAATCGAAACCGGTGAGTATAATTTACTTGATGTCAGAAAAAAGACCGAATTTGATGAGGGTCATCATGAAGCCTCAATGAATCTGGCTCATACTAGATTGAGACCGTCAATTAGTGAAATCCCAAAAAACAAACCTCTAATGGTTCATTGTAAATCTGGTGCGAGGGCTTCAGCAGCTGTTTCATATCTAGAAGGACAGGGATATGATGTGCTTCATGTAAATGATCTAGTTGAGCCATGGTTGGAAAGTATGAATATTAAAGTCTAATATATGTTTTGGGCCTGGGTTGGTGCATTATTAATAGGTGTTTCACTAGGCTTGCTTGGTTCAGGTGGATCAATTCTTACCGTTCCAGTGCTAATCTACATAGTTGATCATCCTGAAAAATTAGCAATTGCTGAGTCTCTCGGAATTGTAGCTTTCATTAGTTTTTTTGGCTTCATACCCTATGCAATAAAAAAACAGGTTCACTGGAGAAGTGTAATCTTTTTTGGTATTCCAGGTGTTTTCGGGACGTACGGAGGTGCCGCTTTATCCGAGTTTATTTCAGGAAAAACCCAGTTGATAATCTTTGCATTGGTAATGTTGCTAGCCGCTATTCTGATGATTCGTGGAAAAGATTATGAAGATGTTGAGAGATCAAAAAAACATCCTATTTATTTCTTCATTTTAGAAGGACTTGCTGTTGGTACATTAACTGGGCTGGTTGGTGTAGGCGGAGGTTTTATGATCATCCCAGCTTTAGTGCTACTCGCTGGTCTTAGAATGAAATTAGCTGTTGGTACCAGCCTACTCATCATTACAATTAAGAGTATCGCTGGTTTTTATAAGTATATGGATATTCTAGATAATACAGATTTAGTCATCGATTGGCGTCTGGTATTGATATTTGGTTCTATTGGAGCAATAGGCAGTTTGCTGGGGAAGAAAGCAAGTGATTATATATCACAGAAGACCCTAAAGAAAGGATTTGGCTACTTCCTAGTTGTAATGGGTAGCTATATTATTTTTTCAAACTCATTCTGATACACACTTCATATCTATAGCAATCAGTTGTATGATCGTTTATAAGCCCGCACGCCTGCATATGCGCATACATTATGGTGCTACCAACAAATTTAAAACCTCTCTTTTTTAAGTCTTTACTGAGCTTATCTGATTCTTGTGAGGTTGCTGGTACCTCACTCATTTGTTTCCAGCTGTTTATAATTGGCTCATGATTAACGAAGCTCCAGATATAATCGCTAAAAGAACCAAATTCTTGTTGTACTTCAATGAATTTAGCCGCATTTATTATTGCTCCCTCTACTTTTAACCTATTTCGAATGATGCCAGGATTTAATAACAGCTCTTCTACCTTTGCCTGATTGTAAGTTGAAACTTTTTGTACATCATAATTAGCAAAAGCTTCACGGTACCCATTTCTTCTTTTCAGAATTGTAGCCCAGCTTAATCCAGCTTGCGCCCCTTCGAGGATCAGAAACTCAAAATGTATCTTATCGTCATAAACAGGAACCCCCCATTCTTCGTCATGATATTTAACATAATCATCACTTTGATTTTTGATCCATTCACATTTAGTTAACGGCATTACATTAAAATCTGATTTGTGTTAAGAGCTTGTACATTTTTTTCAGGTTAAGTATCACAAAGACTAAAAATATTTAAGTATATTCAAGGCCCTGCATGAATTAAAGAAATCGTGAATCCTGTTTCTCTTAGTTAATATCATTATCCATATTAATAGAGAAATTTTGAAGTTTAAAATTAACGGAAAACTATAAATGACAGAAGAAGTGCTCTCCATTCCAATTAACAAAACTGATAACTCAAGACTTGACTCTGTTGATTTCAATAATCTTCAGTTTGGAAAGGAATTTTCTGATCATATGTTTATCATGGATTTCGAGGATGGTACATGGAGTAACCCTAGAATTCAACCATTTGGAAGCCTTCAGTTTACACCAGCAATGAGTGTATTTCATTATGGTCAAGCCGTTTTTGAAGGAATGAAAGCCTTTCATGTAGATGAAAATCACTTTAACATTTTCAGACCCGAAGTACACCATCAGCGTTTTAGCAATTCAGCTGAACGATTATGCATGCCTTCTCCTGACTATGAAACTTTCATTACAGCCCTAAGAGAAGTCGTAAGTCTGGATTTCAAATGGATTCCAAAGAAACAAGGTACTTCTCTTTACCTTCGTCCATTCATTATAGCTACTGATGATGTAATTGCAGCAAAAGCGTCTCAGTCATATAAATTTATAATTATTACTTCACCAGTTGGGGCTTATTACAAAGAAGGATTTAATCCAGTTAAATTAATTACAGCCCTAAAATATGTTAGAGCTGTAGAAGGTGGTACTGGCTTTGCGAAAGCAGCAGGAAATTATGCGGCTAGTTTCTTACCAGCAAAAAAAGCTCAGGAAATGGGTTATACTCAGGTTCTTTGGTTAGATGCAAAAGAGCATAAGAACATTGAAGAAGTGGGTACCATGAATATTCTCTTCAAGATCGATGGTAAAATCATTACACCTAAATTAACTGGTTCAATTCTGCCAGGTGTTACGAGAAGATCTGTTCTTCAATTAGTAAAAGATTGGGGAATAGAAGTAGTTGAACGTAATATTTCAATTGACGAAGTATTTGAAGCTCATGAGAAGGGCACACTAGAAGAAGTTTTCGGATCAGGAACAGCTGCAGTAATATCACCAGTTGGCTACATTGAACATGATGGTAAATCAATTACTATTGGTGATGGAGAGGTAGGGCAATTCTCTCAAAAGCTATTCAAAGCTATTACAGATATACAGTATGGTCGTGTAGAAGATGATCATAATTGGGTTGATCAGACAATGATTGGTCGGGACTAAGTAATCTATGACTAATATTCTGCTTATTGGTCTTGGAGGTTCAATTGGGGCAATTTTCAGATTTTGGCTTTCCAACCTTTTTAAAATAGATGAAAAGCCATTCCATTATCTATTAGGAACTGCTTCTGTAAATCTCATAGGATGTTTCTTATTTGGTCTAGCAGTTGGGCTTATAGAGAGTAAAGGAATGATAAGTAGAGAGCTTCGGTCTTTTTTATTAGTTGGCTTATTGGGAGGTTTTACAACCTTTTCTACATTTGGGGCAGAAACATTTTTTTTACTTGATAAAGGTAATTTTTTAATCGCATTCCTGAACGTTTTTGGTCAGGTTCTTATTGGTGTAACTGCCGTTTGGCTTGGAATACTCTTATCAAAAGTATTTTAATAGCCTCTTTTCCTATCTATAGTATTCAGTGGTTCCAAGCCAGAAATGACTCTTTTATAATTCTCAACGATCTGCTCAGCTGCCAGCTTTGGGTCAGTTAATGCTGCAATATGTGGAGTGATAAATAACTCCTCACGTGACCAGAAAGGGTGGCTATTAGGTAAAGGTTCAGTATTGAAAACATCAAGTGCAGCACCTTTTATGATGCCAGCATCAAGAGCATATATCAGATCCTCGTCAACTAAATGTTCACCTCTACCAACATTTATGAGATAAGAGGGCTTTTTAAGCGCTTTAAAAATCTCTAGATCGAGAATACCATCAGTTTCGGGAGTCAATGGTAATGTGTTTACAAGTATATTCGATTTTTTAAGAAATTCATCAATTTCATTTCTGTCATAAACATTTAGGACTTCGGTTTTATTCACATCTTTCCCCTGTCTAGCTAAAGCATAAACTTTAAAACCATTTAAGCTTAGTTTTTTAGAAACGCTTCTGCCAATGTTTCCATACCCCATTATTCCAACACTAAGTGAATCAGTATCAATTGGTTCTATGGTTTCCCAGATATTATTTATTCTATTCCTTATATAATTGAAATTATTCGACTTATAATTCAAACACACAGTAAGTACGTATTCAGCTAACTGATCACCTAGTGAATCGTGATTGAATCGACAAATACTCAATTCATTTAATTGTTCATCATTTATTAAATGGTCAACACCAGCCCCATAAGACATTACTGCTTTTAGATTAGGAAACATTTCAAAAATACCATGCCTATGTTTCCATGAGACGCCGAATAGGATACTCTTTTTATCCTTAATTGCTGGCCAAATTTGAACATCCAAATTTGAGTCGATTCGTTCTATTTCATTCTTTAATGTGTTAAAGTCTTTCGAAGGAGATATGAGAAGTATGGACATTGGAATGTTTTTTTAGCTATTTCAATTTTAACACTCAAATTTAGGGCCAGATGAGTAATGCTTAATTTAATTTTATTTACAATAGTAGGGTTTTGTCTAATGGAGATCGCTTCCTACATCCTACATAGATTCTTATTTCACGGGATATTATGGAAAATTCATGAGAGTCATCATAGGCACACACACGGATTATTTGAACTAAATGATGTCTTCTCAGTTGTGTTTGCTGCTATAGCGATTGCATTGATGATTACTGGAGCTGATACATTCAGAGAAACTGCCTCTTTTGGAATAGGATTGGGTATTACTCTATACGGTATACTTTACTTCATAATTCATGATATTTTCACACATAAGAGGTTTGTAAACCTGAAAAGTGAGAATAAGCTCATACAGCTTGTAAAGAGGGCGCACCAAAATCATCATCAGGATGTCGGGAAAAAAGGTCAAGAGCCATATGGTTTATTTTTATTTCCATATGACAAATATCCTAAAAAGAAGAGAAAGAAAAGCTAAGAATGAGAAAGAATAATATCCTTAATCTGGCTAAAGTGCCTTCTTTGATGAGCTTCCATAATTGCAAAAGCTGCGTTCGTATCCATTTTTAATAACTTAATAATGGGATTTCTCATTGTCACTTTATCAAGAGCAATCTGTTCTACTTGTGCTTTTCTGACAAGATGAAGGAATTCATCCTGTATACTGCTGAATTTCTGCTGAATTTCATTTCTACTTAAGTTTTCAACCTTTGCTGGTTGAAAATTCTTGTTCGTAGGAACTTTCCCTGAAAATTCTGGACTTACATAGTGGTAGAATTTCTTCATAAAGAAGCCAAGTTGAAATGGTTCACCACCAAATTTCAGCTCGTCATCAGCACTATCAATACTTTTCTTAATTGAAGGTAAATACACTTCAGCTGTCAAGTTTAAATGTTCTACAATTTCGCCAATGCACCATTTGCCGGGTTGTGTTGATAAACTGAAAAGTTCATCATCAATGGCTTCGATTTGATTTGATGAATATAATTTGGCATCCTGAAATTGTTTGATGAAATAGTCGTAGGTGTACATGTGAATATTATTTCCCCTCCCACTCATTAAAAAAATGATCGAGGTATTGTTCCATAAATTGATGTCGTGTTGCAGCAATTTCTTTTGCTGTTTCAGTGTGCATACGGTCTTTCAGTAATAAAAGTTTTTCATAGAAATGATTTATAGAAGGTGCGCTACTTTTCCTGTAGTTTTCAAAAGTTGAGTGCATTTGTGGTTTAATTTCGGGGTTATAAATCTCTCTCTCTTTGTAACCACCATATGCAAATGCTCTTGCTATACCTATGGCACCAATAGCATCTAGTCTGTCTGCATCTTGAACTACTTTCCCCTCAATGCTAAGTTCAATTTCTTTAACATTAGCGCCTTTATATGATATATTTTCAATTATTTCATTCACAGAATTAATAATCTGTATATCGACATTAAGTGAGGATAAATGCTTAGAAACTATGGAGCGGCCAGCGCTAAGATTTCCATCATTAAATTTATGATCTGCAATATCATGCAAAAGAGCTGCAAGCTCGACAACGAATTGATCTGCTTTTTCAGATCTGCATATTGTGATAGATAATTTCCATACTCTGTATGTATGCCACCAGTCATGACCTGAACCTTCACCAAGCTGAATGCTTTGAACAAAATTAGCTATAGAATTGATTATATGAGCTTTATTTGAATCCTTAATCATTCAAGCTCTGTTTTAAATCTTTTACTTTATGAATCTTTTTTTTCAGATCAATAGCGGAAATTCTTTCTTCTTTTAATAGCTTTTTGATAATTCGAATAGATTTTCGAACAATGGCCTCATCATAGACAGAATTATTGGCAAAGAGTAGAATATCAACACCGGCATTTAAAGATTTCTCAATGGTTGTTTCAAGATCGTATTCATCTCTAATAGCCCCCATTTGAAGGTCGTCGCTGATTACAATTCCCATAAACCCCAGATTGGTAGTCAGTAATTCATTTATGGACTTACTTGATAATGTGGCCGGCCATAAGGAATCAATATTTGTGTTAAAAATATGAGCTGTCATTACTCCAAATTGGAGGTCTTGTTTAATTAGTTTTTTGTATGGTTCTAATTCTGATGCGTCCCATGTTTTACTGACATCAACAACCCCTAAATGAGAATCTGAATCAGAACTACCATGACCAGGGAAATGCTTAAGTACAGGTAAAATTTTATAGCTATTAAATGCATTGATGGCAATTTTTGAATATAGAGATACAGTATCTGGGTCTTCAGAGTAGCTTCGATTAAGTGAACCAATGATAGGATTATCAGGATTAGAGTTTAGGTCTACAACTGGCGCAAAGTTTATGTTAATACCTAAATCACTCAACATGTTTGCATGTTGTGTATATAAAGTCTCTGCTGAAATATGGTCCATTGCTTCAGCGATATCTCTTTGAGAAGGGAACTCATTAAATCCTGAAACTTCTTTCAATCGACTTACTTTACCACCTTCCTGATCTATAGCAACCAATAGATCTTGTGAATTCTCTTTTTTAAAATCGATAATAAGCTTTCTAAGCTGATCGGGACTTGTGATATTTCTTGGTCGGGATTTTGTCGGAACATCGTAATCAAACAAAATGATACCGCCCACATTGTATTGCTGGATATCACTATGCAATGGATTTTTTGGATCAAATTCTAATCCACGTATTCCAACCATAAGTATTTGACCCAAATCAGAATCGGATATTTCTACTTCCTTGCAACTAAATGCAAAACAAACTAAGAATGTAACTGCGCTAATGATTTGTATTGAGAATTTCATAGAAGTATGGAGAAATATGAGAGATATCTAATGTAATTAAATGCCCGGGAGATGATCTTGTATATAAATGAAATCAAAAAATTAAAGATTTTGAATCTTTATGATTGATAGACTCAATAATCTTAATTAGTTAGTGAAAAGATTATTTAAAAAAAATTAATAATAACTGTAACAAAATTTTCCAATTATACTCTTATATGTGATCGGAATTCCAATTGTTAGTGCTCACTTCTAAATTACAGCATAAAAGTGCTTTGAAATAAGGTGAACTGACGGGGATAATAGGTACATATAAGAAGTTGGTAATCATACTAAGTCAAAAAGATGATTGAAAGTAATATAAATAAAGATCTAGAGAGGAAAATTGATCTCTACATCAACGGCCACTTAACTCAGGAGCAGGTTGATGAACTTTGGGCGGAATTAATTCAGGATGAATATTATCTGGATTATACTAAGACCATGGCTAACCTAAAGAATATCATTGAGGTGAAGAAGGGTTCTTCTTCCAAGAAACACTCCAATCTTAGAAAAATTGCTGGATATGCTAGTGCAGCTGCTGTCGTTTTGTTTGTCGGAATTTTGGGAATTACCAATTACAATATTACTCAAAATGAGCAGTTCTTAGCCCTCAGTGAAATTCCACTTGATACTTACAGAAATGCCGAGGGAAGTGTTGAAACAATAGAAGCTGCAGATTCTAAGATTCAAGAAGCCATTCAACTAGCTAATTCTGGAAATGTGAATGAAGCAATTACTATGCTTAACCAGGAACTTGAAATTACCGATAGTTCAAATAGACTAGCCCAGATAGGATTAAGTTTGGGAGCCATTCAGTACAATAATGCTGATTACTTGAATTCAATCGGTAGCTTTGAACTTGTTGTATCACAAGCAGATTTGACAATCCTGACCCTGGAGAAAGGGTATTTTTATCTTGGAAATGCTTATTTCCAGATCGACAAAACTGAAAAAGCTAAAGAAGCTTTTCAAAAGGTATTTGATCTGAACGGTCAATACAGAAGAGTTGCGAGGAGTTATCTTGATGTAATAACGCTCACTGAATAAAAGAGCGTCGTTGATAAAAACCAATTGCTATCATGAGGGATAGCACTGCAAAAGCAATTGAATATATCCCAGCAATAGATGGTGAATTAATATCATCGAAAACAGGGCTGGGATTTCCCATTAGCATATAAACACCCCAATAGTGAGGATCTGCACTACCATTAGCCAATTGATTAAGTTTAGCATTTCGTAATGCCTCAGGTTTTGACAGTCCCTTAGAGAGCTCTTCATAAAAGGTCTCTGCAAAAGATGCAGCAATATTATCATTTACAGGCCAAAGGTTTAGTAATAAACTCTTTGCACCAGCATATCTTAAAGCTCGATTAATTCCCATAACACCAGTTCCTTGAAGATAATTACCTGAACCGGAACTGCATGAATTAAGAAAGATCAAATCACTGTGGATGTTCAGATTGTATAGCTCGTAGGCATAAAGAGTACCATCGCTTGCACTTAGACTAGAGTCAGTATCGTTCTTAAAGTAGATTGTTGAGTAGATTGGATCATCATTTGATACTTCAGAATGTGTTGCTAGATGAATTATCCTAGAATCTGAAACTGTACTTTTAAAGCTTGACTTGGTAGCACTTGCCGTTTTATTAATTGTCTTTGAATCGACGTGAGATAATACATTACCAATCCTGTCCATTTCACTTTCAGCATAAGGTAAGGGGACAAGAGATGTAGTTGTAATATTGTCAAAATTTGAAATACCAAAACCAGTGAAATCTGCACTAAAATCAGACCCTTCTAATCGAGAATTCATAAATAACTCTTCGATAGATGAATAATAGGTTACAAGATAGTCTTCAATAAAATACTTGGCAGAACCATAAGAATAAGATTCCTCAGGTTTTGTAAGCGGTAGAATTTCTATAGGTATTTGTAATAAGTAACTATCTGGAATAATGATGATTTCTGATACATATTCAGGAATATTTTCTAATTCCAGTTTTCGTTGAATTTTATAAAGCTGGTTCAGGTCTGTTTTCTTTACCGATAAATTTTGAGTTACATCATTGAATAATTTTCGATCAACATCTGTAAGTTGGAATTTGGATGTTTTAACAATATCACTGGTTATAGTTGTTTTATACAAATGGTCATTAATTTCAATAAAATATAAGACGGCCTGGTTCTTTTTAATCTTACTCTGAAGTTTCCAATAGGGGATAGTCTTATTTGTTGATGAATTACCAACTTTTGTTCTAAGAGTTTCTAGTTCGGCACTTTTTCTGTCAATGTCAGCTTGAACACTGGCTTTGCTAGATTGATTTGCTGCCAATAATCTCTCTCTTAAATCTGCTAATTCAACATTTAATCGATTCTGCTTAATAATGTCATCATCAGAAAGGTTATCCGAAGCTATTAGTGGATTGTTAAAATAACTGGCATCATTGATAGTTTTAATCCTATCATAAAGTGTTATAAGCTCAGTATTTCGATCATTGCTGATAAGGTTATCAGCTGTAAGTTCAAAGATTTCTGAATATTCTTTTTGCAGGTTCCAGTAACCTCCCTGAGATAAGGTGCTGTTTTTAGCTCTTTCAAAAATTTGATCAACGATAGTTGATAGATTATTGTCAAAATGTCTATTAGAAGTAGTGAGAACTAAATCCAAGTAGCTTTTTTTAACGATACTTATGAAGTCTAAGTCACTAATACTATATGATTCAATACGATTTAGCAGTTCATTTGCACGTTCGTAATCATTTGTCATTAAATACATATAAGCCAAATCAATGCTCGCAACAAGATAATTGTATTGGTCAGTCCTTTGATTTGCTAGCTCTATAATTTCCTTTAAAATCACTTCTGCTTCATCATAAAGCTCTGAAGATTCCAAGAATTTGAACTTTACTTGTAGGTTGGCTAGATAAGTGTAGTAATAATTATCAGGATCAATTATTTCCAGGCTGTAATTAATGTTTAGTAATGCCTTAGATAGATCATTTTCTGCTTCCCAGTAATAATCACCAATTGATCTATATAAGGCACTCAATTCTCTGTCACCAAATTCTCTCTCGTTTATTAAATCTTTTGCTTTGTTCAGATAAAGGAGTGCAGAGGCCCAGTTTTTATTGTACTTATGAAATATGTGTAGATTTCTGTAGATATTGAGTAGTTC
>CBFHVG010000057.1:0-16411 GCA_965659005.1 uncultured Balneolaceae bacterium
GAGGCAATGTAATCAACCCGGATCACATCATTGCCGATTACGGCGCTGATGCTTTAAGAATGTATGAGATGTTCATGGGGCCACTAGAGCAGGTAAAACCATGGAGTACAAAAGGGGTTGAAGGTGTATACCGATTTCTAAGCCGAGCATGGAGACTTTTCTTTGACGATGATGCCGAAGAGTTAAATATCAAGGTTACTGATAATGAACCAACTAAAGAACAGTTAAAAGCTCTTCATGAAGCCATTAAAAAGGTTTCTGAGGATATACCAGCATTGAGGTTTAATACCGCTATTTCAGCGCTGATGATCTTTGTTAATGAAGCATTCGGGTGGGATAGTGTTCCAAAACAAATTGCAAAAGACTTTGTCTTGATACTTTCACCATTCGCTCCACATCTGGCTGAAGAATTATGGAGACACCTTGGAAATGAAGATTCCATAGCTTACGTATCATGGCCTGAATTCAATGCTGACTATCTGATTGCTGATTCAAAATTATACCCCGTTCAGGTGAATGGGAAAGTGAGAGCGCAGATAGAAATACCAATAGACAAAGTTAAGGATAAAGAGTTTGTTCTGGGTCTTGCTAAATCTGATGAAAACATCAAAAAGTATTTGCAAGAGGGTACTCTTGTAAAAGAGATATTTGTACCTGAGCGAATTATTAATTTAGTTGTAAAGTAAATTAAAGTAAGTTTTCTCATCTACTTAGGAACAAATTTCGATTTATGAAGGATTTGAAAGTTCTCAAACTGGAAGACAGTAATTTTGATTTAGCTGCTACTCTGGCAATTCTTCGAACTAAGAATTGCCAGAGTAGCTCATGAGACTTGTGATTCTATTACAGAGTTCAGGAATTTGATAGAATCAGGAAGAGAGTATGATATAATTCTCAGTGACTATCACTTAAGAGAGGGTACTGGAATTGACGCAATTAAGTATATACGGGGCAATTCCATGGATATACCATTTGCCATATTATCTAATGAAATTATTTCAAATGCATTAAAACATGCATTTAAAGACAAAAATGAGGGTGAACTTAAACTTGGTCTTAGTATACAGGATAAGGATATCTTGTTATATGTAGAGGATAATGGGTGTGGAATGCCAGAGGGCTTTGAGCCGGAGAAACATGGTTCTCTAGGATTCACTTTAATAACCAGTCTGGCTGATCAACTAAATGGTGATTTAAGTTGGAATTCATCTAAATCTGGTACACGATTTGAGCTTAGGTTCAAGCAAATTGAATCTGAGAATACCTGGGTAGAAAAAGAGGCTGTAGAATAATTAAAAATCAAAAATGGCAGCTGAAATAGCCAGTTTATCATCCTCTACAAAGTGTTGATAAGCAATTGCTACTCTGCCATCGAAGGCATCAACTCCAATATAATCGCCAAAAAATGTTGATGATTTAGTCTGAAAAAAGGGCTGGTTGACAAAATAGTTGGTGAATGTTCTCCCACCATCGGTGCTTCGAGCTAAAGTGAGAGATGTTTCGCTACCATTGCCACCATTTCGATCATAAAAAGCAATATTAATGGACCCATCTACTGGGTCTACAGCCATCCATGAAAAGAATTGGTTCTTGCCATTACTCAATGCATCATTATTTACCCTGATTGGTTCTGACCAGCTATTACCGCCATCTTCAGAGCGTATCAGAAAAACGTCTAAATCACCGTTTCTGTTATCAATCCAGTTGATATATAGATTCCCTCGTGTTTCAGTTTCAGAATAATCAAATTTTGTGACCGGCATACCATTTGCTCTACCAATACCAGGCACATCTATGTCCCAGCCACCGGGTTGTTCAGTAACCACTCTATCAATGCCAAATGTTAAACCACCATCCATTGAAACATCTAATTCTATTCCTCTAGGGCCTGACCATGCAACATAAACTTCTCCATCCGGGCCTACAGCAGGTACAGCGCCTTCAACTGTATTATCATCATCAACAGCATCACCGCCTATATCTGATATTCTGAATGGTTGAGCAAAGGTTTCCCCACCATCTCTGGAATAAGAAAAATAGATATGTGTGCTGTCTCTTGGGGAAGAGGAACCGTACACATCAAATCGAGTCCAGGATAGATATAAACTTCCTCTATATGGTGAATTAGTATTATCGGTAACCAACCAAGGTTTGTCTTCAAATGGGATTGCAGTATTAATATGATCAACCGCAGGAATAGCTGAAGTCCATGTTTTTCCTCCATCTACAGATTTATTTACAAGTATACCATTAACAGCATTCACAGGCCTTTGCTGTCGTATACCTCTAAAGGAGATAAAACTATGGTAGACATTCCCATCTGCATCAAAAGTAAGTCCATCGTCACCTTGTGTTCTAAAATCTGGATTGGGATGAGCTACAGTATTAAAAGTTGATCCACCATCCATTGACCAGTAAGCAAAATTGGTGACAAGACGTCGGCCATTTACCCTTTTATATTGCATCGATGACGCAACAATATTGTCTTTATTTATAGGATTTATGACAATACTCACTTCATTTGGATTTACTGCATCCTCTTCAGTAACTCTGATAACCTTGTGAGGGTGATCTGATCTTTGTGCCACTGCAGAATTAACATGAAGTACCAATACGATAAATGCAGTTGAAATAATTCTGAATCTCATTTTACAATAGTTTTTTAAAAAAAAAGCCATCAAACAAATGTCTGATGGCTTTAAATGTAGTTAATTCTAAGGTTTATCTATCCTCAAGAGAAACCCATTCTTTATTTTTCTCACCAACATATAAAGCACGAGGGCGAACCAGCCTGTTATTTTTAGACTGTTCAATATAGTGGCCGGTCCAACCAGACACACGGCTCATTGCAAAAATTGCAGTGTATAGATCCGGATTAATACCCATTGAGTAATAAACTGTAGCTGAGAAGAAATCCACATTCGGATCTATGTTCTTCTCTGACTTCATGGTATTCAACATATCCATAGACCATCTATATAATTCCTCATGGCCAGTTTCTTCACTCAATGCTTTGGACATTTTTTGAAGGTGATAAGCTCTTGGATCAAAGGTCTTATATACACGGTGACCAAAGCCCATGATTTTCTCTTTTCTTTCTAGCTTGCCTGTGGTGAATGCAACAGCATCAGCATCCTTACCTTGTTCAGCAAGTTCAAGTAGAGTTTTCATAACAGCCGTATTTGCCCCACCGTGAAGTGGTCCTTTGAGCGATCCAATTGCTCCAGTTACAGCTGAATAAATATCAGACATTGTCGCACAGATGGCACGGCATGTGAATGTTGAAGCATTCATCCCATGCTCTGCATGCAGAACCAGACAAAGATCTAATGTGCGCTCAGCTTGAGCACCTGGTCTTTCGTCGTTCAACATGTACAGGAAGTTATATGCAGTGCTTCCCTCACGAAGAGGTTGAACCATATCTAGCCCAAGACGGATTCTTGAAAAGGCTGCTACGATAGTTGGCATCTTTGCCGTAATGTTAATGGCTTTTTCATAAAAAGAATCATCGGGTAAATCGATATCCGTTTCAGATAGCATGGAAACTGCTGTTCTGAGTACGGCCATCGGATTTGATTTCTTATTAACATTGTGCAAGTAATCAATAACAACCTTTGGTAGGTCACGTCTTGATTCCAGCTTATGCTGCAGGTCTGTTAATTCATCTTTATTTGGCAGTCTGTCATTCCAGAGTAAATAGCATACCTCTTCAAAACTGCTATTTTCAGCCAAAACGTCAATGTTATATCCTTCGTAGATGAGTTCACCAATCTGACCATTGATTGAACTTTTAGTTGTTGAAAAAGCAACAATACCTTCAAGGCCTTTATTGATGTAAGGGTATTCTTGTTCGTCAAACCCTGTGTGTAAATCAGTAGACATTGGATCTCCCTGTTATACAGTTAATAATGGAAAACGGATTACCGTAAAATTTTAAAAAATCGTGCTACGAACTTATGATATATATGCTCTTTCTTCATGGCTTTCGTAGGGGGTATGAATGTACTGAAAAGCTGATGAAAATTGAATTGATTTTTTAAATAGTATCGATACTAATATTAAATGAAACACATGTGAAGAGTTAATGAACAGTTTATTCAGTCAAATATATATGTGCCCATTCTATACTGTAAAAAATCTCAGTTCAAATTATTGATTTTGCTTCTTCCCAGAGTACATCCATTTCTTCGAGTGTTGACTCTTTCAGGCTTTTATTCTTTTTCTTGAGTTCTTCTTCTATATATCTAAAACGAGTTTCGAATTTTCGATTTGTCATTCGAAGTGCATCCTCGGCGTTTAAATCAAAATATCTGGATACATTAACTATCGAGAATAGCATATCACCAAATTCTTTCTGGGCTTCATCATGATTACCAGCTTCTAGAACTTCTTTAAACTCTCCGAATTCTTCATCAATTTTATCCCAGGCTTGATGCCAATCTGGCCAGTCAAAGCCAACGTTTGCCGCTTTCTCTTGCATGCGTTGAGCCCTGATCAGTGCAGGTAAATGATTTGGAAGACCATCGAGCGTAGATTTTTTGCCCTCTTTTAGTTTGATCTCCTCCCAATTCTGTGCTACTTCATCTTCCCCTTTTACCACTTGTTCTCCAAATACATGTGGATGCCTTCGAATCAGTTTTTCCATCAACTGAAAAATGACATCCTCGATATTGAACTTTTCTGTTTCTGAGGCAATGTTACTATGGAAAAGGACATGAAGTAATAAGTCACCCAGTTCTTTTTTGAACTCGTCAAAATTCTGCTCATCTATAGCCTCAATGGCTTCATATGCCTCTTCTATAAGATTATCCTTTATGGATTCATGGGTTTGTTTTGCATCCCATGGGCACTCTTTTCTGAGGATGGCTACTAATTCGACCAGGTCGTCGAAACTGTGAGAAGGCTTCATCTGTAATTTGAAATTTGAAATTGAGGTATGTGGAATTAATTAAGCCACAATTTCAAATTCCAAATCTCAAATTCCAAGTTAGGTTTTCCGCTTTTTCTTTTTTGCAGCAGGGAAGAGAATGTTATTTAAAATTAACCTGTAACCAGGGCTGGTTGGGTGCAATGCCAAATCAGTTGGAGGATCATTAACTCTGTGTTGATAATCTTCAGGATCATGTCCGGCATAAAAGGTAAAAGTACCTGTTCCATAATTACCATGTAGATATTTTACGAGTTCACGACCAGGAGCTTCAGCCAGAACAACTACTGAAGATTTCACCTTTTCTTTCTGAAATGCAGTGGTTTGACCATAAAAGCCTTTAACACTGCTTACATGGTTTTGTGTTAGCATGGTTGGAACGGGGTCCCATTTTGCAGAGAAATCAAATAGAGTGAAATAATCCAGTTTTTGATCAATACGATTACCCTGATAGGGGATATCAATGTCGGCATGCTCATACTCATAAGGATTAAGTGTTACTTGAAAGTCTCTAAATGCAAGTGTTTTGGTATAATCCAGTCGATCCTGAGCATCCGGATCTGCTGGGTCTCCATCAAATTCTTTTGGAGCTATGTCAATATTCTCAGCTGATAAAGAGATATCAAATGTATCTGTACCTGAGCACATGGCGAATAGAAATCCACCATTTCCAACATATTCTTTAATAGTGCGGGCAACTGCCTTTTTCTGTTCACTAACTTTGCCAAAACCTAATTGCGCAGCCATAGCTTCCATCTGTCGAACTTGAGTTATGTACCATGGTGCATTTCTGGAGGATGACCAAAATTTTCCAAACTGCCCGGTAAAATCCTCATGGTGAAGGTGAAGCCAGTCATAATCATTCAATTGACCTTCCAGTACTTCCACATCCCAGATTTTATCATAAGGCACCTCCGCATAGGAAAGTGCCAGAGTAACAGCATCATCCCAGGGAAGATTTTGTTTTGGGGTATAGACTGCAATTTTTGGCGCTTTTTCCAGATTAACAACAGAAGTGTTCGTTGCCGGACTTTCAACTTCACGAATAATTTGATTGGCTTGTGAAAGCGAAATGATTTCAACCTTTACATTTCGAATGCGTGCTTTTCTGATAATATCATTATCAGCAGTTGTAATGAATGATCCACCTCTGTAATTCAGTAACCACTTTGAGCTATGGCCCTCGGTTAAATGATTAAAGATGATTCCATAGGCCTTAAGATGATTGGTCTGGCTAGCATCCATCGGGATCATGACCTGTTGTTGAGCATAAACAGAGCTACTGATAATCATCAATACTAAAGCAGATACAAAAATATTTAAGTTCTTTTTAATCATGATCTTACATTCGGTAATTCAGACAGTCTTTTTCTAGCAAAAGGGGCATAGAATCCTTGAGGGTAGTCAAGGATAAGTTGTTCATAAAGTAAAATTGGATTCAAGCCTTCGGTTATATTCTCATTTCCATAGTCAATAACATATTCTGATGCTTTTGCCCTTTCCCAAAGTAATCGTTCTTTTAGTGGAGTAGGAGTGCCAGAATTAAGAAATGAGTCCAGAGAAATATAATAAGCTACCAACTCGCTTCTGATAATATGTTCGGATAGAATAATGAATGCATCATCTGCATAAGGATTAGAATCATCCTCAATAATCTCAAAGAGTGTGCTTTTAGCTTCATTTGTAAATCCTGAAAAGGCTTTCTTGTAAGATTTGGCAAATGATGCAGATTTTAGTGAATCTGCTGTTTTAGTTTGCTGTATCCAAAGCCTCAATTCCAAAGCGTCATTTGCATACATACTTGTATTTTGCCTTCCAAGAGTTTTGAGTTGTATCTCAGCAAACTCAAAATCATTTTCGAAGAAGTCTGTTAATGCCAGATAGTATCTGCTTTTTTCAGCCAGCTCACCAATACGTACAGCTCTGTTGCTTTTAGTAAAGAGTAATCGAGCCTGATTATATTCCTGATTAAACAAAGCCATCCGACCTTCTAAATATGATATCTCGGCTGACTTTGATTCAGAAGCAATCTCTTTTAGTTTCTTGATGAAATATTCAGCTTCATCTTGTAAATACAGAAAATCTAAAGCCAGTTCAGCTTGACTCAGATATACACGATCCATTCTACCATAATTAACAGCTTCAGATCGTAAGCTATTTAAAGTATCGTAGGATTTCTGATATAAGCTATCACTTTGATTATCGAAACTTAAACCATAGTCATCCAGATAACGAGCCCACCGCTTATAAACTTCAGCAACTTCTTCCTTACTTCGCCAACTGATTTCTGGATAACCCGTATCTACATAAAACTGAAAAGCCTGAACAGCCAGTTCAAACTCATTATTTTGAACAAGTTCTCTGCCTAGATTATAAAGGGCATAATTAACCTGTGTTGTTTCTTTTTCATATCTGACGGCAGATGCAACAGCTCTTCGGTAAAGCTTATTTTCCTGCAGCATCCAAATCAAAATCTGATGCAGACTGCTGTAAGAGGGATCATTTACAGATATGTTTTCAAGCGCATCCTCAAATTCAAGTATCGCTATGTCATAAACGAAGGGATCTTTGTATCTCAGGAGAGTTCGCTGAAAGAGGCGAATTTGTGAAGGGTTAACTTTGATGTAGTTTAGATATTCTCTTATAGAATTTTCGTAATCACCTGACTGCATATATGCGTTGGCGATATCAACAAAAAAGAGTTCATCATTATTAAAGGTATCTCGGCCTCTTTTGTAAACATCTATTGCTCTTTTAAATTCATTTCTCTCGATCATGCTGCGGGCTGTCCTCATATAAACCTGAAGACTTCTGCTATATTTAGATAGGTTGTTTTCCCATAAATCATAAGCATCCAAACTGTCGCCATTGATATGGTACACTTCGGCTAGTTTAATTGCAGGTAGATTAGATTCAGAGTTCCTATCGATGTATATATTCAAGACATCAATACCATCCTGATAACGCTTAAGCTGTACCAGGCAATCAACTACCTTCTCCATATAAATATATTGCTCTGGTTCTTCCATCATGAGGTCTGAGTATATCTGCAATGCTTCCTCAAATCTCTGCTGTTGATAAAGAGTATTACCAATCTGGAAGTTGATATTCCCTTGAGCAAATGAAAGGGCAGGGATGAGAACAAATAGTAATATGTAGATACTTCTTTTGATCAAATGTAATTGATTAAATAAATAGAGAGGGTTCAATAGATTTTATATGCTGATAAAAGGAATGTAGAGGTAAACCCACAACATTATAGTAGTCACCTTCAATTCTTTTTACAAATACAGCTCCCCAGTCGTCCTGGATGCCATAAGCCCCAGCTTTATCCATTGGAGAACCTGTGGCAATGTACTTATGAATTTCTTCATCTTCTAACGGAGCAAAAGTAACTTTGGTCTGCTCATAAAATACATACTCTTCCAACTTAGCATCTTTCTTTTTGATGATGGAAACACCGGTATAGACCTCATGAGTATTGTCACTCAGAGTCTTCAGCATTTCGAATGCATGGGTTTGATCTAAGGGCTTCTCAAGTATCTCACCATTTAGAGTCACTATAGTGTCTGCACCAATTATGATCGCATTGTTATGGTGTTGAGCCACATCTGTTGCTTTAATAGAAGCCAGGTATTTAACTATATCAGTTGGATTGCTGTATGAATAGGTTTCTTCTATGTCAGAACCTTGAACTTCAAATTGAAGATTAAGTAGTTCAAGTAAATATTTGCGTCTGGGGCTTTTTGAAGCTAGTATGATTTTCATTTCAACTATATCGTCTTTTACTCTTAGCGAATAATTAAATAACTTCGCAATCCGTTTTGGCTTGGATATTAAACATAATATCCATTATCAATCCAAGTAATTAATCACCTGAAGGAATACAATGTTATTTTCATCTTCGAATTACAAACTGCTGGTCATAGGAATATTAATGGTATTTGTAGGCTTTCTGGCTATGTATCTCGAAAATGAAGTTGAAGGCTTTATTTCGTTGTTCATATCACCAATTGTGATAGTAGCTGGATACGTTGTCATTTTATTCTCAATTCTAAAGAAAAAGGACACTTCAGAGGTACAAACTTCAAATAGTTGAGCTTGTCGCATCGTGTCATAAATATCTTTTTCTTCCTTCTACTTGCCTATGTCTTTGTTTTGTTTTGCAAGTCGGATGATCACATCCGAATCGCAATAGCTTTTATAGGCGCACTTCTATTTGGTATTACTGCTTTATTACTCAATTGGCTGACTCTTGATGGAGTGAGAGCAGCAGTACTTTTTGGAACTATCTCATACGGAATAGGTGATTTCACAGGGGCATCTGTTGTCTTGGGCTTTTTTATAACAAGTTCACTTGTTTCTCAGAATAAAGTAATAGAAACTTCTGACACTCACCCTGATACTAAACGATTCAGAAGAGATGGGGGGCAGGTTTGGGCAAATGGATTTTGGTTTGCCTTATTTATGTTAGTCTGGTTCCTAAGCCAATCTGAAGTATTTCTTTTTGCAGCTGTTGCAAGTATAGCTGCAGCAAATTCTGATACCTGGGCTACAGAACTTGGGGGGAATTATAAGCCGGGCAAAACTTGGCTAATAACCACTTTTAAAGATGTTAAGCCTGGAACTGATGGTGGAATAAGTATAAAAGGGCTTTTGGCTGCTATAATCGGTTCTGCTGTAATAGCTGGGGTCTTTTATCTTGTAAATCAATCCACACCTATTGATTACATAATAGCATTAAGCGCTGCCGGTTTTGTAGGTTCCCTAATTGATTCTATCTTAGGCGCCACGATTCAAGACAAATATTTTCACTTTCAGGGCGAACTGTATACGATCAGTAATAACATTATAAATGCGATTTCAACCGGGTCTGCATCATTAGCAATAATCATAACCTATTTTTTCATCTGATATGAAATGGTATAAAAAACTACACTGGCAAATTATTTTGGGTCTTGTACTTGGACTTATTTGGGGGCTAGTATCAAGTTTTATCGGTTTGAACAACTTTACAGCCGAATTCATTAAGCCATTTGGCACCATTTTTATCAACCTTTTGAAATTAATTGCAGTCCCACTTGTACTTGCTTCCTTAATTGTAGGGGTTACCAGCCTTAGAGATATTACCAAGCTATCCAGAATGGGTGGTAAAACCATCGGTATATACATTATTACTACAGTTTTTGCGATTACCATCGGTTTGATTTCAGTAAACCTTATTAAGCCAGGGAACTCACTTCCAGAAGAAACAAAGCAAGAGCTAATTTCCAGTTATAGTTCAAATATTGAAGGCCGGCAGGAATCAGCACAGGCCGTAATGGAGCGTGGCAGACTTCAATTCATCGTTGATATCGTCCCTGTTAATTTCTTTCAGTCAGCATCTAATAACAGTAATATGCTACAAGTGGTATTTGTAGCTATTTTACTTGGCATAGGTATCATCCAAATACCTGAAGCAAAGGGAAGAGTTCTTATAGATTTCTTTGATTCTTTGAATGATGTAATCATTAGAATTGTGGATATCATAATGCTCATAGCACCCTATGGTGTTTTTGCACTAATTGCAGGTGTAATTGTTGATTTAGCGGGCGATGATCTCAAAAAAGCATTTGATTTACTCGTTGCCCTTGGCTGGTACTGCGTTGCCGTCCTTGTTGGATTGGTAGCCCAAATGCTGATTGTTTACAGTTCCATTTTTAGAATGATAGGTCATATTAAGCTATCTACATTTTTCAGTGCAATTCGCCCGGCCATGTTATTGGGTTTTAGTACAAGCTCAAGTTCAGCAACCCTACCCGTAACTATGGAAAGAGTTGAGAAAAATCTGGGTGTAGATGAAGAAGTTTCAAGTTTCGTTCTTCCAATCGGAGCTACAATAAATATGGATGGCACAAGTCTCTACCAGGCTGTTGCTGCTGTGTTTATCGCTCAGGCTCTCGGTCTTGAATTAGGTTTAGCTGAACAGCTTACCATAGTACTTACAGCCACCCTGGCATCCATAGGTACAGCCGGAGTTCCAGGTGCAGGAATTATTATGCTGGTCATTGTTCTTCAAGCTATTAATGTTCCTGTTGAGGGTATTGCGCTCATACTTGGTGTGGACAGAATTCTTGATATGTGCCGCACTATGGTAAACATTACAGGCGATGCTGCTGTAGCCGTTGCTGTAGCTCAATCTGAAGGTCTTTTAGGGGAGCCAAATCTCGAAGATTAGAATATCTTCAGCCCTAAAATTTAACATGCCTTTTTCAGCTGAATTAGCTTAATTGCTTAGGTAGTACCTGTATCAAAATGCTTATGCCTATGCTTAGAAAGCTACTATTAAGCCACTTTAAAAACTCACATATCACCCTCTTTTTTCTCCTAATTTTTCCCTTCAATGTATTGAGCCAAAGCATTGAGTTGGGTGACATAGTGGTGGTTTCCGTGAATTCAGG
Source organism: uncultured Balneolaceae bacterium (assembly GCA_965659005.1). Classification (GTDB taxonomy): domain Bacteria; phylum Bacteroidota; class Rhodothermia; order Balneolales; family Balneolaceae; genus CAYPTY01. Next base: position 11,368 of record CBFHVG010000057.1, read on the forward strand.
TCTTGAATCCACTTTGGATGTTATTCCACTCATCAATCTTGAGAAAGGAACTGAGATTAATTTGACAAACAAGAGATGGGACGATAAATCAAAAGAATTTTATGATGAGGGTGAAATTCTTAAGTACACTCTGGAGACAGATATTGAAAAAGGGAGTGTTTACCGGTTCTCAGATTTGATGGATTTAGACCCTTTACAGGATCATATCTACATATATACCGAAGATCAAGAAAGTATAGGTCTCATATATGGTATATACTGGGATTCCAAGCCAAATAGGATTTTCAGAAGATCCAAAGCTGAGGAAGTAACTGCTGTTTTAAAAGACGAGAATGCTTTCGTTGAATTAAGTAATTCAGGTAACCATCAGTACTTTGTTAAGAATGGTGCCAGTGGTACCAAGAATATGCTTCTCAGCTTTGTGTCAGAACCCGCCCATTGGAATTCAAAAGATGAGACTTTTAGTTTATTTGGTACCTCTTTCCAATTACTTAAAGCACCAGTTGTTCAATTTGATGAAGTCAGATCAACATTCGATGAAAGAAAAAAAGAGATTGTTGTTAATGTAGCCATCTATGAACATGATGGTTCTGAGCTATATGTAGCTGTTCGTTTTGATGAAAATGCAAGCACACTTAGTGATGAAGAGTTAAATACTCAACAAATAAAATGGTTTAATTTTGAAGGCTTAAAGGGTAGTGCTGTCTTCGATATGAAATTTCAGATTCACGACGACGACGAGTATGAGGAAACAGAACTTGCTGTATTCATGCTTGATAGCTTGTCAAAAGGATCATATGGTGACTTCAGATTCCATAATTCATTTCTTAGAGATGATGACCTGCCTAAGGTTGAAATCGTGAGCTTAGTTAGTATTCCTTCAAACCAAACTATAGGGGATGCAAACTTTGATGGAGTTATTAACTCAAAGGATGATCAGTATGTAATTATTCAGAACAAGGAAAAAGTTAATGTAAATATCAGGGGTTGGAAGGTAAACAGTCCCAAAACTGCACATGAGTTTATTAACGATGTGATACTGGAACCCAATGATATTGTAACTCTATTTGGTGGGGGTAGACCGGATTCGATCCTTTTTACGAACAGAAAAGTCTTTACGGCTTCTGAAGGTGGCCTTAATTTATCAGCTAAAGGTGGGAAAGTCCGTTTATTTAATGAAAGAGGTAACCTTGTTACAGAAAAAAGCTACGCAGCAAACCTGGTGGAAGAAGAGGAATCAGAAACGATCGTTAGTAGAGTTAGCACCGTTAATTCATCTCCAGTTGCTGAATTAAGTAAGATTCAGATTGATGGTGTTCAGGTTTCAGCAAGTGAGGAAATTCAAACTATTGATCTCAAATTACCTGAGGAGGAAGGCTGGCATTTACTCCCAACTAATCTTTTGGAATATATTCCACAGCTAGAATCTCAAATTTATTACTGGAGCATAGATTCATTGAATTATCAGTTGGCTCAGCAGATCAATTATTCAGTAAATCCGGTTTCACTGATCTTTGTCAATGAAAGTATCGCCGATAGCCTGAAAAATCGTACTTATGCAATGGACGAAGTTACTATCGATGATAATTTCGAATGGTTAATCTCTTTTAGAGACCAAAATGAAAATGAGTTTATGGATCCTGCGGAATCTATTAATCCTCTATCTAACCCGACCAATACCCCAATCTCAAGTTCTTCTCTAATCAATTATTTGTCAGAGGTTCTACTTATTGAAAAGGATCATCTTGAGATCTATATCAATAATCCCAAAATGGGTCATAACAACTTGTTAGAAGCTAATGCGAATGATTTAATCCAGCCTTTTAGCACTTTTTGGTTGAAGTCAGATGAATTTCTTGAAGAAAGTCTGGTTAATGTAAATTTGGAGAGACTCCTTAATTATGCCAATACGGATGAATTAATAGATGAACCACTGGAATCAGGAAAGTTCGGCTTTGAATTTAGTTCTGATTCAGTCTCAACTAACTTTTCTATCACTTTTATACAATCAGATTCAATTATTGTGGAAAAAAATCTTGAGTCTCTGAAAATACTTGAGGTTTTTGAGAATGGTATTGATGTGTATGGAATGATAAATGGTGAATCGATCTCAGCTATTTCAATTCCATATAATTTTGATGAATTGATTGAAATACCCTTAGAGTTATACTCCGATGAGGCTTATGAACTTGATCTGAAAGTTAGTGAATGGCAGGATCTTCCATTTGGAGTTCGAATTCAACTGGTAGATTTGAATCGGGGAGATCTTATAGAGTTTGATGAAGATTTAGATATGAGATTGGATTTTGACTATTTCGAAAAAGCGGAATTTTTTGAGTCAGATTTACCTCAGAATATTAAAAGAGAATATGGCAGGTATTTATTAAGAATACTGCCTGAGGGATATATAGATCCAAACGAAGAAACCGAACTTCCTGAAGAGCTGGAGTTGTATCAGAATTATCCGAATCCTTTTAATCCTATTACAACTATTTCATTTTACTTACCGGAATCAAATGAAGTGAAATTGGCTGTATATAATGTTGTTGGTCAACCGGTAGCAACTTTGATAAGCGGTGAACTTTCAGCTGGTGAACATCAGGTAGAATGGGATGCAACTCAGCGCCCAAGTGGTATTTATATTTATCAACTGGAAGTTGGTAACAAAATCATGACCAGGAAAATGACTCTCGTTAAATAATCATTAAGAGTATTTAAGTGAGTTATTCTCTTCCTATATTTTAGAATCTAAAAAACACCCCTCGTTTTTATTACGTAAATGGACTTTAAAGAAATTCAAGGTATAGAAGTTCCTGAGCTGGGTTTCGGGACCTTTAAAATAGTTGGAAAAGAGTGTAACCGTGCTGTCAGAAAAGCACTTGATTGTGGATACAGACATATAGATACGGCACAGTTTTACAGAAATGAAATAGAAGTTGGTAATGCTATAGAGCAGTCTCATATAGATAGAGATGAGTTATTTCTAACGACGAAGATCTGGCATACCAATCTGGCTTATCAAAATGTACTTTTATCTACAGAAGAATCCCTAAAAAACCTGAATGTGGATTATGTGGATTTACTACTAGTTCACTGGCCAAATCCTTCAATCGATATAAACGAAACTCTGGATGCTATGCTGGCATTGAGAGATCAAAGCAAAGCACTGCATCTGGGTGTGAGTAACTTCCCAACTAATATGTTGAGAGAATTAATTGAAGAATATCAGACACCAATATTCTGTAATCAGGTTGAATACCATCCCTTTCTGGGGCAGTTTGAATTATTGGATTATGCAGCCGAACAGGATATCATGGTTACTGCTTATACACCACTAGCACATGGTTCAGTATCGGAGGATACTTTACTTAAAAATCTTGCTGATAAATATGGTAAAACACCAGCACAGATTGCTTTGAGATGGTTAATAGAACAAGAACAGGTTATTGCTATTCCAAAATCGTCAAATGATCAGAGAATAGAAGAGAATATTGATATCTATGACTTCTTCCTCGAAGACGAAGATTTTGAAGCCATTGATGATTTAGACAAAAGCAGAAGATTGATTAACCCGGAAGGTTTAGCTCCTGAATGGGATAAGAATTAATCAGAAGTTTTACCAAGCCCCACTGCAAGTTTGTTACCTGAAACAGCATTCAGAATTTGAAAAGCAACTTCATTCTGCTGGATAGGATGGTAACTGCACTCGATGGTATCATCCAGTAAAGCCTCCATTAAAAACTGAACATCAAGTTCTGAGATATTACCAGCGTTTTCAGGAAGTGAATCACACATCCATTGAATATAATTCACATTATTTACATGATGATTCATATCCAGGTCTGCTTTTCTAACTTTGAATTGAGCACATGGCATAAGATCAACAGTTAGTTTAATCCTGTCATTTTTAACATCCAGTGTGTGATCTTCCCGGAATGACATATTTAAAACCTCTTCCGGCATTCGAACAGGTCTTCGATTCTCAAGATTGATCATCATCCAGTAACTCAGAGATAGAGCAAGTACTTCACCCTCTATATTTGTAATCTTGAAATCTCGATATGCTCTAAGTGCATCCCCGCGGGATGGCCAGGTTTCAACCACGATTTCCTCACGCCATTTAGGATATCTCAGAACTTTAACATGGAGTCGATGTAATACCCATGTAAGGTTCTTTTTAAATAAATCAGTGATATCGAAATTGAGAAGGAGGGCATGATTCCCAGCTACTTCCTGCAGTAGATTACAAATAGCAGGTAATGTAGCATTACCATCATGATCTACTTCGTTTGCTCTGATTTTAAATGACTCTCTGTAGGATTGATGTTTCATATAAAAAGCTGATTTCTGAGTGAACAAAAATCAGCTTTTTAATGCGAAAAACAAGAAAATTATTTTCGAATTTTAGCCGTTTTGAAAATTCTTGATGACCAAATCGCCTTCTTCTACTAAAAGCTCTCTTGTAATACCTCTAACCTGTGCTACTACAGTTGCTTCTTGTTCTGCTTCTAAAGTAGTAGTTGTACTGTAATAAGCAGCGATATCACCGCGATTAGTGGTTGCGACTTCAACAGGAATAACACTGAGTGAGTCCTGTGAGTTTTCATTGTTCATATTCTGTTCACCACCATTATTGCAGGCATTCATGAATGATATGAGAAGAAATGCGCAGAGTAGATAAGTGCTTAACCGATTCATTGTTTTCAATTTGCTCTTAAATGACAATCTCTCGGCCACTACGCTCAAGTAATTTGATTGTTACGAGGGGATTGTAAAAAACTTCATATGCCATGATATCTGCTAATCATAAGCCTGAATTTTTCATCCCTATAATTAAGAATAAAATTTTTAGACCGTTTGGTTCTCTTGATTGAAAAATTTGATGGTCAAAAAAGTGCTTTTAGTTAAATCTAAATTTCAATGTTTTTGAGAGAGTGGTGAAAAAACTGCTTCTATGCACTTGAAAAGGATATTGATCAAATTAAAGTATATAAATTAATATTAAATAAGATATATATTTATTGATAATAAAATTTTACTGTAT
>CBFHVG010000058.1:0-14635 GCA_965659005.1 uncultured Balneolaceae bacterium
ATGAGTGGTGAAGATATCAGTGACGCTGCACTAGAAAGTGCACGCACACTGATTCAGAAATCAATTATCAGGAACTGATTATTCAACTCCCATCGCCTTTTTGATTTTGTCAAAGAGCTCATCTCTTTCTTCAAAAGTCTGAAGATTGATGTGTGTATGCTCTTTACCAAAAGACAGGTTAATTGATTTCGCACTTTTTGATTTTTCTGCAGTCGTGATATTGTCGAGATTTAATACCACCTCTGCCCCCATTCCGCTTATAAATGATACAGCAGCCATAATTTATCCTTTTTTCTTATTCGCCTGAATTCTTCTGTATACCAGTTCAGCAGGATGTTGAGCTTCTCTGCTCACGCCATCTTTAATCTGGTGTCTGCAAGAAAATCCTGGCGCCGTTATTAATATTTCATTTGATGTTTCCCTTAATGCAGGGAATAATTTAAGCTCTCCTATGTCCATGGAGAGATCATACTTATTTTTCTCATAGCCAAAACTACCAGCCATACCGCAACAACCTGTATTCAGGTCCTCAACCTCATAACCAAATAACTTCAGCATTTCGACTGTTGGTGCGTTTCCAACTAATGCTTTTTGATGGCAATGCCCATGCAATACGAGCTTTTGGTCAATCTGAGGTAGATCTAGTTTCTTTATTCGTTCATGATGAATACAAATAAACTCATCAAATAGATAGGTATTATTTGAAAGCTTTTGTGCAAGGTGAAGGAATTCATCATCACAAAGTTCGAGGTAGTCATCGCGGAGGGTCAGAATTTCTGAAGGCTCAAGGCCAACTACCTGATAACCCTCATCTAATTTGACTTCTAATGCATTAATAACCTCATGACATATCTGCTTAGCCTGATCAAGAAACCCGAGAGATATTTGCGGACGACCCGTATTCAGATTCGGAAATAATTCAACCTGATAGCCCAGTGCTTCTAATGACAGAGTTGCCGCTTTTGCTATTTCTGGCTCATGATAGTTGGTAAATAGATCGAGGAATAGGATGACTTTATCTTCTGATTCTAATCCATCCTCACGGGTATGAAACCAGTCTGAGAAAGCTTTTTCCGCAAAAGATGGTAGCGATCTTCTTTCATCCATTCCGGTTGTATTCTCAAGTATTTTCCTAAAGATGGCATTCTTTGATAGAAAATTGGTAAGCGCTGGAAATTTTGAAGCCAGTTTATAATGCTTATCAAGGTTAGAGAATAATTTTTCACTGAATGACGATCCTTTTTCTCGGTGCCAACCATTCATGAATTCAGCCTTCATTGCAGCCATGTCCACATTCGCCGGACATTCACTCTTACACGCTTTACAACTCAAGCAAAGATCCAGAGCAGATTTTAAATCTTCAGATGAAAATGCATTCATTTCCTTCCCTGAAAACAACTGCCGAAAAACATTTGCCCTTCCACGTGTACTGTGTTGCTCATCTTTAGTAGCCATATAAGATGGGCACATGGTTCCACCGCTATCAGCTAGTTTTCGACAAACACCTGCTCCATTGCATAATTCAGAAGCCCGAGCAAATCCACCGGCCTTTCTCCATTTAAAAACTGTTTCTACATTTGGTGGATTATAAGTCGGTGAATAGCGAAGTCCGGCATCAATCTTTTCAGGATTAATAATTTTAGCCGGATTCAATATGAAATGGGGATCAAAAATTTCTTTCACTTCCCTTAGAACCGCCATCACTTCATTTCCGAAAACCCTTTCAAGATAGGGTGAGCGAGCTCGACCATCTCCATGTTCTCCGGATAAGGAACCACCATAAGATTTCACTAAATCAGCGATTTCAATAGCCATTTCGTCCATTGTTTTCAGACCTTCTTCGGTCGTGATATCAATCATAGGACGAAGATGTAATTCACCTACCGAGGCATGCGCATAGTAGACACAACTTGTATTATGCTTATCCAAAATTTTATCAAAATCATTGATATAATCTGGTAAATCCTGAACCCTAACAGCGGTATCCTCACAAAAAGTTGGAGTTCGGCTGTCTTTTACAAGACCCATTAGTAATCCAAGGCCAGCTTTTCTGAGATCCCAAACCCGTTTCATCTTTTCAGGATCATCAACAAGCGTATAGGCGTAACCCAGTTCGATCGTCTTCAGTTTTTCTATAACAAGTTCAGCTCTTTCTTTCAGCTCGGTAAGGTCATCCCCTTCCATTTCAACAACCAGAATACACTTTGGCTCACCTGAAATAAAAAACCTGTTCTTTTGCTGTTCAAAATTCTCTTTTGTGGCATCCAGAATCACCTTATCAACTAACTCAACTGCAGATACATCAAAATTTACAATCTCAATAGTAGCCTTAAGTGATTCATTTAGATTTTTGAAATGTGGAATCAGCAGAATTTTATGCTTCAGGGTAGGCACCAGGTTCAGTTTAGCTGAAGTGGTAATAGCCAACGTCCCCTCACTACCGCAAAGTAATTCACACATATTGAAATCACGCCCAGTTGCATTGAAGGGTTTCATTTCTGCCAGTTTATCAAGGGCATAACCTGTATTTCGCCTAATGATTTCTGGATGAGGATAAGTCTCTTTAATCAGTTCAATGTTCTCATCAACTATTTTGATTACTCCCCTATAGATGTCTCCCTCAAGATTCTGGAGCTTCAATTTAGCATTGAGTTCTTCTTCATTCAAGGCTTTGAAAGTGGCTTTACTACCATCAGAAAGAACAGCATCCATTTCCAGCACATGCTCTCTGGTTGTTTGATACTTTATCGAAAAGGAACCGGCAGAATTATTACCAATCATACCACCAATCATACATCGGTTGGTTGTTGATGTATCAGGGCCAAACTGAAGTCCAAAATTACCAGCTTCTCGGTTCAAGGTATCACGGATAACGCCCGGTTGAACTAGGGCCCAATTTTCTTCAGCCTTAATTTCGGTAATCTGATCCATGAATCTGGAAATATCCATGACCATACTTGAGCCGGTTGCTTGACCGGCTAGGCTCGTTCCTGCAGCCCGGGGGGTAATATGAAAACCTTCAGACTTAGCCTTACGAACAAGTTCCGAAATCTCATCGGCACTTTTCGGGAAAGCCACAGCATTTGGCACCTCTTCATACATGGAGGCATCTGCGGCATAGAGCCTACGCGTTAATTCATCCGTTCTTACATCCACGTTGCAAGATGTAGAATTATGGGCTAGAGGTCAAAGTTTGATTGAGCCTTTTGTACGATTTCGTCGGCGATTGAAAGACCCGCGGTAGCGGCAGGAGATGGAGCATTTAACACATGAACCATACGCTCATCCACTTCAAAATGAAAATCATCCAGGATTTCACCATTTGGTTTCAATGCCATTGCCCGAACACCTGTTGGAGAAACTTTTAAATGCTCAGAACGAACCGAAGGAACCAGCTTTTGGAGTCCTTTGACAAACTCAGATTTGAAAAGGGAGCGTTTGTATTCATCAACACCCATTCTCCAGTGTTTAAAGGATAATTTCCAAAAACCTGGGTAATTGAAACTTTCTATTGTCTCTTCAAGATCGAAATCCAATTTATTGTAGCCTTCTCTTTTAAATGCAGGTACAGCATTAGGTCCACATTCAATTCCACCTAAAGCCATCCTCGTAAAATGAACACCTAGGAATGGAAAATCTTTATGAGGGAGTGGATAAATGAGATGCTTAACTAAGTGCTCTGCTTCAGGAGTGAGTTCATAATACTCACCTTTAAAAGGAATAATTTGAACAGGTGATTTAATGCCGGATGATTTCGCAACATGGTCGCTGTATAAACCTGCACAGCTAACTAGATATCCGGTATTATAGCTTTCCTGTTTTGTTTTAACCTGAAGGCCACCATTTTTATAGAATACAGCCTGAACTTTTCTGCCGAAATGGATATCACCACCCATTTTTTTGATATGCTCAAGTAACTTTTCACACATCCCAGTGAAATCAACGATACCCGTAACGGGTACATGTATGGCTCCGATACCACCACAATGGGGTTCGATTTCTAATAATTCTTTTTGATCAATGAGGCTGATACCCTCAATTTCATTTTTGAGTCCGCGCTCATAGATCGCATTCATGCGCGGAAGCTCTTCTTCGTCTGTAGCTACTACTACTTTACCGCAGATATCGATAGCTACATCGTTCTCCTGACAGAATTTAACCAGCTGATGTCGGCCGTCTACACAATTTCGGGCTTTATAGCTTCCCGGCTTATAATATATCCCTGAATGGATTACACCGGAGTTCTTCCCCGTCTGATGAGCAGCAACCCTGTCTTCCTTTTCAAGAATCAAAAGTTTCGCATCAGGGTATTTGAGTAATAGTTTGTACGCTGTAGATAAGCCGACAATCCCTGCGCCGACTACGATGAAATCATAATGCATCCTTAAATTTAAGGCTTCAGAGCCATAAATTGCAGAAAAATCTTTTACTCTTTTGTGAAATATATAACATCTATTAAAGTGAACTATATCGTACTTTTAAAGTGTTAGTCACACTAATCATTTATACTCCATGAAAAATAGAACATCCATAATAGTTAGCCTTCTAGTTTTGCTCATTTTCGCTGCTTGTGAGAATAAGCAGAGCCGAACGAATGGTGATCCTGAACTTGTTGAAGCTGAAAATTCAATCGATCAGGTGATTGCGAATGCAACATTTACTGATTTTGATGGAAATGCCGTATCTTTAGGAGATTATGAGGGAAAGATTGTTCTCATTGATTTCTGGGAAACCTGGTGTGGACCTTGTCTGCAGGTATTTCCAGCCATGGACAGTTTAAGAACAGAATATCCGAACGATTTTACAGTAATAGCTGTAAACACCGGGTGGACCGACTCCAAAGAGGATGCCGCTTCATTCATCGAAGAAAACGATTATGATTTCGTTTTTACAAGAGATGAAAATGATGTGTTGGCTAGCCTTGGGGTACCGGGAATCCCATTTAAAGTATTTGTTGCACCAAATGGTGATATCATAAAGGCCGAATTGGGCAGTTATGGAACAGAAGGTGATTACAAATACACAAAAGAGCTTATACAAGAATACACGAAATAACTAAATCAGACTAATGCCTGAAATAAAAGAAAAATTAGCCTACAAAGTAAAAGATATTAGCCTGGCAAAATTCGGCCGACAAGAGATTGATCTTGCAGAAGCTGAAATGCCCGGTTTAATGGCAATAAGAGAAGAATACAAAGCTTCACAACCATTAAAAGGTGCACGCATTGCAGGATGTCTTCATATGACTATCCAGACTGCTGTACTTATCGAAACTCTAATTGAGTTAGGTGCCGATGTTACATGGTCATCATGTAATATTTACTCCACTCAGGATCATGCTGCTGCTGCTATTGCTGCTGCCGGTATTCCTGTATATGCCTGGAAAGGTATGACAGAAGAAGAATTCGATTGGTGTATTGAGCAGACTATCTTCTTCCCAGATGGCCAACCACTCAACATGATTCTTGATGATGGTGGTGATTTGACTAACATGGTACTCGACAGATATCCTGAGTTAGTATCCGGTATTAATGGAATTTCTGAAGAAACAACTACTGGCGTTCTTCGCCTAATCGAAAGATTGAATAATGGTACACTTCCATTACCAGCGATTAATGTGAACGACTCTGTTACCAAATCAAAATTCGACAACAAATACGGTTGTAAAGAATCAGCTGTAGATGCAATTCGCCGAGCAACTGATGTTATGATGGCTGGTAAAGTAGCTGTTGTTGCCGGTTATGGTGATGTTGGTAAAGGTACAGCCGCTTCACTTTCAGGTGCTGGTGCACGAGTTATCGTAACTGAAATTGATCCTATTTGTGCCCTTCAAGCTGCCATGGACGGTTATAAAGTAACTACCATGGACAAAGCTGTTAAGGAAGCTGACCTGGTTATTACTGCAACAGGTAATAAAGACATCCTTCAGGAGCGTCACTTCATGGGCCTAAGAGATAAGGCTATTGTTGGTAACATTGGTCACTTCGATAATGAGATTGATGTAGCCTGGTTAAAAGAAAATGCTAAAGAAGAGAACATTAAGCCTCAGGTTGATTTGTTCACGCTTCCAAACGGCAACCAAATCATTCTTCTGTCTCAAGGCAGACTAATGAATCTTGGTAATGCAACGGGTCACCCGTCTTATGTAATGAGTAACTCATTTGCTAACCAGACACTGGCTCAAATTGCACTTTGGAATAACATCGAAGACTTCGAAATCGGAGTTCACCTTCTTCCTAAAGAACTGGATGAGAAAGTTGCTCGTCTACACCTTGCTCACATCGGTGCAGAGCTTGAAGAGCTTTCAGAAGAACAAGCTGACTATATAGGTGTTAAAGTAGAAGGCCCATTCAAATCTGATCAGTACAGATACTAAGATTCAGATTTAAAGCTTTATTTATAAAAAGAAAGCCATCCCTCGAGAGAAGGATGGCTTTTTTATTTCCCTTTGGTTTATGAATCCGGATTAGTTTTCCAGACTCATACCTGCTTCAAGTGCAGCTTCAATTCTGGTCATCGACTCACGCAGGTGGGCTTCAGAATAGGTATCGAAGTTGTAAGGAGGACTTAGCCTTCTTGAGATACGATCATGCAGATCTTTCATTTGCATACGGGCAACTGATCGGGCATCAGCAGGAACTCTGCCTGGTGCATCTGTGATCAAAGTTGTCATCAGATCGATATGTGTTCTCTGAAGATCTCTTCTGAGGCTAGGAATATTCATTCCAGGAGCATTCCAGGCTTCTTCCCAGATTGCGCTTGTTAAACCTTCAAATAATTCAGGGATGGTAACTACGTTTGCATCGCCGAATTTAACTTCTGCATCACGAATTCTGGATAGTCTTGCAGGGCTTGTTACCTGATATAATAAAGAAGCCTGAAGACCGGAAAGTTGTTCGTGAAGTGGGAAGTCAATTCTACCATTATAGGTATTTGTGTTACCCCAATGGCTCCATCGATCAGCACCGAATTTCGCATATACTTCAGAAGGAAGATTGAATGCATCTGCAGCAAAGGCAGCATCGATAATGAATTCCATAGCTTCCATTTGACGCTCTTTAGGAACGTTGATGAAAGGTTCGCGACCGTTAGGATCACCATTGTGATCACGGTAGTGATACTGACCACCTATGTATTTGATACCTGTTGATACTGCACGTCCATACTGGCTGGCTAACAGTGAGAATGCATCGGTAACCTCATAGTAAGGTGTATTGTCAGCCAGAACATAATTTGGCAGATCAGGGAACAGATCATTAATCAGAGCAGCTCTTTGCTTACCCCATGCCAATGGATCTGAAGACAGATCGTATACACTCACATCCGGATCTAAAGCACCGTAACCTCTAGCATCTTCATCAGGTGCATAAGCATGTCCAGGTTCAGCTGATTGACGAGCGATTTCAGCTGCTCTTTCATCAGATGGTGTGTACCCATAAGCGATTACCCACTTGTCATAAGAACCAACAGATGGTGAATAGAAGTAACCTTGTGATTCACCTTTTGGAGCAATGTTAATGCCCGGATATTCCATAACTGAACTAGCCAGACCATTTTCTTCAGTGAAAGCTTTATCATGAAGCTGATCGAACGGAGTATCAGCAGAAGAACGGAAATTGTGACGAAGACCAAGGGTATGGCCAAGTTCATGCATTACCACTCTTTTCATTGCTTGATATACATACTCATCCGGAACATCATCTTCAGGAGCGATGTCGCCACGAGCGATAAGCGCTGAACGAAGAAGTGTACCTTGAGCGGCCATTTCATCTGCAAGAGAAGCCATTTCTCCACCCATCATAAGGTTATTCGCTTCAGCTTCACTCATTTCAAACATTTCATTTACTGCAGCTACCGGGTCCACATTTGTTCTGTAGAATCTCTTCCAGCTTTGAACCATGTTTGCTTCATAAAGAATATCAGCATCAATGATTTCACCTGTTCTTGGATCTACAACAGATGGACCAATAGCTCCATAACCTGACTGATCAGAAACATTCCAGCGCATGGTAGCATAGCGAATATCTTCTGCATCGGCACCTTCAGGAAGCATTTTCGCTTCAATACCATTACGGAAACCAGCCGCTTCAAAAGCTACATCAAATGCGTTGATACCATCCATGAATGCCTGACGGTATTTTTCTGGAACTGTATGGTCCACGTAATACACAATCGGCTCTTTTGGAGTACATAGGCCATCAGCACCCGGCTCATCAGCACATTCCAATCTCCACTTATTGATATAGCGACGGAAGAAATTCTGATCGTCGTCAGTAAAGTCTTTATGAACCGTCATGAAATAACCAGTACGGTCATCAGCATGTCTTGGGCTCATTGGAGTTTCCGGAAGTCTTACCAGATTATAATGAACTGAAATTGGAATAAATCGACCATCAGGTACGGTTCTTGGTGCACCCAATTCAGAGTTTCTGAATGTCAGTTTAGCATCAATAGTAGAGTTATCAGGAAATGACTTTGCTGTATTCAGATAAGATCTTGTTTTGTCGAAAGAAGCACGGCCAGGTGTTCCTGGTCTGCTTGCAACAGCGAACTTAACTCGGTTAGAAACCTGTGAAAGATCTCCAACAAACCAGCTGTATACATCAACCAGCATTTTACCATCTTCTTCTGTTTCAACTTTTGCTGTTTCCAGCACAGATGAACCAAAGGTTAGGTCAACAGCTAGTGCTTCAGGAGTACCTTCTTCTGCACCGTAACGATGTGGTTTCTGAACCAGGAAGATCTTGCCTTCATGCTTTTCAAGAGCAACCAGTTTAGCTTCAAAAATATTAAGCATGGTTCCACCGAATAAACCTGATGAGCCAATACCTTGTGAGATTTCGAAATTCATTAAGAAGTCCTGATCTAGCTGATCTTCTGTGACTTCCATTAGTAGTTTGCCGTCAGACTTATAGAAGGTGAAGAATCCTTCTGCTTTTTCGGCATCTTTGGTGAGCTCTTCAAATTTGCTCGGTTTAGGTTCTTCTTTGTCGCCCTTCTTTTTTCTTTGGGCTTCAGCTGAGAACGGAACGAGTAAGAATGCACAAAGAATTAGTGTGCTAATCTTTTTCATACAAACTCCATTGTTAGATTAAAAGTTATAAGTAGGGAAATAAGGCATCGCTACGGCTCATAGCAAATTAAAGTTTATGCTTTTTACAAAAACATGAAGGATTTAAAATTCAGTTACATATTGCTCAGAGTAAATAGACTCCGTATCTTTAGGGCCTTTCGCTAAAATTTGGCGGAAAATTATGCGCCCGTAGCTCAATTGGATAGAGTGCCTGACTACGGATTTGTTATACCTTACCTTTTGCTATCCGATAAACCTTCTTATACACATTTTAAGCCACTTTTTTTATTTACTCTATTCCCTTTTTTCCCTTTTGTGGGTACATTTGTGGGTACAAATTTAAAACAGTTTATGGCTTCCTTAAAAGAAAGAAACGGTAATTACTCAATTAGCTTTGTCCAATTACTACTCGAAGGGCCCAATCCCTGAAACTAGAGCTTCAAGACTCATACCAGCTATTCATTAATGGCACGTTCGCAACGCTTCAGGTTGGACAGACGACCTATACTATCCAAGAGGCTAGCGAAATGAATTTATGGACGCTGCTTGCAAACAAGCTTCAAACAAATCAACTGGAAATTAGCATTCAGGAATTTGATGGGTATGTCTTCCCTGATCACCTGACATCTTCCCAGCTCTCTCGGACTCGCAAAAAACTACTCAAGGAGGTGAATACCATGTTTGATTTTGAGTTTCTGACAACCACTCAAAGCCGCATGGATAAACGCTACAGAGTGATAAAAATACAAGCCGAGAGCATGGATTTTGACATTAGCCTAGCGAACAAAGAACAGCCAGAGAGCGGCTAGCGTTACACCGCCATGCCCATCGATATCTTTCTCAATGTCCCGGCGATCGGCAAGCTTTCGATTACCTTTATCTTTTAGTGTCCTGCCATCAAATTTGCCTAGTATCCGACTAGCTTTATCGTAAATACGATCACCACTAATCTTTCCCATAATCCCTCCTCTGTGATCATAAATTCTATCATTACTGACTCGGCCTATTCGTTTACTGCCTTGCTTTAAATATGTCCCATCAAATTTATAGTTTGCCATAATCTCTGTATTAATAGGTTTGTGATTTTTTTTCGTAGTGCTTTATTGTGACTTGGAAGATCGTATTTAGAGTTTTCCAGCTTCCCTGCCCGTATTTCTGATGCAGGGCTCCCAGATCAATGACGGTTTGACCAAACCCGGTTAGGGAGTCCGATTCTACCGCCGTGATGTAGTCCAGTCCTAACGTCTCGTCTTCTATTTCGGCCCGAATTGCATCTTTAAGGGTCTTTTCCTCAATATCCAGCCTGAAGATGAGCGGAGTACTCTTGAGAGAAACCAAACTCCCAATCTGTTTACGATTGGATATCATAGTGACATAGCGCTTACCGCTGAGTTTATAATCGACGTGGTTACTTGTCCCCCATTTGGACTGACGATACATCTGCAGAATCCGGCTATAAACACCTTTTCTGTCATTACCCTGTACGATATCAATGAAGACATCCAGAGGCTGCCTGAAATCCTTCTCAACGGTGAGTTTGGCAATGCGTAGCAGCTCCCACACAGGTTGTAGTTCTTTCCGGGTAAGTACCCCTACGGAATCCTCCTCCTTATCAAGAAGCTCAAAAAAGATGTCAAAATAGGCGGAGATATTCCCCTTAAGCTGCTCTACATTTGGGGTGCGATTATATAGTTTATCAATAAACGGGATCTGATCCAGGTACTCCCAGTTTTCGATATTCTTGATGGTATTAGGTGTAGGTGATTTAACAAAGTAGTTAAATACTTCCGGCCAAGCCACCTGCATACAAATCAAGGCATACAGGATCTTGCGGTTATCGGCTGAATCTTTGGCCTTAATGGTGGCATGCTTCTTTCGAATAATACGAATGAGTCTCACATAATTAATCACGCGCTTGATGCTTCTCGGGTTGCGCCCGACCGTCACACTGGTAATCTCATCATAGAACTCCAGATCAGCATCGGAAACCTTAAATCCTGCATTTTCAAGCAGCCGTCCAATATACCGAGCCAAATTGTAACTTGTAGAAGGCATGGAAAACGGGAGTTGAATGATTTTATCGAAAAAGGATTTTCCGCTCTGTTTTTGAAGGTCAATCCCAAATTTTTCAGCCATCCCCATTTGCACCACTTCGTAATCAACGGCAAGCAAAAATACACAATGCTCTACATCCAAGAAATTCTTGAGCGATTCCAGAAGCTCAAGCGCTTTGAGTGGTTTAACCCGGTCAAGGTCATCAATAAAAAAGACCAGGCGATCAATAGGTTTTCCTTTGCGCGTGCAGTTGGAGACAATATGATTCACCAGTCGCTGAAAGTCCTGCTTGAAGGAAAGCATGAGCTGTGAGACGTCCTCGTAGTCAATGGCTTGGCCATCGGGCTTAAAAGCCGCCTCGGGATCTATGCTAACTCCAAAGGCTGAGAGTTTGGTTGATTTCAGCACCTTACCAATAGCGCTTGTTGTCTTTTTAAGGATGTCGTTGTCCTCGTTTATTTCAAACTGCTCACGCAGCTGGTTCAGGATCCCGGAAATAGCTGCCACCCCTAAATATTCATCCTGGCCGAAAAGCGAATAGTGCCAGGTATTAAAATTTACCAGCCCAAACTCTTTATCAGGCTGGCTTTCCAGAAAGGCCTCAATCATGTTGAGCATGCTGGTCTTACCCATACCCCAGTCCCCCTGGATGCCCACCGTCATGGGTGTATCGCAAGTACTGATAAAAATGGCTAGCGCTTCGGCATAATCCCTGGTCTCCAGATCATCATTAGCCACAATCTGTTTGGTTAAGAGGTCTTTTTCTTCGTGTTCAAAGTTAACGGGAGTGTCATTGTAATTGGACATAGAATTGGTATAAAGGGTTAAACGTTCTCTAGGCTTATGGCTCCATCTTCAAACGCGTGCTGGCCAATACATGATTTTATATTAGTATCAAGTATTCTGCCCGGCTTAGGACCGAGGAACGCCTCTGCATTTATAGGGAGTGATTTAGTAATAGCAAAGATTAAAATGGGGATAACAAACATCGCGGCGTTAGCTTCAAAATTAGTGGTAAAGTCCTCTCCTACCTTTTCGAAAGCCACTACGGCTACGATAAACCATGAAATAAAAGCTGCTAGTGACCCAAGAAAGCCACCATGCAGCTTTTTATATCTCTCTGCTGGCCATTCCCAACGACGCCCGGGTGTAAATTCCAACTTTGTCATATTGTATATATTAATTATTTTACTTTAAGGGTTCAAGCTTTTCCAGTGACTCGTTAACCTGCTTACCTACTTTACTGCGTTTGGAATAGGATCCATCTTTATTTTTTTTAACTCCGTGTTCTTTCGCTAAAGCATGTGCAGCTTCGATTTGATTCCAAGCTTTATCGTAGCTTTTAGAGGCTTTCATATACTTTGATTGCTCGGATTTCGTTAGCCAAAAATCACTCAACTGTCCACTGAAATGCTCGGTGAAAACAGACCGCTTACCACCGTAATACAAAAACATACCGACCCATAAGATCGGTATAACAACCGCACCAATTTTGACCACTAAAAACACAGTTACTACTGCTAACAAGATGAAATATGCACAACCTTCACCATTATCCCCTTTTGCCATATAATCATTGATTTATTTCTGTTTGCGATCTATTGTATAGAACACACAAGCAATATTGAATGACAAATAGTTATCAATTAGCGTACAGGTATTTGAGAGATGCTGATCTGATAGGACATTCTACCTAAAACTTTTTTCTAGTTGCTCATAATTAATTAATATCACTAATCTTTTATGACTTTAGGATTATGACTATGAAAAAATTGAAATCTCACTTAAAGAAGATTTTTGAGAACGAGGATAGTAAAGCTGGCCGGGTTTTTGGCTACAGTATTCAATTTTTGATCATCTATTCTTTGATTACTTTTTCAATTTCGACCCTCCCGGATTTAAGTGATGCGGCTCTTGCCTACCTGGATGTTTCCCGCGTGATAACCGTTAGCATCTTCACTGTCGAATACCTTCTCAGAATCTTTGTTGCCGACCGAAAATTGAAATATATCTTTAGCTTTTACGGCATGGTAGATTTCTTAGCCATTTTCCCATTTTATGTTTCCTTGGCAGTAGATTTGAGGGCTTTCAGAATCATACGTGTTTTCAGGCTCTTCCGACTGCTAAAAATCGTCCGATATTCAACGGCTCTGCGAAGATTTAAATATGCATTTATGGATTTAAGAGAGGAGCTGGTGATCTTCTTAGGGGCTACAATCTTACTGATCTATATCTCAGCGGTTGGTATCTACTATTTTGAGAATCCAGTACAACCTGACAATTTTCAGTCGATCTTTCATAGTCTTTGGTGGGCCGTTGCCACACTCACTACCGTAGGCTACGGTGATGTGTACCCAATTACAGTTGGAGGAAAAATATTTACCTTTGCAATACTTATGATTGGACTCGGGATTGTTGCCGTTCCAGCTGGGCTGTTATCATCCGCTATGGAAAAGGCTAACCGCATGATAAAGGACGAAGATCCACTTGATGTTAATGAGATAGATTAAGACAATTTGAGAATGCTTGGCATACTTAAGAGGTTTTTCTGAATCTCCAAAGCAGATTACTGAATAACTAATACATCAAAGAAAATATCAGCCCAATTTGATTAAGGTCTTTTTAATCAAATCTTATTGTAAACTAAAAAGAGTTAAACTCAATCTTGCCGAATTGGGTCCCATATGATACCCCCGCCAATCTGACCATGCTAAAAGGAATTAAAGTTGCTGGTAGAATAAGGCCTACTTGGATCTGTAAATCGGGATCTGTTATTTTTTTTTTAGAAATTTTTCAGCTCTCCTTAAGGCTCAAGTTAACGAGCACAAAAGGGTGATCGGATAAGCTAAGATAACCGGAATCATATTTCACCTCGTGATCCAAAGTCACTTCTGCAATCAGGTCAGGAGTATGAAGTATATGCTGAACGGATTGTTCGAAGAGCATAGTAGGCCAAACCCATCCATCATTTACCAGCTCTTTTTTAATCCTATTATAAGCCGGTTTCTTTTGTGGCCATCCCAGACGAAGATTAAAATCACCTGCGACCAAAGACCTTCTGTTAGGCAATGATTTAATCGCGTTTATTTGTTCGTCCAGTCTGTCATTGTACGTTTTTGTGCTAGCTGAACTCCACCGGTCTTTAATTGTCACCACATTCCCATAGACTGAATCAATGATATCATTCCCTATTACTTCACAATGAAGTCCGTTGACTGGATCAATTACTGGTACCCTTCGGATTTGAAATTTGCTATAAATGGCCACTTGATGGTACCTGTTTGGTTTACCATAAAATCGAGTCGAGGATTTATATGGACTTTCTAGGCTTAATTCATTGAAGTATCCAGGTAACTACATTGCAGCATTAGCTTCAGTAATTACAAATAGATCACATTGAGTGGCAATTAGATAATCTCGGATGGCTAGGAATCTTCTCTCTTTGGCCTTACTGCTAGAGTTAACTTCCGGATGATCAATATTCCAAAGTCCTATTTTCAAACTTCT
>CBFHVG010000059.1:0-4736 GCA_965659005.1 uncultured Balneolaceae bacterium
CCTCATGGTTATGAAGGTCAGGGTCCTGAACACTCTTCAGCAAGGCTGGAGCGATTCTTACAACTTTGTGCCGAGGATAACATGCAAGTCATGAATTTGACTACTCCTGCACAGTACTTCCATATGCTCAGAAAACAAGTACTACAGGAAGATAAGAAACCGCTTATCCTAATGACTCCAAAGAGTCTACTCAGACACCCGATGGCCACTTCCAATACAGAAGATCTGGCATCTGGTCGTTTTATGCCTTTTATATCTGATAATAAGAACGATGCGAAACGCGTAGTTATTTGTTCAGGTAAGGTTTACTATGATTTAGTGAACTTCGCGAATGAGCACAACCTTCAGGATGTAGCAATTGCTCGTCTTGAGCAATTCTACCCATTCCCTGATCAGGATATTGCTGATTATTTGAACTCTCTACCAAATCTGGAACAAGTAGTTTGGTGTCAGGAAGAACCAAAGAACATGGGTGCTTGGACATTTGCTGCACCTAGGTTTATGGAAGTACTTCCGAATGGCGTGAATTTCACTTATTCCGGAAGAGCTGCATCAGCATCACCAGCTACAGGTCAAAAGCGTATTCATGATGCAGAACAAGCAAAACTACTTGAAGTTGCCTTAAAAAGTTAAATACGATTGAATACAATCGTCTTAGTTTTTAAAAGCCCGGATAGATTAATAAATCTACTGGGCTTTTTTCTTTGCCCAGCTCTACAATATCACTCTCGATCTCTGAATTAAATTTTCTATTCAGGCTAAATTCCTATCCATTTCAATTTCCTTTTTTGTACCATTGTATTAATTAGAAAAGCGCTTTTTTAAACAAAAAATAGAAAGGGGAATATGGCTCATCAATTCAAACCTGAAAGCTTAATGATGACCTACGGTTATAAGCCTGAATTATCTGAGGGTGCCGTTAAATGTCCAATTTTTCAGACTTCAACATTTGCTTTTAAAACGGCTGAAGATGGTAAGGCTTTCTTCGAGGTGGCGACTGGTAAACGGGAAGCTGAACCTAACGAAGAACTCGGACTTATTTATAGTCGTTTAAATAATCCGGATCTCGAAATTCTTGAAGAACGTCTATGTCTTTGGGATGGAGCTGAAAAAGCAGCCGTATTCGAAAGTGGGATGTCTGCCATTAGTACAGTTCTCCTTGAATTCCTGAAACCAGGTGATGTCTTACTCTATAGTGGTCCACTTTATGGCGGTACTGATCACTTCATTAATCACTTCCTGACGAAAATTGGAGTCATTTGTGTTGATTTCCATGCTCAACATTCCAAAGAAGACATCCTGAAGAAGCTGAAGGAAACAGGTAAAGATGATAAACTGGCTTTCATCTATCTGGAAACCCCAGCTAATCCAACCAATGATTTAATTGATATACAGATGTGCAGAGAGATTGCAGATCAGTATTCAACTGAAGACAATCCCGTTTATATCAGTGTCGATAATACGTATATGGGTCCTATCTGGTCTCACCCATTAAAACTTGGTGCAGATCTGGTTATCTATTCAGCTACAAAATATATCGGCGGACATAGTGATGTTATTGCAGGTGCTGTTCTTGGTTCAACTGAACTAATGGGAAGAGTAAAAACTCTAAGAACATTTTTAGGTAATATGGCCGGTCCATGGACAGGCTGGTTGTTGATGAGATCCCTGGAAACACTAAAATTAAGAATGGAGAAACAACAAGAAAACGCAATCAAGATTGCAAATTATCTGGTTGAGCATCCTAAAGTTACCAAAGTAAATTACCTGGGATTGATCGAAGAAAACAGTCATGAATATGAAGTTTTCAAGAGACAATATGCTGGTCCGGGAGCCATGGTTTCATTTGAGGTAGATGGAGGTGAGCATCAAGCCTTCTGCTTCCTCAACAATCTCAAACTTGTAAAGCTTGCTGTTAGCCTTGGTTCAACTGAAAGCCTTGCTGAGCATCCAAAATCAATGACTCATGCAGGTGTTGAACCTGAACATCAGGATATGCTTGGTATTACTGATTCACTTGTTCGCTTATCAGTAGGTGTTGAAAATACTGACGATATCATTTATGATATTAGTCAGGCCCTGGAGTGTGTTTAGAAATAAAAAAAGCCCCATTTCTGGGGCTTTAGAATTTAATCCATGAAAGTGACTACGCCGCTTTCAACATCATAGACTGCTCCAACAATAGCAATTTCACCTTTGCTGGCCATCTCATGAAGAATTGGACTTTCCTGATGAATAGTCTGGATGGTATTAATAACGTTGTTTTCGACAACTTCTTGTACTAATTCACCATTTGAAGAGTTGAAATCACCATGCTTTTCAGCAACTTGATTAACTGCTGGTTCTATCTTCTTAAGCATACCTGTGATATTACCCAGCTCAACATGATCGCAAGCAGCTTTTACAGCACCACAATGAGTATGGCCGAGTACTACAATAGCTTTTGAACCTGCAACTTTACATGAATATTCGAGGCTTCCCAGCATATCATGATTCACGAAATTTCCGGCAATACGCACATTGAAGATGTCACCAATTCCCTGATCGAAGATTTGTTCTCCTGGTACTCGAGAATCGATGCACTCGACAATAGCAGCAAATGGCCATTGTCCGCCACTTGTAGCTTTTATGGCATCATGGTTATTTCTGCTTAGCTGGCTATTATTTAAAAAGCGTTGGTTCCCCTCTTTTAGCATTGATACTGCTTCTGAAGGTGAAATTGCCGCTTGAGTTTCGGCATTTTGAGTTATGGCTGTATTAGTCATGTTAAAATCCTTTTTTTGAAGTTTCTAAAAAGCTTGGATCAGGATGATTTTTAATCGATTCAAATTGTCCGATTGTTGTTGTTGTAAATGGATGATCGCCATGAATAAACTTGCGATCAGATTTTTGTATAAAATCGATGATGATATTTTTCATCTTCGCATTCACTTTATAATCCTGGATAACTTCGATTACATCCTGATGAATATTCTTAGTTTTCGAAGCATCTATAATGAGGTGGCTTTCCTCAGGTAATTCTTCAAGCATTCTCAGAATGCTTGCTTTATTAAGGAAACTCACGTTTTCAGCCAGTTGAATTTTCGGAATTTTACCATCCTCAAAGTCTTGCTCATCAAGGTGATAAGCAACCTGATAATTATTCCAGAGGATTTGAATAATACCCACAACCATACCCAATGCAATACCCATAAGAAGATCGGTAAAGACAATACCCAAAATTGTTACGAAATATGGCACATACTGACTCTTCCCTTTTCTATACATCTCAATAAACAGAGACGGTTTTGCAAGCTTGTATCCTACCATAAATAAAATGGCTGCTAAACTAGCTAAAGGGATCATATTCAATATAAAAGGGATCATCATAGCACATACAAGGAGCAATAAACCATGAATAAAGGCTGCCGCTTTTGTTCTACCACCAGCCTGAATATTTGCAGATGATCTCACAATCACCTGTGTAACAGGAATACCACCAACCATACCTGAAAAAAGATTACCAGCACCCTGTGCCAGAAGTTCTCTGTTTGTTGGAGTAACCCGTTTCTGTGGATCCAACTTGTCTGTTGCTTCCACGCAAAGCAGTGTTTCCAGACTAGCAACAACAGCTAAAGTGATGGCTACTACATACACATCCGGGTTATTCCATTGAGAGAAGTCTGGGAA
This sequence comes from uncultured Balneolaceae bacterium, assembly GCA_965659005.1. Classification (GTDB taxonomy): domain Bacteria; phylum Bacteroidota; class Rhodothermia; order Balneolales; family Balneolaceae; genus CAYPTY01. The sequence goes on from CBFHVG010000059.1 coordinate 3,670, forward strand.
TGTAAATTGCCCAAAGAAGGCTATAATACTATCAGAAACAGGGATTTGAACAAGTTGATCAGGATTTAGACCAAAGGTTGCTGAATTTGCAAAACCGATATTCATTAAGACACCAGTTGTAACAGCAACCAATGCACCAGGAATTAATTTTAGAACTTTGTTTTGTTTGATAAATGATTGCTCAAATAAAATCAGGATAGCCAGAGAAACTAAGACAATTGCGATAGCACCTGGACTAATGAAGTCGAGCATATTGATGAGTTCAGAAAACGTGTTCTCACCATCAGGTTGTTTGAAGGCGATTTCGCCTTCCGGATTGGCATCATAACCAAAGGCATGTGGAATCTGTTTTAGAATAATGATAATACCTATGCCTGATAACATCCCTTTGATAACTGAAGATGGGAAATAATATGCGATTACACCGGCTTTCAGCAAACCCATGATCATTTGGAAGACACCTGCAATAACCACAGCTAAAAGAAAGATGTCGAAAGCACCTAAATCACCAATGGCATTTAAAACGATTACAGCAAGACCAGCAGCTGGACCACTTACCCCGAGCTGAGAACCGCTAAAAACGGTAACAATGATACCCCCTGCCATGCCGGCGATAATACCGGAGAAAAGCGGGGCACCTGAAGCAAGAGCAATACCTAAACAAAGAGGTACGGCCACCAGAAATACAACAATACTGGCTGGTATGTCATACTTCAGATTAGTTAAGAAATTAGAATTGTTTTGTGGAGTCATAATATTGATTAAAAAGATTTCCAATTACCCTACTTAGATTTTAAGTGGTCAATTGATAGAATTAGATAAAGAAAGAAGAAGAATTAGGCTAATTCAGGAGGGGGCGAAAAAATGCTACGGTATACACTCTTTAGTTCAGTTCTTTGATTGGTAATCAAACTAACTTCAATACCGTGTGCAAATAAATTCTCAGTGAGGTGAGCATCCAATTCATCTTCAACCTTGTGCTCATGACCTTTTTTACTTTCTGCTTCAGATGGCGTTTCACTGGACTCACAGAATTCGATGTGTTCCTGAACATGTAAATCGATAAA
>CBFHVG010000060.1:0-11904 GCA_965659005.1 uncultured Balneolaceae bacterium
GCTAAGATTAAGCTCTTTGCTTCTCAAAATTACTTCTCAAAGGTGACAATCAGATCCAATAGAATGTGGATCATTTGCCCTAAAGCTGAAAGTGAGTCTGGTGAGCATTTCTATGGAAAAGGTCTATTTCAGAAGTTGATTAGCCTATTTGAAGCCAAAAAGGCATCAAAATATCAGGTCATTCAAAAAGATGATGCAGTACGCTTCGTAATTCAGGAAATTAAGGACCTCGAAGCAGCTTCTGAATTTTTAAAAAGCATTGCTCCGGTAGAATCTGAAAAGAGAGAAGAACTAAGTGAAGCTTGAGGATTACGCTAATATCATTAAAAATGGTGATGTAGTGGCATTTCCAACAGAAACTGTTTACGGTCTTGGGGCTGATGCTACAAATCTGGATGCCATTCAAAAGGTTTACGAACTAAAGGGACGACCTTCTGATAATCCTCTTATTGTTCATTTATCAAACTTAGATCAGATCAGGGATTATGTAGTTGACATCCCAAAAGTTGCCGAAGAATTAATTCAGGAGTTCTGGCCGGGACCTTTAACATTAATACTCGAGAAAAAAACGACTGTTTTGGATGCTGTAACCGGCGGTTTACCTACAGTTGCATTACGTGTTCCAAACAGAAAAGAAGCTCTGGAGCTTATTGATTTAACCGGACCATTGGTTGCACCTAGTGCAAATATATCCGGAAAACCGAGTCCGACAAAAGCAGGACACGTCAAAGAAGATTTCGGAGATGATTTCCCTGTAATCGATGGTGGCGCAACGCTCATAGGCCTTGAATCGACCGTGCTAGACATTACTTCAGAGCCATACTGCATATACCGACCAGGTTTTGTTACAAAGGAAGAAATTGAGATTGTCACAGGCACGAAAGTCATTTATGTAGATCATTCAGAAGACAAACCATCCCCATCACCCGGTGTTCGGTACTCACATTATGCGCCAAAAGCCAGTGTTCAGTGGTATAATGGTGAAAGTATCACTGATGAAAGTCTCTATCTCTTCCATACACAGTCCGTAGATATCGAACAGAATGTTATTCACTTTGATGGAATGGCTGGTGCTTTAGGGCAACAGCTATATGATTTATTCCGAATGGCGGACCGTAAGGGTTACAAGAATATTTTCATCGAAACCTTCGAGAATAAAGATACCCTCATCTTCCCTGCCCTCATCAATCGTATTCAAAAAGCGATCGGATAATTCAATATGAAGTTGACGTTCAACCGCATCTGCCCTAGCTTTCAGGATGCCTTTCGATAAAAAAGCACATTGGGAAAATATCTATACGACTAAGCATGCAGATCAGGTGAGTTGGTATCAGCCTAATCCTGAAACCTCTTTGAACCTGATTGCAGACTGTAACCTTAGTAAAAATGCTGAGATCATTGATGTTGGTGCCGGCGATGGTTTCCTTTCTCAGCACTTAATGGATCAAGGCTATACAAAACTAAGTGTTTTGGATATATCCCACGCTTCTCTGGAAAGAGCCATTGAACGGTTTGGTGAAAAAGCAGAATCAGTACAATGGATTGAATATGATGTAGTTGACTTCAGACTGAACAACTACTTTGATTTATGGCACGATCGTGCTGCTTTCCACTTTTTAACAGATGATTCTGATATAACAGCCTATATTGAAAATGCTTACCAAAGCCTGAAAACCAATGGATCATTGATAATCGGGACCTTTTCAGATCAAGGACCGACCAAGTGTAGTGGTATTGAAATCAAGCAGTATAGTATTTCGGATTTAATCCAACGCTTTCATCCCTATTTCGTGTGTTTAGACTCACTTAATACAGATCATATAACACCCTTTGATACCAATCAAAACTTCACCTATTGCAGGTTCAGAAAAGTTTAGCGTACAATGAAAAGACTTGATATCAATACCTGGAAACGGAAAGATCATTATCATTACTTCAAAGACTATGACCAGCCTTTTTTCAATCTGATTGCTAAAGTTGATATTTCAGAATTAAAAAGATTCACTGAGGAAAATAAGCTATCCTTTTTTCTGACCTCATTTTATGTACTCCTTAAATGCTCAAATGATATCGAATGTTTTCGATACAGGATGAGAGACGATGGAGTGATTATTCATGATGAAATAGTTGGTGGTTGTCCAATCCTAAAAAATGATCGGACATTCAGCTTTACCAACCTTCCCTACAACAAATCATTTAAAACATACTATGATTTGTCAAAAGAAAAGATTGATACTATTAAAGAAAGCGCTCCTTTTCGCTACGATCCAAGAGATACTGATGATATGTTTCATTCATCCATTGTACCCTGGCTGCATTTTGAACATTTTGAGCATGCCAAGAATCTAAATACCAATGATTCTGCCCCAAAATTTGTATTGGGTAAGTATGAATTAATTCAGGATAAGTGGATGATGCCCCTTTCAGTGTCTGCTCATCACGCATTAATGGATGGTATTGATGTAACTGATTTCTTCGAACTCTATGAACGCATTGCGAGTGAACCTGAGCTTCACTTATCTTGAATAATGCGCATCACAGAAACAAAAAGATTACTTATTGAAGAAGCGGAGCTTGAGGATGCCCCATTCTATTTTGAACTCCTTAATTCACCTAAATGGATACGGTTTATTGGTGATAGAAAAATAGAAACACTCACTGATGCTCAAAACTATGTACGAGATTCATTACACAAAAATTACAAGGAACTCGGTTACGGCTTATATACGGTACGATTGAAAAGTGATCAATCACCAATTGGGGTATGTGGATTCTTGTTGCGTGAATATCTCGACAATCCTGATATAGGTTTTGCGATCCTCCCTCAATTTGAAAACCTGGGTTTAATCTCTGAAGCCGCCGAAGCTTGTATGATGAAAGCTCGAGATTGGGGCTTCAATACCATATATGGATTGACAACAGAGCAAAATGAAGCTTCCAAGAAAGTACTAAAGAAACTGGGTATGGAGCTTGTTGACCGACATCCTGATGGAGATATTCTTTTGATTTATGCTGTAAGGCTACTCTAAATTAAAATTAATTAATGAGATAGTACTTAACAGTTAAATAAGTGGTACCTTTGAGCCGCTTCGGAACCACTCCTATATTTAGTACATAAAAATATCATCTGTACGCGTGTTTCTTAAGTAACCTTAACTAACACAACTACATTATGACATTTGAAGATCTGGGGCTATCTACGCGCTTGCTAGACGCCCTTAAAGAAAAAAACTACAGTACTCCCACCCCTATTCAGTTACAAGCCATTCCATTGGTATTGCAACAAAATGATATTCTTGGGAGCGCTCAAACGGGAACTGGTAAAACTGCCGCCTTTGCATTGCCTATCATTGAAATGATACAGGGCGGGCGAACAAAAATTGACTCCACTCGGAAAATACAATCACTGATTTTATCTCCAACTCGTGAGTTAGCTACACAAATTGGTGATAACATTCACTTATACAGCAAATTCACAAATGTTAATCATGCTGTAATTTACGGTGGTGTAAAACAGAAACGTCAGGTAAACCTACTTAAAAAAGGCGTTGATATTCTTGTAGCTACGCCGGGTCGTCTTTTGGATTTAATCCAACAGGGACATATAAATCTTAGTCATGTAAAAAGCTTTGTATTAGATGAAGCTGACCGCATGCTGGATATGGGCTTTATTCATGACATTAAAAGACTGATCAATCATTTACCTGATAATCGTCAGACTTTATTTTTCTCAGCTACAATGCCGAGAAACATAGTAGAGTTATCCGATTCACTATTAACTGATCCGTCGCATATCGCTGTTGAGCCAACTTCAAAATCAACAGATACCATAAAGCAATACGTTTACTACACTGACCAGTCGAAGAAACGTGATTTACTAAAGCATGTCATTGATTTCCATACCATTGATCAGGCTCTGATTTTTGTAAGAACAAAACATGGTGCAGACAAGCTGAGTACTTTCCTGAATAAGAGTGGGTATAAAACAGATTCCATTCACGGTGATAAGAGACAGAATTACAGACAAAAAGCACTAAGAGCATTTAAGAATAATAGCGTTCAGTTTCTGGTGGGTACAGATGTGGCTTCACGCGGTATTGATATCGATAAGCTTCCATTTGTTATCAACTATGATATGCCAGAAGATACTGAGACTTATGTACACAGAATTGGGCGATCTGGCCGTGCCGGTGAAGTAGGTAATGCTATTACCTTCTCTCAACCAGAGCAGAATCGTCAGATTAGAGAGATTGAAAAGGACCTGAAACTGAGCATTAAGCCAATCACAGATCAGCCATTTCCTCAGAAAGAAGTTCCTATGCCTGAGAAACAGCAGCAAAAGCTAAATGGCAACGGAAGTGGTCGAAATCGCAAAAAGTGGAATCGGAATAAGAAGTACAATACTTCTAAAAAACGACGAAGCAGAGCTTAGTCGTCAAAAACTGTAAAGCTCTGATCAGGTTCCATCGCCAGAACTGCTTCTGTCATGATTGTAATCAAATTATTTACGTCAGACATCGACAGCAGTTCAACTGGTGAATGCATATACCTCAAAGGTGTTGAAAGAAGAGCTGAAGGTATTCCTGTTTGTTGATAGAAAATACTATCAGTATCAGTTCCCGTTCTTACTGAAGTTGCTTCATGTTGAACTGTGATCTCATGTTTTTCACATAAAGCTTCCAGGAAAGAAACTACTTTAGGATGATTGGCTCCACCATGCTGAATGGTGGGTCCTCCTCCTAAATTAACCTCACCATGAGCTTGCTGGGAAATGCCAGGAGTGTCTGTTGCGTGGGTAACATCAGTTACAAGAGCAACATCAGGCATAAATCTATAACTCATCATTCGCGCGCCAAAACCACCAACCTCCTCTTGGACGGAGTTTAATGCAATCACATTAACCTTGAGATCCTTTTTGCGTTCCCAAAGGTTTTTCATTGCTTCAGCAATAACATATCCACCAATTCGATTGTCTAAAGCACGTCCAGTAAGGATATCATCATTCAAAAATTCAATATCACTGGAATAGGTAATAGGATCACCGATTTGAACAAGTTCTAAAGCTTCTTCTTTCGAACTAACTCCAATATCAACATAAATTTCTTTCCAGAAAGGCTGTTTACCTCCGCCGTTTTTTGTGTCTTGAAGATGAATCGCAGTATTACCTGTAACTCCACTCACCCTACCCTTTTTGTTGTGAATAAAAACGCGTTTAGCCCTTGCAATCGTTGAATCTGATCCCCCAAGCTTATTCACATATATCAATCCTTTTTCATTGATGTATTGAACAACCATGCCAATCTCATCACAATGGGCTTCCAGCATCACTGTAACCACATCAGAATTCGTATTAATTTTTGCAGCACACGAGCCATAAGCATCAGTCAGGCTTTGATCTGAATATTGATCTACATATTGTTTCCATACCTTTTGTCCCTCATACTCAAAACCTGTTGGACTTGGGGTGATTAATAATGATTCTAAAAAGCTTCGGTCTGACATCTTATATGTTTTTTAAGAATTGAATTCAGGGGAATAGTAATTGAATACACCCATAATTGCCAACCTTTATTCGGAATTCTAAATTTGTATTTTGTTGTGGGATAATTAAAAATAATCTTGGCACCAATGGCTAAAATTAAACTATTCATAGCTAGCTCAATTGATGGATATATTGCAAGACTTGACCACTCTTTAGACTGGCTCGATTCTATTCCAAATCCTGATAATCTGGATTATGGATATGAAGAATTCTATAGTTCTGTTGAGACGCTTTTCATCGGCAGAAAAACATATGAGATTGTTCAGAATATGGATGAGGATTGGCCCTATTCCGATTCTAAAACCTACATTCTGACAAGGAATCAAGATTACACAGTAACCACGCCAAACACATTTGTTATTAATGAAGATATTCAGGGGCTTGTAGACGAATTGAAAAACACACAAAAGAAAGATATCTGGTTAGTTGGCGGTGGTGAACTCATCTCAATGTTTATGGATCTGGAACTGATTGATGAAATGATCTTGACCATTTTCCCTATTGTTCTCGGCAGTGGAGTTCCACTTTTTGCATCGGAATCAAAGGAAGTAAGATATAAGCTAATTGATTCCAGAGTTTTCGAAACTGGTCTCATCAATCTACATTACGCTAAGAATGAAACGACTTAAATACGATCCTTCTCTATTCCCTCACTGGAAGGAACTCGAAATTAGATTCCGGGATCTGGACCCATTAAATCACGTAAATAACGCTGTTTTTAATACCTATTTTGAAGAAGCACGAATAGCATTTGCAAACACGGTTCCCGAATTCGTTGAAGGCTGGGAATCCGGAAAATCTTTTGTATTGGTTAAAATTACGATTAACTACACTGGACAGATTAACTTCCCTATGAAAATCATTATTGGTACCGGCCTTAAAGAAGTAAAGAATTCCAGTATTTTGGCAAGCCAAGCGATATTTGATAAAGAATCAGGAAAAATGTTAGCCTTTGCTGAATCTACCGGGGTTTGGTTCGATCTTAAATCACAACGACCTACAAGAATTCCGGAAATCGTTGATCTGGAAAATTATCTTGCCCAACTGAATAATGGATAAATCTACCCGATATAAAATATTCAATGATCCTGTTTTAGGATTTATGACTGTTCCGAAAGGCAACATTCTTCGTTTAATAGATCACCCATATATTCAGCGTTTAAGGAGAATCCGTCAACTTGGTTTGGGCTACCTTGTATTCCCAGCAGCAGAGCATTCACGCTTTTCACATGCACTAGGGGCACTTGAATTAGGGCAACGAGTCTTGAATAACCTAAGGGAAAAAGACACAACCATAAGTGATAAAGAGTTTGAAGCTACACTCATTTGCTTACTTCTTCACGATGTGGGTCATGGCCCTTTATCTCACTCGCTGGAGCATACATTCATTCAGGATTTTCAGCACGAACAAATGAGTCTTGCAGTAATGAAAAGATTGAATGAAGAGTTTGATGGTATGCTTCGAACTGCAATCGAAATTTTCACTAATCAGTATCCCAAGAAGTTTTTGCATCAGTTGGTATCCTCACAGCTGGATCTTGACCGCCTGGATTACCTTCGTCGCGATTCTTTCTTCACTGGAGTATCTGAAGGCTCAGTTGGTATCAACAGGATCCTTAAAACAATGAAAGTTTTTAAGGGAAACATTGTAATCGAAAAGAAAGGTATTTATGCCCTTGAAAATTACATCATATCAAGACGATTGATGTATTTACAAGTTTATAATCATAAAACAGTAATGAGTGCTGATGCATTGCTGCGTAAGATTTTCCAACGTGTTAGCGACTTAATTGAGTTAAAGGTAGATATACCTCATCCTTCTGGAGCCCTTGAATATTTCCTATCTCACCACCCTTCTGCTAAAAAAGGAATTTCAAATGAATTAATTGACCATTTTATGCAGATGGATGACCATGATGTCTATGTAAGCATAAAAGCTTGGTCAAATTGTGATGATCGTATCTTATCAGATCTTTGTCATCGTTTCCTAAACCGGGACCTATTCAGAACAACTTATCTGGATCATGATGCATCGCCTGAACTCATTGAAGCTGTTGAGAAAAGAACCATGAATTTGCTCAAAAAACGAGGGATGCCTCATAGCAAAGAAGCTGCACAATATTATTTCAGTAATAACCGAACCTTATTGGAAGCATATAAGTATGCTAATGAAAGTATCTGGATATTGGAAAACGATGAGATTATTGAATTTTCTAAAGCAGCAGATACGCAATCAATTTTGGCTTTGACCAAACCGGTAGTTAAACATTTTGTTGTGCACCTGAAGGAGATTGAGATAAAATGAATGACGTAGCCATCAATATAATGACCCTAATCGCGATCATTCTATTCGCGAGACTCGGTATGAAACTGTTTGCGCTTTACCAGATGTATAAAAATGAGCCGGAAGAAGAAATTCAAGATCCTGATTTGGAAAGTCTTTCAAAACTAGACGATGCAATCATAGATCTGTATGAATCAGACTATAAAGATGTAGAGTATCAGGCATCTGTGATGTATCAACACCTTGATGAAGAGCTCTTTCCGGTTTCATATCCCCTATTTGAGGTAATGCAAGAAATAGATATTAATGTACCTAATATTAGTTCTGTTGAACTTACTCCCTATGTAGCTGTTGATTTTGAGAGTCTCTGTGATAATCTGCAGTTTATTAACAGAGTAAAGAGGTTACGTCAGCTTTATGAAATAAGACTATCTACTCTAAATAGAGCTATTGATAACACAACAGAGCCGCTTGAATTAATAGAATCGGAGTTATCTAGTCTTTAAACCCGATTATACTCCAGAAACGTCAGGTTATCCGTTTCTTTACGACTTACCTCTTTCCACATTGTCCCAATCATATTGCGGTATTCAGGGAAAAAAGTATCACCATCATACTCATTCTTTATTTCAGTAATGATAAGCTTATCAGCGATTGGTAATGTCTCCCGGTAAAGCACGCCTCCACCTATGATATAAATATCATCTTCTGAAAGTGATTCAAGGGCTTCTTCAAGTGAAGTAAAAGTCTTAACATTATCATATGTCTTAGTTCGACTAAGAACAATATTCTCTCTTTTCGGAAGTGGCATTTCATTAAGCTCTTCGAATACACCTCTTCCCATAACCACAACCTTCCCCTGAGTTGTTTCTTTGAAATGTTTTAGGTCTTCAGGATAACGCCAGGGCAATCCACCATCTTTTCCAATTACAAGGTTAGGGTCATGAGCTGCTACCAGAATAATTTGCATGGTTTAAACAGCGACCTCAAATTTAATTACAGGATCCGGATCGTAATTAAGCAATTCGAAGTCTTCGAATGTTAATTCATCAATAGGTTTGTTTGCAATATTAAGTGTAGGGAGTGGCTTAGGTTTCCTTTTAAGTTGTTCTTTTAGACCATCCACATGGTTTTCATAGATGTGTGCATCGATAATAGTATGAGCAAACTCGCCGGGTTCTAATCCTACTTCTTGAGCCATTGCCATTGTTAATGCCGAGTAGCAGGCCAAGTTAAATGGTATTCCTAAAGCTATGTCACCTGAACGTTGCGTGAGATGGCAATTTAGTTTTCCATCGGCAACATTGAATATATACATGACATGACAAGGTGGTAATGCCATTTCATCAAGTAAACCTGGGTGCCAGGCACTTACAACCATTCGACGACTGGTTGGATCATTCTTAAGTAAGTCAATAACCCGCTGGATCTGATCAACTTCTTTACGTATCCACTGATCATGCTCAATAACACCCCCATTTCCTTCTAAACGTACCGTTTCTTTTTCAAGGGTTGGATATCTTCTCCACATGACTGGGTATATTGGGCCTACATGTCCGTCTTCATCCGCCCAGGCATCCCATATATGGCAATCATTTTCATCTCTTAGCCAGCGAATATGATCTTCCCCGCGCAAATACCACAATAATTCCAGCACAACTGATCTGAAAAAGACTTTTTTCGTAGTCAATAGTGGAAATCCCTCTGACAAATCTACTTTATAGTATTTCGCAAAGCTGGATATAGTATCCGTTCCAGTTCTGTTTTCTTTGCGAACACCATTATCTAAAACATCTTTGACCAGGTCGTGATAAACTTGCATGAATACTTTCCCTTTTTGATTGCTATAGTAAATGTTGAAGCAGTAATACTGCTATTGAAAAATAAATGATTATTCCGGTAACGTCCACCAAAGTTGCTACAAAAGGAGCAGAAGTTACAGCGGGATCGAGACCAATTTTTGAAAGTAAAAACGGAAGCATGGCTCCTATGATATTACCGAGTAAAACAATGAGTAATAAACTTAGTCCGACAACTGTAGCTTGTAGTATTACATCCATTGTAACGGCATTTCCTCCTATCACATCCCAAAGTATAAGCGTTCCAAAACCCAACAACCCGAGCATACCTCCAAGCATAAGACCAGAACTCAATTCCCTTCCAAGTACTCTTAACCAGCCATCCATTTTAATATCATCAGTGGCCATGGCTCGAATAATAAGTGTGGCAGCCTGAGCACCTGAATTACCACCACTTGAGATAAGCAAAGGCACAAAATAGGATAAGAGAACCACCTGCTTCAGGACTTCTTCATATCCACTCATGGTAAGAGCTGTTAAAATCTGACCAACAAACAGTACAATGAGCCAGCCTAATCTCTTTCTCACCATTTTGATAACGGGAGTTTGAGAATAGTAATCATCTAAAGCATCGATGGCGGCCATTTTCTGCATATCCTCGGTAGCTTCTTCTTCAGCTACGTCCATGACGTCATCAACGGTCACAATCCCAAGTAAAACACCGTCAGAATCTACTACAGGCAGCGCTATACGATCATATTTACTTAATGCCTTTACTGCTTCCTCTTGATCATCATAGGCAAATAGTGCCTCAAAATTATGATCCATGATGTCACCAATTGTAACTTCAGGATCATTGAGTATAAGTTGGGTTAGGCGAAGGTCATCTATGAGTTTTTCTTTTTCATCGACCACATAAATGACGTTAAGAGTTTCAGCAATATCTCCATACTTACGTATATGCTCTATACTTCTCTTGATGGTCCAGTCTGACTTAACCCGAACATATCTCGGAGTCATTAATCGACCAATACTTTCTTTCGGATAACCCAGTAATATTTTTACCTGATGCTGATCTTCAGGCTTCATTGAGTTTAAAACATTCTGCGCCAGGTTTCCCGGAATTTCTTCAAGCAATGCTACTTGTTCATCCGGTTCCAGGTTCGACATTACATCACTAAGCTGCTGACGAGTAAATAGCTCTAATAATTCTACTCCTTTTGCTGTTGGAAACTCTGAAAACACATCAGCTGCAACAGATTTCCTAAGCAGACGAAATACAATAACAGCTTCTGCTGCATCCATCTCAAGGAGTAGCTCGGCAATATCAGCGGAGGGAAGGTCAGTGAGTACATCTTTCAATGCCACCCAATCTTTGGCCTCGATTAGCTCCTCAAATTCAGGTTTTAGCAAATGAACAAGCATAGCTCGCTGCTTTATTGTGTGATAGGTTAGCCCGATTTCGGTCTAAGAATCGGGCATATTCAGGCAAAAAACAAGAAGAGAAAACGGTACTTTAAATACCTAAACTCTGAAGGGCTTCTTTAGCCGCTTCCTGCTCAGCTTTTTTCTTAGATTTTCCTTTTCCAAAACCCATCACATCATCACCTATGATAACCTTCACTTCAAATGTGCGATTGTGACCTGGTCCGGATTCGTCAATGGTCAGGTATTTTGGCAAGTCCATTTTCTGCCCCTGAGCATATTCGAGTAAACGGCTCTTAAAATTGTCGTCTTTTAAGACAAATGAATCAAAATCTATATACCGATCATATACACCTTCTACAAAAAGAAAGGCTTGTTCATACCCATGAGTAAGATAAACTGCTGCTATAATTGCTTCAAACGCATCAGCCAGAATAGATTTACTAACCTTAGATTTTCCGGCACGTTCACCCATTTCCATTAAATCAGCTAAACCCATTTGCTGAGATAATGTTGCGAGAGTTTCTCCCTTCACCATTTTGGCTCTTGTTTTGGTGAGAAAACCCTCGTCTTCCGTTGGATAACGTTTGAATAATATTTCAGCTGAGATAAGATCCAGAACAGAATCACCTAAGAATTCAAGGCGCTCGTAGGAATCATGCTGTTTGTATTCATCATTCAGTAAAGTTGAACGATGGCGGAGTGCTTTCTGGAAAAGAGAAGGATCATCTATAGGGGCACCGATGATCCTTTCAAGTGAATGTATTCGATTCGGGTCTGCAGGACGCTCCTTCTTCTTCCTGAAGAACCCAAACCAAGAGAACATATTATTCTTCGAATTTTTTAAATACCAA
>CBFHVG010000061.1:0-46070 GCA_965659005.1 uncultured Balneolaceae bacterium
AGAGTAGGAGGTACAACAGTGAAGCTTTTTAGGGCAAAAGTGACTAGCCCTATACGATCAGATATTCTTTGATCAACAAATTCCTTAGCCACTTCTCTGGCAGCTTCGAAACGATTTGGTTTTAAATCTTCGGCTTGCATGGAGGAAGAAATATCAAGAACCATTACTATATCTATCCCTTCAGCATTACGTTCAACTGTTGTATTCACAAGCTGAGGACGTGCCAGGGCCAATATGAAAAGCGTAAATGCTGCCCATATAAATAACTTAGTTAACCAGTGAATATGAGCTCTCCAGTTGCCAGAAAGACCTGCTAAACTCTCAACACTTGAAAAAGTAAGTTGACTTCTTCTTCCTTTAAAATGACGATAAAGGGTTATTCCAATAATCAAAGGAAGTAAGCCAAAGGCCCAGAACCATTCAGGGTTTGCCCAAGTCATTCAATAACCTCCGTTTCGGGCTCAGGTTCAGGTTTTGGAGCATATTTAGCAAAGTGACGTTCTCTCATCTTTTCGATTCGAATGGAATCAACATTCTTAGCAAGAAGAAGAAAATCCAATCCTAGTTTATGAGCTTTCCAAGCCTGATCCATGGTTGGGGTAAATTTTGCGAATTTCACCATATCTGCTTCCATTAATACAGATCTTGTGATTTTCTTCATATCAGGTTCTACACCGAATACATCAACAAAACGAATCATTTCCCTTGTAGTAGACTCAAGAGCCGGAATCTGATACAAATCCTCAAAATATAAACGCAATGCATCGCCAAGTTGAATGTAGAAGAATTTGAAATCCTTTGTTTCAGCCAGATTTGACTCCATCTTCAATGCTTCTAATTGATCTTCCAAACGCTTCAAAGGGTCAATAAATGGAGGAGGGGTAAAAACAGGTGCAGTATCTGTTTGTTCTTTCATCTTCTGATAATAGCGATATAAAGCATAGGCCATTGCAGCGCCGAACATGAATGCCACTAAATAAGGCCAAATTGCATCCGGGAACTGGAATATTGGTTTCGAAGGACGAATAACAGGTTCCTGCTCAGTCACAAGGTTTTTGTAGGGTATCCTTATAGGATCTGAATAAAGCGTTTTAACTTCATTATTTTTTGAGAGCTTTACAGCAAGCGGGCTGATGTCAATATCATTTGTACCAAAATATTGTATTTCAAGATGAAGGCTGTCTGTAAGGTCATTTAGTCTAAACTGCTGACGGTTACGAATGTAAAAGTCACCATTGAAACTGCTGGAGTCAGGAAAACTGAGATCGCTGTAAAGGGTGTCTTGATACAATACTAAGCTGAGATCAAAAATCTCACCGCTACTGATAGAATCCTGGAGAAAATATGTCTCCAGCCTCTGAGCATAGCTTGTTGAGTTGATGATGACCAACAGCAATAGTGGTAATATGTGTTTAGCGCTTCTGTACATGTCTATTGAAGGGCACAAAAATAGTGAATATCAGCTTGAGTATTTAATTCTATTCTTTAAAAAATGTTATCTCTTAGAATGAGGCTGGAATTTCGAAATTGATTCCAAAGGGATTATTCTTATTTTTGTCGCTCATTATAAGCAGAGCAATACATGCTAGCAGCTAAAATCAGTTTATGAAAAAAATCACGATAGGGTTAATTGTTTTTCTACTTATTGGTTCATTTGCATTTCTATTATTACCTATAGGTTTGAATGGTGATTTAGCTGCGGATGAAAATGCAATAAGTATATCCAATATGATCGAGATTAAAGAGGATATTTCTCTCGACACCTATGGTTATCCAGCTGATAAATATCGCATTCAGGAAAATAGAATAAGAAAGAATCAGAGTATATATGTTCTGCTGGATAATATGGATTTAACTCCCTCCAGAATCTATGAAATCCAGAAAAACCTTGATGGCTATATCGACACCAGAAAGATAATTCCTGGTCAGAAATATGTGACTTATAGTGATGCAAACAATGGGAATCCGGTTCGACTTATCTACCATCCTAATGCTCTGGATTATGTTGTTATAGACTGGGAGAACGAGATAGAAATATCAAAAGGGAAGAAGGAAATTGATATTCAAGTTAAAGAGGCTTCAGGTATGATATCCTCTTCGCTTTATGAAACCCTTACTTCTCAGGATTTAAATCCCGGACTTGCTTACAGTTTAAGTGAAATTTTTGCCTGGCAAATCGATTTCTTCAGACTTTATAAAGGTGACCAGTTTAAAGTGATTTATGAGGAACGCTTTGTTGACGATAAGCCCTATGGAATCGGTAAAATTATTGCAGCAGAATTCGAACATAGAGGCGAAAAGTTTGAAGTATTCTATTTCGACAATGGTGATCAGATTGGGTATTTCGATGGAGAAGGGAACAGTGCTCAAAAAGTATTACTAAAAGCCCCCTTCAAATATTCACAGCGTATTTCATCCGGATTTTCACACAGTCGTTTCCATCCGGTCTTGAAACGAAGAACGCCACATTATGGAGTCGACTATGCAGCACCCCTTGGTACTCCGGTTATAGCCGTTGGTGACGGAGAGGTAGTTGAATCACGCTACCGTGGCCCCAATGGAAACATTGTTAAGATTAAACATAACTCAATGTATACCACAGCATATCTACATCTAAATGGTTTTGCCAGAGGTATTAAAAAGGGTAGAAAAGTAAAACAGGGTCAGGTTATTGGTTATGTCGGAAAGACGGGCAGAGTAACCGGAGTTCATCTTGATTATCGTGTGTATATGGACGATAAACCTGTAAATCCACTGAAGTTAAAACTACCAGCCTCAAAAGCAGTTGAAGCTAAATATCTAAGTGATTATCAAAAAGAGAGAGATAAATTAAAATTCCTACTCTCCCAGATTGAAGGGAGCCTAGCCGCTTCTTAATATCTGTTTGCTCTTCTTTGGAAGAATGAGACTAGAGGACGTACATAGGAATGGTTGGTATGTACATCAACAGAATCAATCTGATACTTCATAAATAGATCTTTAAGCGCTTTCTTTTCTGCCAGTCGCTTGGCTCTGTAAGCCGTTCTGACTTTTTTACTTGATGTATCCACGTATACATTTTGACCGGTCTCAGCATCATTTAATGAAATTAAACCAAGATCAGGAAGCTCTTCTTCTAGATCATCATTGATTACAATATTAACCAGATCATGCTTTTGATTAGTAATCTGAAGTTGTTTCTGAAAGTCTTTATCCTGAAAATCAGAAGCCAGTACCACAATCGCTTTTCTATTTAAAAGTCTATTTATATAGGATAGAGCGTCAGCTATGTCTGTTCCTTTTCCAGTTGGTTTTGTGGCGTACATCTCTCTAATAAGCCTCAAAACATGAGTTTTTCCTTTTTTAGGTGGAACTACTTTTTCAACGTGGTCACTAAAAAGGACCAGTCCGACTTTATCGCTATTCTTAATTGCACTGAATGCTAAAACTGCACAGATTTCAATAGCCAAATCCATTTTACGCTGACTTCTTGAACCAAACACCCCACTCGGTGAAATATCCACACAAAGCATCAGGGTTTGTTCGCGTTCCTCTTCAAAAATTTTGATGAAGGGGTCACCTGTACGAGCAGTTACATTCCAGTCAATTTGGCGAATGTCATCACCATAGGTATAGGCACGAACTTCTGAGAATTCCATACCCCGGCCCTTAAAAGCAGATTGGTATTCACCTCCAAAGAGGTTATTCACCATACCTTTAGTGCTGATTTCCAGCTTCCGGATTTTCTTAAGTATCTCCTTTGAAATCATGGGTCAAATCTAATGCAGAATAGATTCATATAAAATGCCTGTTAACCTTTTTTCACAGTTTTAAGTGAGAATTATTAGAGAAACCTAATCTAACAGGACACTTCATTAGGGTAATCTAACGGTGAGTAGTGCATGAAGAACTTATTTTGGGTCTGGTTTCGATGAGGGACAGAATTTATTTCAAATAATATTCTTAAGAGTTCAATTAACCCAGAAATTGAGACAAGGGGTGAAGCCCTTGTCTCTTATTTTTTAGAAATCGGTTGGTTAATAATTATACATAGGCTTCAATTTGAAGATTGATAAACCACTGATCTTTTTAGTCGAAGATTCAGATCCTTACAGAATACTGGTACAAAGAGTACTTGAAGAAAATGGATTTTCGGTTCTGGCATTTAGAAATGGCGCCGAAGCATTCGAGCAATTATATAATCAAAAGCCGGAAGCCATTATATCTGATTTACAAATGCCTCGAATGGATGGTTTTGAGCTAAGACAAGCAACTACTGAAGCTTTCCCTGAAAGAAACATTCCATTTATTTGTATCACATCAAACACAGATGCATTAAGCCGAGAAAGGGCTGACTCGCTTGGTGTTGATGACTTTCACCTGAAACCACTTGATTTGAATGGCTTCATGAACGATCTCACATTATTGTTAAGTAAGAATGTGGCATAATTAATTCTCACTTCTCACTTTCCACATTTCAAACCAATCCTTAGTATCTTTTAGCTCAACCTAAGCTAATACCTTGATTACCCACACCCGTGCAATCATCTTAAAGTCGGTAGACTATCAGGAGTCTTCTAAAATCGTGACTATTCTGAGTGAAGAGCATGGTAAAATGGCACTTCTGGTTCGGGGTGTAAAAAAGCCAAAAAGTAAATTTGCAGGGCTCATTGAATCTGGGCACATCCTGGATGTTGTCTACTATTACAAGGGAAGCCGATCCGTTCAGATTCTTTCAGAAGCCAGTATTCATACTTCATTGATGCAGCATGGCTTTACTTATGAAAAATCAATCGTCTTGTTCACCATTTTGGAAATGTATGGGCAGCTCATTCATGAAGGCGAAAAGAATGTACAGATGTTCAATATGCTCATTAACATTCTTGAATGGATGAGTCAAAAAAGTGAAATATCCTTTATTCTGATACCTTATGTTCAAATAAGAGCAGCAGATGCATTAGGCCTCGGCATAAGCAGTGAATTAGAAAATCTTGTAAAAGAGTCAGATTATTTCTTTAATGTCGAAACCGGTTCACTTTCCAATACGTCAGATACAAATCTTTCATATAAGTTAACCGAGAAACAAACCATGCTTCTACTTAAGGTAATTAAGTCCAGAAGTAATGATGTTTTTCAAATTATGATTGAGAATCATGAACTAAAACAATTGATTCGACATTTAGATGTATACTTTAAATACCATATTGATGGTTATAAAGATCGTAAGACCGATAAACTACTAGAACAAATTATCTAGCATAAATCATACAGAATGAAAGTCAGAGATTATTTACTTACCGGTGTGTTACTTCTAAGTATAGGTCTTACTCTTGGTACATTATTGTCCCTTTATATACTTGATGATGGTTACACACCTCTTTCTGAGGTAAGTATTACGGAAGTAAATAAGAGTTCTGATCCCTTCTTTAGCGACGAAAGCTTGGAAAATATTGGTGGCGCTTTCCTTTTTAAGAAAATTGCAGAAACCGTTACACCAACTGTAGTTTACATTGAAACTATAGTACCTGTCGGGAATGAGGATGATGAGGTTGATGAAGGAATCTGGAATAGAATGGTGCCAAGAAGAGCAAGAACAGTCGGTTCTGGTGTTCTGATCACTTCAGATGGATATATACTTACCAACAATCATGTTATTGAAGATGCCGTTCGAAAAGGTATCATGGTTGTTCTTAGTGATAAAAGAGAATTTAAAGCTAAGGTAGTAGGTAAAGATCCGACTACCGATCTCGCAGTTATTAAAATAAAAGCAGATAACCTACCCGCGGTCACTATTGGAAATTCCGACCAGCTTGAAGTAGGTGAATGGGTAGTGGCTATTGGTAATCCATTCAGGTTAAGATCCACAGTTACAGCTGGTATTGTTTCGGCTTTGAGTCGTGATGTGCAAATCATTAACGATCGTATGAGGATTGAAAGTTTTATACAAACAGATGCCGCTATAAATAAGGGTAACAGTGGGGGAGCGCTTGTAAATACGAGTGGTCAACTCATCGGAATAAATACGGCCATAGCTTCTCAAAGTGGTTCTTATCAGGGATATGGATTTGCTGTACCGAGTAATTTGGCAATTAAAGTAGCAACTGACCTCATAGAATTTGGTGATGTACAACGAGCTTTACTTGGTGTTAGTATTGCGGCTGTTGATTTTACAAGAGCAAAAGAGTTAGGATTATCAGAAGTAGTAGGTGTTGAAATTCTTGGTTTAACCGAGGATGGAGCTGCTAAAGAATATGGTTTGGCGATTGGTGATATTGTTCTCAAGATCAATGATAAAGAAGTAAATGAATCTAACGAGTTACAGGAGAAGGTAGCTATTATGCGTCCGGGTGAGTTTATCAACCTCACTGTATTCAGAGATGGGAATGTTTTTGATCAGGAGATCAAACTTAAAGCTCTTGAAATTGAAGAGTTCGTCGAAGAATTCACTGTTCCGGAAGAAGAACTCGATTTGGATGACTTACCATTGGATTCCGAGCCCAACAACACAAATACACTCTCAGTCTACAAGTTTGATCTTGGTTTCATGGTAACAGAGAATAAGATTGTGAATGATGATAGCAGAACATCTATTTATGTAGATGATGTAGATGCTTATTCTGAAGCCTGGAATAGGGGATTAAAAGTAGGTCAACAAATTTTAGCTATTGATGGATCTGAAGTTGAAGATCTGAATTCTTTGAAAGATCTTATGCGCTCCGGTCTTCAAAAGAATCAAAGTGTCACTTTAAAGGTGATCACAGAAGATGATGAGATCGGATTCATCCAATTAAAACAGTCCAAATAAAAATAGTCAAATAAACAAGAATGACTTTACGCTTATCGCTCTTCGCAATTCTATTCATTTCAATTGTATCTGCATGTTCCTCAACAAGCTCAACAACTACGGGAACCGACAGTTCATCTAGTTCATTATATCCTGTTTGGTTTAATGCTTCCGGTTTCGAGTCAGACAGCACTTCATTCTATGCATTTGGGACTGCTATTGCCAGTGATTCACTATTAGCCATTGAGAAAGCATCATCTGCTGCCAAACTTAAAATGGAAAAAGATCTGGCAGATAAATTGGAGTCTATTCGTTCAGGTTTAGAAGAGTCTGGCAATACTGATGTAAAGAATACAGATTATTTCATCATCCTTAGGGAAGCACATGAGGAAATCTCCTCAGTTACAACCATTCAAAATGTGGATACTAAGAAAGAGGGACTTACTTATAGAGCCTTCATAAGTGCCAGCCTAACTAAATCCAAAGCCAGAGCTCATCTGGAAAAAGGCTTTACCGGACATCCAAGGTATTGGGGAGCAATTTCATCTTCTATAGGTTATAAATCTCTATTTAATTAATTAGTTTATAAACCGTTTCACTGAAGGGTTTTTTTATTGCACATCGGGCAAAATAATCCCGATATTCTTGCTCACTATAGACATCATTAATCACTGTATTTTTGTGAAAGAATCTATCCGAATTGCATCGGGACAAGGCTTTTGGGGTGATCTCCCAAGTGCACCAGTCAATCAAGTAAAAAATGGCCCCATTGATTATCTGGTAATGGATTACCTTGCTGAGGTAACTATGTCCATCATGCAAAAACAACGCATGAGAAACCCTGACTGGGGATATGCCAGAGACATTGTTCAGGTGGTTGAACAAATTCTACCTGAAATCACTGAGAAAGGAATTAAAGTGATTACAAATGCTGGAGGGGTGAATCCGAATGCAGCTAAGGATGAAATTCTTAAAGTGGCTAAGCAAAATGGGTTTAATGATCTCAAAGTAGCGGTTGTTGATAATGATGACATCCTACCTGTGATTGATGATTTAATCGCCGATGGTCACTCACTCAATAACATGGATGACGGTGAACCCATAACTACGGTTAAAGAGCAACTCCTAAGTGCGAATATCTATTTTGGGTGTAGACCTATTGTTGAAGCATTAGAACTGGGTGCAGACGTTATAATTACTGGTCGTGTGACAGACACAGGCCTGACACTTGCTCCAATGGTATATGAATTCGGCTGGGATTTTGAAGATTACGACAAGATGGCTATTGGTACCATCGCCGGTCATATTATTGAATGTGGTGCTCAGGTAAGTGGTGGTAATTTCACTGACTGGGAAGATGTTGAGGACTTTACGAATATCGGTTTTCCAATTATTGAAGCTCACCCTGATGGTACATTCTACGTTACAAAACATGAGGGTACCGGTGGACTGGTAAATGAAATGACGGTTAAGGAACAATTGCTTTATGAAATCGGAGATCCAGCTTCTTATATCACTCCTGATGTAATTGCAGACTTTACATCAATTCATCTAGAGCATGGTGGCACTGATCGTGTTAAAGTATTTGGAATAACAGGTAAGCCGGATACGCCAACTTATAAGGTTTCTGCCTCTTATAATGATGGATACAAATTATCAGCAACGCTGGTTTATTCCTGGCCTGATGCACTTAAAAAAGCCGTCAAAGGTGCTGAAATATTGGAAAAAAGAGCTGAAAACCTGGGTCTAGAGTTTGATGAATTTTATAAGGAATATGTTGGCTTTAATGGAACTACTGAATTCCCTCTGGAAGAATCATCATTTAATGAGGAGTATGATGAAATTCAGATGAGAATTTCCGTTTCAGGGCAGAAAAAAGAAGACCTCAATAGATTTGGAATGGAAATAGCACCCCTCATTTTAACCGGTCCAAGTGGGGTAACCGGTTTCGCAGGAGGTAGACCAAAAGCCAGTGAAATTGTAGCTTATTGGCCAGCTTTATTGGATAAAAAAGCAGTAAAACCTCGGGTAACCGTTTACGGAGTAAACTAAATTTAAAAACAGATATCTCTAAAGACATGAGAATAGCAATAATCGGAGCAGGAATTTCGGGACTAACAGCTGGTAGAGTATTGGCAAAAGCCGGACATGAAGTTGTTGTATTTGAGAAGAGTAAAGGGTTTGGAGGCAGACTATCTACAAGGTATGCTGGTGATGATATGGCCATGAAACTTGATCATGGGGTTCCTTATCTGGAGGGAGAGTCTAATGAATTCAACGAGTTTCTTTTGGAATTATTGAATGCAGATATCACCAAGCCATGGTCACCAAACATGAAACTTTATCAAAAGGGTAAGTTTTATGAAATGCACCATACTACTCCCATGGCTGTTGCGAAAAATGGCATGAACACCATCGGTAGATATCTATCGAGAATGGTAGATGTCAGGTTAGGAAGCAGGGTAGGTGGTTTAACATACATTGGCCACGATAGAAGTAAAAAACGTGCATGGATGCTTAATCTTGAAAGTTCCGATACTTATGAGGCTGATGCAGTTATAATTTCTACGCCATCAAAACAGGCTTATTCTGTACTAAGTACAACAATTGATGAAGTTTCAACTCTTAAAATAGTAAGAGAGATTGATGAGGTAGAATACAGCCCATCTTTCGTACTTATGGTTGGCTATTCAGAAATACAAGATCTGGACTGGGATGTACTCCAGGTTCAGGACTCAGATATTAGCTGGATTTCACACGAGAATTCGAAAAGAGAACTAGACCAGCAGTGTCTGGTTATCCAATCAAGTGAAGAATTCGCCCTAAAGCATTTAGAAAGTGACAAAAATTTTGTTGAACATGAGCTAAAAGATAGACTAGGTGAAATACTCGGTGGATGGGCAGCAAAGCCACAATGGTCACAGGTTCATTTTTGGAGATATAAAGAGGCAATCAATCCATTGAATGTTCCATATATTGATTTAAATGAAATGGAAAAGCCCCTGGCTGTTGTTGGGAGTTATATGAACGGCAATACAGTTGAGTCAGCATATTTGTCTGGATTAAGACTAGCTGAAAAATGGCTGGAAAGTCTGGCCTGATTTCCCTCTTTGCAATTGGCAGAGAGTAAATAAAAAGAGGAAAAGCCTTGAAAGGCTTAAGAGAACTAAATAAATATTTAAAAAAGTATAGGCTCACTATACTTCTGGGTACACTCTTTCTTACCGGAGCTAATTTCTTCCTTGTTTGGATTCCTGTATTAATTAGACAAACAATGGATGAGGTTGAATATCTCATCACATCAAACGCAGAAATTTCATCAAACTTGATTGTCGTGTTGTTTAATAGCGATGCAGGATGGATTCTGGCGAAGAACTCACTTGTACTTCTTGGAACCGTTCTTATGTATGGGATTTTGCTTTTTGCTACCCGCCAAACCATTATAGTTACATCAAGAAAAGTTGAGTTCGATATACGGAATGATATCGTAAAAAAACTTATGCAGCTTCCACAAAGGTTTTATAAGACATATTCATCAGGAGAAGTCTATGTCAGAGCAACAGAAGATGTAAATAAGGTTAGGGAATATTATGGCCCGGTAATTATGTATTCCATAAATACGGTAACCAGAGCTGCCTTTGTGTTAACCATGATGTATCTAGTAAATGCAGATCTGATGATATGGGCACTCATTCCATTACCATTTCTATCTGCTTTTGCTTACTGGATTACAGGATATATTCACAAGCACTCAATCATTATACAGGAACAATACTCTGTACTTGCGGGTAAAGCTCAGGAAACCTTTAATTCTATACGTCTCATAAAATCTTTCAACCGGGAGGATTATGAGCAGACTCGTTTCGAAGAAGAATCAGAGTCGTATAGAAAAAAGAAGCTTAGACTAGATATGATCGAATCTATGTTTCACCCAACCTTGAACTTCATGATTGGTATTTCCCTGATTATTGTGATCTGGAAGTGTGGAGCAATGGTTATTGCAGGAAGCCTCACCGTAGGTAACATTGCAGAGTTTTTGATTTATGTGGCCTATCTGATCTGGCCAGTTGCTGCTTTGGGTTATACCATGAATCGTTTTCAGAAATCATTGGCATCTTGGAATAGAATCAAAGAGATACTTGATTATGAGTCGCATCTGGATTCAGATACTAAACTCATTGACTCTGGTATAAAGGAAATTGAAGGAAATATTACACTCAATAATGTTTCTTTTAGATATCCCGATAGTGAAATAGATGTTCTGAATGAAATCAGTATGGAAATTAAAGCCGGTCAAACTGTGGCTATTGTGGGCAGAACCGGATCCGGTAAGACATCCCTAATACAATTATTGCCTAGGTTATTTGATGCCACATCAGGCCAGATATTTATAGATGGTAAACCTATTGAACAAGTACCGGTTGATGTACTTAGAAAAAATATTGGTGTAGTTACTCAGGATACATTTTTATTCTCAGATACTATAGGTGAGAACATTGCCTTTGGTGTGGAAAATGCTTCCCAGGATCAAATTGAAACAGCAGCTGAACATGCTCAGGTCAAAGAGAATATTTTGGATTTTGAGAAAAATTTTCAGACTATTCTTGGAGAACGGGGAATAACTCTCTCTGGTGGTCAAAAACAAAGAACGGCTATAGCAAGAGCTTTAATTAAAGACCCTAAAATCCTGATTCTCGATGATTCCTTAAGTGCAGTAGACACTAAGACCGAGGATGCAATATTAAGTCAATTAAAAAAAGATGACGGCCGGCGGACAACAATAATGATTAGCCATCGTATTTCAACAATTAAGAACGCTGATTATATCTACTATTTAGAAGACGGAAAAATTCTGGAACAGGGTAACCATGAAGGACTTATTCAGCAAGATGGCCATTATAGTGCCATGTATAACAAACAATTACTAGAACAAGAACTAGCAAAAATATAAATATCAAACCGGGGTTCATTGTTTGAAAGCAACACCCCAAATGGGAGACTAAAATGATTATTGTACCATTAGGAATAGCATCAGCCACTCCTACAGCTCATCGGCACCTACCATCAGTGGCTTTATGGCGAGAAGGAAACGTATTCTTATTTGATTGTGGAGAAAACGCACAGATGAGATTACTTCAGGCAGGCATTAAAAGATCAAAAATTGACAGTATTTTTATTTCACATTTTGATACTGATCACTTTTCAGGACTATTGGGATTACTGTCAACGCTTCAACTACAGCGTCGTGAAAAAGAGCTAACTATCGTTGGCCCCAAAGGAATTAAAGAGTTTGTAGAATGGAATACTTCATTTATTAAACTTGAACTGGCTTTTGATGTTAAGTTTGTTGAAATCGAGGAAGGAACAGATCATCAGGTAGTTGTTGACAGAGATGATTTCTTCGTTGAGGCACGTGCCCTAAAACACAGAAAATATTGTGTTGGTTACCGTTTTCAGGAAAAAGATAAACCAGGTAAAGTAGATGCTGAAAAAGCACAAACTCTTGGCGTTACAGAAGATAGTCAGTTTAAAGCACTTAAAGCTGGCGAAGATGTAACACTGGAAAATGGTACTGTTATTCAATCTTATGAAGTAGTGGGGCATCCACGCCCAGGTGACAGTTTTGCTTATGTAACTGATACTGAGTATTGCCCTAATTCAGTGAAACTGGCAATGAATACAAACATTCTATACCACGAAGCTACATTCAGTAGTACACTTGCAGATAAAGCTAAGGAAACAGGACATTCTACAGCAAAGGATGCAGCCCGTGTTGCAACTGAAGCTCAAACAAAATTACTGATAATCGGCCATTTCTCGGCAAGGTATACAAACCCACACGTGCTTCTGAAAGAAGCCAGAGAAGGTTTCTTCCCAACCTGGCTTGCTACGGAACTGAGACCGGTATTTACAGATCCGGCTCACGAAAAAGGTATTATCAAAGCTAAAGTCCAGATTTATGAGGCAAAAGATCCGGACAAAAAGCCTTCGTCAAGAGATAATAGAGGCGGTCGTGGCAGATACGATAAACGAGGCGGCGGCGGAAGAGGTCGAGGCGGTCATGATAATCGTGGCGGCGGCGGTAAACGTTTCCGTTCAAGAAGAGATGATCGAGATGGCCAAAGTAGTGGAGGTCAAAGACGATCCTATAACCGAGATGATCGTGGTGGTAATAGAGATTCTAATTATAAACGGGATGATCGAGGTGGAAGAGATTCCGGATATAATCGCGATCGAAACTATGATCGAAATCGTTCAGACGACAGAAATAGAGACAGAGGTGAAAGCGGAGAACGTAAGCCGAAAATTATTACCCCAAGAACTCCATTTGACGACTTTAACCGATTTTAGTCATTGATCATTAAATGAGTGAGAAAAAACTAAAAGCCGTCGATCGAACCCTGATTCGGCGGCTTTACTTTTTTATTGAACCCTACAAATGGTTTGTCCTCCTTGCCATAGCTCTCACTCTGGCAGCATCATTCCTGGGTACTGTTCGTCCTAGACTTATACAGATAGCCGTAGATGAATATATCTCAATAGGTGACTTTGATGGCTTAATGAAGATAATTCTTCTTCTGGTTGTAGCACTTGCAGGTGAGTATTTGGTGCTGGTTGTTAATACTTATCTGACAAGGTGGTTTGGGCAGGGGACATTATTCAGTCTGAGAAATAAAGTATTCGAAAAGATTAAATCACTTCATGTTCAATTTTTTGATAAGAATCCTGTTGGACGCTTAATCACTCGTTCAACAAGTGATATTGAAGCATTAAGTGAGATTCTCTCTGATGGCGTTGTGAACATTATCGGTGATTCATTCAGAATCATTTTTATACTGGCTTTCATGTTTTCAATGAATTGGGAGCTCACTATTATCACCATTATTGTTCTGCCAATTCTCTTTTATGCCACTTTTTGGTTTAAGAACAAAGTGAGAATCTCTTTTCTGGAAGTAAGAGACCAGATTGCTCGTCTGAATTCATTTGTTCAGGAACACATTAATGGGATTGATGTGGTTCAACTATTCAATAGGGAGAAAAAAGAATTACAAAAGTTTGAAGAGATTAATGCTAAGCACAGAAAAGCCCATATTGAGACGATATTCTATTTTGCCATTTTCTTCCCAATTGTAGAAATCATTGCAAGTCTAGCAATGGCATTAGTAGTATGGTATGGTGGTGGCAGGGCGCTGATGGATGGGGTTACTTTTGGAGTTTTATTAGCATTCATTCAGTATGCCAGACAGTTTTTTATGCCAATCAGAGGTTTGTCTGAAAAGTTTAATACTCTTCAATCTGCTCTTGCTTCGAGTGAACGGATTTTCGGAATTTTAGATGTCAAAAATGAAATTCAGAATACAAAGAACCCAATAGAAATAAAGAACCCACAAGGTGTTATCGAATTTAAGAATGTTTGGTTCAGGTATAATGAAAATGAAGATTATGTTTTAAAAGATGTTAGTTTTAAAGCTGAAAAGGGAGAGAAGATTGCCATAGTCGGAGCAACCGGCGCAGGTAAAACTACCATCATCAATTTACTCTTTAGATTCTATGATATAGAAAAAGGAAGTATCACACTTGATGGTATTGATATAAGAGATATAGATTTGAAGGAGCTAAGATCTCACTTTGGTCTGGTACTGCAGGATAACACTCTATTTTCTGGGTCTATTTTAAAAAATATCACCCTTGGAAATGAAGATATTAGTAGAGAAGAAGTTATAGAAGCAGCACATCGTGTGGAGGCAAATCGTTTCATTGAAAAACTTCCTGACACCTATGATTATGAGTTAAAAGAGAGAGGCTCATCACTTTCAATGGGACAAAGACAGTTGATCTGCTTTGTTCGTGCCATGGTTTATAATCCAGAAATTTTGATATTGGATGAAGCTACTTCAAATGTGGATTCTGAAACAGAAGAACTTGTGAATAGGTCAATTGAAAAAGTGATGATGGGTCGAACCTCAATCGTAATTGCTCATCGATTATCTACCATTCAGCATGCCGATACTATTCTTGTGATGCATAAGGGTGAAATAAGGGAAATGGGTTCACACCAACAGCTCATCAAAGTGGAAGATGGCCTATATCGTAAACTCTATGAGCTTCAGTACAAAGATCAGGCTATTTACGGCTAATCATAAGCCGATAAGTCCAAAGCTTTGAATAAGCTTGATTCTTGATATCTGTTATTAACTCAAAACTGTCAGATATCGAATTGAAAATGGGATCCCCAAACTCTACATGATTGGCATACATCCATGTCTCAAACCATCTCATAGCTGTATCTGAAAAATCAATTACAGCAAGTATCCCATCTTTTTTTAAGTGTTTTTTAATTGCCTCAAGTGCAGTTTGAGGATTTTTCATCATTGTAAGTGAGTATGAACAGACAATGAGATGGAAATGATTTTCAGGAAACAGC
Source organism: uncultured Balneolaceae bacterium (assembly GCA_965659005.1). Lineage (GTDB taxonomy): Bacteria > Bacteroidota > Rhodothermia > Balneolales > Balneolaceae > CAYPTY01. Next base: position 15,189 of record CBFHVG010000061.1, read on the forward strand.
TCAGAACTGTATTTAGTGTTCAGTAATTGAATAGAAGATTCTGTTGATATTTTTTTTCGAAAACGACTAAGCATATCATTAGAGACATCCACTCCTGTTAGCTCTGCTTCTGTATACATTTTTGATAATTTCATCAGGTGATAACCTGTGCCACAACCTACATCCAGAATCTTGGCTTGTTGAGGTAATTCCGGCAGATTGTTTAGTAAGTCATTTCTTCCAAACAGAAAACTCCAGCGTGTTAGATCATAAACTGAAGCATGGTATTTGTAATACGATTCTAAGTCGGTAGTAATCATTTTAGAATAGCTAATTGAGTGCTGCCGTAAGTACCAACTCGATCGAGCTTATGAAGTTTATTGGTAATGTCATCTACGAAGTAAAAATGGTCTTCAACAAAAGAGGGTAGAAAATCTCTGTGTTTATGCACACTTCGAAATAAAACTTTAGCCCCACATTCGGCATGATCCAATATTAGTTTCCAGAGCTTGATAATTGAATCGGAATCATTGACCCAGTCCATGTGATCTAATAGAACGAAATGCGAATAGGATTCATCAGTTGAAATTAAATGATCAACCAAGCTTTTTGAATGTGTATTCACCTTGTGAAGCCTGTCTTTTATATCGTGATAAAAGGAGGATTTTAAATAATTTGGTTTAGCATTTCTGGAATAAGAACCATAAAAATAGACCTGCCAGAAATAGTTATCAGCTGCAAGCGTATTGGTAAATACACTCCTAAGCGCATCCTTCAGGTAATTGAGTATACCTTTTCCTTTTCTTGCACCATTGTATTGAAATTTGGGAATACCCAGAAAAGGAGCCCCATAACCAGAATTGAACATTAATGACAATTTATCGTCCCAGATTCTGTCCTCAATTCTATTGTAGTGTTCAATCTGATAATCCAAATCTGTGAATGAAAACAGTTCATCGATTTCATCCATCAATTTATTTCGTTTTAGATGTTGGTTTAACAGCCTTGAAAAGAATCCAGTTGTACCTTTTTGATATATACTTCTTTGTTGATTTCTTAACAAAAACTTGCTTAAAAATTTGGCTTCATTCTGTTCTAAACCATCGAATAATATATTCAATGTATCTCGTTCAGCAGCATTCCCATTACTGAATATTTCTTCAAGCAATTCAAACTGATTGTTTAAGTATAACTGCTTTTTGAAGTTAAAGAGGCCATTTTGTCTGAAATTAAGATCAACAGTATCAATCTTTTCAGGGTCATCGATAAGATAATCCAGACAATTATCGCCGGCTCCGGTGATCATGAGAAGCTTAGTCTCATTATTAATATTCAGGAGCTTTCGATCAATACGAGGATCTTCCCAGCTTGTATTATAAATCAGGTAATTCCGATGAAAAAAAGAAAACAATAATCGATTTAGCACAGTATAAGTAATCTGTATTTACACACGATTTGAGAGCCGAAATAATCCTCAAATTTGCTTACTTTACGAACAATCATCCTAATATTTACGGCCATGACAGAGACAAAGAAAATAGAAAAAACAATTAAGAGTATCGGCATAGAGGCAGAGAAAGCAACTGAATCTATAGAGAACACTTATGATGCCTTACTCGACCGTCTGAAATATGAAAGTGATAAACTTCAGCGAGAAGTAAAATACGAATACAAAAATGCTAGACGCTATGTGCGATCAAATCCAGAACAGGGTGTAGGTATCGCAATATTGGCAGGCATGGCTCTTGGTATTCTAATCGGGCGAGCAAGTAAATAAATTTCAATAATCAACAAAATCACAGATGGCATTAATTTCAGATGTGTTTAAAGAACTATCAGAGCGGGTAGATGCTCTGAGGAGGTATCTTTGACTACGAAAAGAGAAAAGTAACCATAATAGAATTACAGGAGCGAAGTCAGGTACCGGGTTTCTGGGATAATCCATCTGAAGCTCAACAGCTTATGAAGAAGCTGGACATGGAAAAAGGTCTGGTTAACAGCTGGGATGAACTCGATGAAATGCGGGGAAATATTGAGGTGCTATTCGAATTCATCGAAGCGGGTGAGTCTGTGGAAGATGAACTTGATGAGGAGATGTCGAAGCTTGAGAAAGGTGTTGAAGAGCTTGAACTTCGAAATATGCTTGATGATGACGATGATCATCGTGATGCTATAGTCACGTTCAATCCGGGTGCCGGCGGTACAGAAAGCCAAGACTGGGCAGAAATGCTATATCGTATGTACACTAGATGGGCTGATAAAACCGGTTTCAAGGTTAATAATATTGATTACCAATCAGGTGATGTTGCTGGCCTTAAATCTGCAACAATCGAAGTTAAAGGTGAAAATGCTTATGGCTTCCTGAAAGCCGAAAGTGGTGTGCATAGACTAGTAAGAGTATCTCCATTCGATTCGAATGCAAGAAGACACACTTCTTTTTGCTCTGTTTTTGTGGCGCCACTTATAGACGACTCAATCGAATTAGATATCAATGAAAGTGATATTGAGTTACAACGTTTTCATTCATCCGGAGCCGGAGGGCAGAATGTCAACAAAGTAGAAACAGGTGTTCGACTTATCTGGGAAGGTGAGCTTTCAGATGGTAATACAGCAAAAGTAGTAGCAGAATGTCAGCAGGAGCGTTCTCAGCTTCAGAACAGAGAAAAAGCTCTTGTACTGCTCAAGTCTCGAATCTACGAACTTGAAAAGGAAATTCGGGAAGCTGAAAAAGCTCGACTTGAAGGTTCAAAAAGTAAGAATGAATGGGGATCACAGATTAGATCTTATGTTTTTGATGACCGAAGGGTGAAAGATCATCGAACCAACCATGAAACATCAAATGTTGACGCGGTAATGGATGGAGATCTTGATGAATTCATCAAAGCTTTCCTTATGCTTACCTCAGTAAAAGAAGAATAATGATACGGGTTGGACTTACAGGTGGTATGGGAAGTGGAAAGTCCACCTTTATGGAGGTCTGGAAAAGCCTGGGGGCTGAAGTTTTGAATGCAGATGACTTTGCAAAAGACTTGATGGTCAGTGATCCAATTATCATAAATAGACTTAAAAATACCTTTGGGGAAGAGACTTTTCTTGAAGATGGTAGCCTGAACAAGGATCATCTTATCGAACAAGCTTTTAAAAATGGAAGAGTGGAAGAATTGAACGAGGTTGTTCATCCTCAATTAAGAGTCAGAACTAAAGAGTATGCAGATCGTCTTGAACAAGAGGAAGAAACGGAAGTATTTCTATATGAGGCTGCAGTGCTTTTGAATGAGGGGCGTCCTGATGGTTTTGATGTTATTATCCTATTGACTTCTGATAAGAATAATAGAGTGAATCGTGTTGCCAAAAGAGATCAGGTAACCTCTGAGTCAGTTATTCAAAGAATGCAAAGCCAGCCGGATTTTGAAAAGATTACACATTTAGCTGATATCGTAATCTCAAATGATAAAACGATAGAGGACCTAAAATCAGAAGCCAGGAAATTATATCATTCAGTGCTTCAAGATTTCTCTTGATTTGATCAAAACATCCTTATATTTGATGGAAAAGCGCTTCCATTAATCAATTGTCTAACAGGTACATGGATCGAAAACAGGGTTTGGTAACACTAGAAGAATACATCATTCAATCGCAGAATAGATTTCCTGCCGCTACAGGTGAACTTTCTCAACTTCTACGAGATATTGGTTTAGCTACAAAGATTATTTCACGAGAAGTGAATAAAGCTGGGATTACAAATATACTAGGCTACGACGGTACTGAGAATGTCCACGGTGAAGCAGTTAAAAAATTAGATATCTTTGCCGATCAGCAACTCATATCAGCTCTTGAAAGGTCTAATATGACCTGCATGGTTATTTCTGAAGAGAATGATGGCATCGTTCATCTGAAATCTTCAGGGGGGAAATATATAGTGTATATGGATCCACTTGATGGTTCATCAAATATAGATGTAAACGTGTCTATAGGATCTATTTTTTCAATTTATATGAAACCGACTCGATTTGACTCAACACCAAGGGAAGAGGATGCTCTTCAGGCCGGTGTTAAGCAAGTTGCTGCAGGGTATGTGCTTTATGGATCAAGTACCACACTAGCATATACAACAGGTTTAGGTGTAAGTCTTTTTACTCTTGACCCTAGTATCGGGGAATTCATTTTAAGTGAAGGTCAGGTTGAGATTCCTGATCATGGAAATATTTACAGTATAAATGAAGGTTCTTATCATTCTTGGGATAAAGGCTTAAAGAAATATGTCAAATATTGTCAGGAGGAGGATAAGGCTACAAACAGACCATACTCCGCCCGGTATATTGGGTCGATGGTTGCTGATATTCATCGTACACTCATAAAAGGTGGAATATTCATTTATCCCCATTCAAAGAAATATCCTGAAGGTAAGCTGAGGCTTATGTACGAGTGCAATCCTCTTGGCTTCATTATTGAACAAGCTGGTGGTATGGCTACGAATGGTTTTAAAAGGATACTCGAAATTGAACCGGAATCAATACACCAAACCACACCAATCTATGTAGGTTCAAAAGATAATGTGGAGAAGGTGATGGAGTTCCTGGAAATGTACAAGAAAGAGACGGTCTGATTTATTCAAATGAGATCAGATCACCTTCATTGATATCATAATTCACTGTATAACCGCCGTTAACCTCAACTACATAGATAGCAGGTTTATAAGAGGGGTAAGTCTGTTCTGAATAGGGGGTTGTATTCCTGTGAATCTGAACAATTTCCATATTTGAATTCACATAAATAATATCTAGCGGTAGTGGCGTGTTGGCCATCCAGAAGCTTTGCGATCCTTCTGTTTCAAATAAGAAGATCATGCCTTTATCCTGTGGCATGGTTATGACGTCCATGAGTCCAGCATTACGCTCATCTGGATCATCAGCAACTGCAACGTCAATTACAGAAATTGTATCCCCTTCAGCTGATGTAAATGCGATAGTCTTCTCATAATTTAAAGTCCGGCCTTTTGGCTGATCAGATTTATTTACATCAGACTTCTTGTCACAGGCCGAAAGACCTGCAACAAGTAGAATGAGTATGAAACTTAGGTTATTTAATTGAAAAGGGAACTTCATGTTGAGCTTTATTCACTTTAAATGTTAATGTGTATTCACCCTTCTCAAGGAACTCAGGATTTTCACCATCCTTAGTCATTAGATTCCAGTTATACTGGTTAAAACCGTGATGACCTTCCGTCTTGAACGAATGAACTTTCTTGCCTTCATCATCGCTCACAATAACTTCAACTTCCTCAGTACCCTCTGATCCTAAATAATACATTAAAGGAACATTGGGCATAAACGGGGCTCGATAAGCTACACTTTGTTGACCCCAGCGGTTTGAGGAACGAATGGAAGCAGGCTCCATTGCCGTAACTGCATCATCAAGACGATCAGCTACAGTATGCATGTGTTCAATATCCATGACATAAATAGAACGGCCATGTGTACCCGCAATAAGATCTTTTTCACGTGGGTGAATAACCAAATCGTAGGTAGCTACATTTGGCATATTTGCAAGATAGTGCCATTCGCCGCCATCATTGAAACTAACATAAGTTCCATGATCTAAACCTGCATAAAGTATTTCAGCATTAAATGGATCTTGCAAAATCACATTAGTCACTTCATCAGGCAGATTACCTTTTATTGATTTCCAGTTCTTGCCATAATCAGTGGTTTTGTAGATATGCGTTTCGAAGTTATCAAATCGATATCCATTAAGTGACACATAGGCTGTTGCAGCATCATGTTTTGATGCGTGAACTTCTGAAACCCAGAATCTTTCCGGTAGACCTTGGCTGACATCATTCCAGCTTCCACCACCATTCATTGTGACATGAACACGGCCATCATCAGAGCCTACCCAAATCACATTAAATTTAAGTGGTGATTCAGCAATGGTTGTCAGAGTAGAATAGGGGACATCACCATTAGGTAGATTGTGAGTTAAGTCTGGGCTAATAGCTTCCCATGTATTACCACGGTCTAATGATCTGTTCAATCTCTGAGAACCAAAATAGATGATATCCTGATTATGGTGTGAGATGGCAATAGGTGAATTCCAATTATATCGATAACGATCTTCACCAAGCTCATGAACAGGAGTGATTCGAGTTACTTTGCCTTCATCCCGATCCAATCTTGAGTAATTACCATACTGGAAACCGACATAAACGGTATTTGGATTACGAAGATCAGGGTAAACATGCATACCATCACCGCCAAATAAACGAGACCATTCAACTGAACGATTTGGAACCGATCTTGACGAGCCATAAAAGGTACCATTATCCTGTAGACCACCATAAATATTATAGGGTTCTTCCATGTCATAGCTAACAGCATAGAATTGGCCTACAGCAGTAGTGTTATGAGCAATAAAGTTTTCGCCTCCATCGTAACTCTCATATAAGCCACCATCATTTCCCAGAAGAAGGTGATTAGAATTATCTGGATTTATCCATAGTGAATGATGATCCACATGGATGCCCTGACCGTCACCAATACCGTTTTCCGCTATTGGGAACCAGGTTTTGCCTCCATCGGTAGACTTAATGATTGGTACACCCCATGTATATATTGTTTCCGGATCATTTGGGTCTACACGAACCTGACCGAAGTAATATCCATATGTATTGAATACTCTCTCCAGCTTATATTCATTTACTTTTTCCCAGCTTGCACCAGCATCATCTGACCTGTAGATCTCAGCACCCTCGATATCAGTATTAAAGAGGGCAGCATTTGCATCACCCAGATAATCTGCAAGTGCTCGGGGTTGGTATTTATTACTTTCAACATCTGCTTTAACTGACTCAGCTGTATATTTTGCTGGGAATCGATTGCTTCTCAGATATCTTTCAAGATCACTGTCTTTGAGTTTGAGGAAATCCTTTTTCGACATCTTTGTGAATGAACTTTGACTCAAACCACGACTTGGTCTCTCAGTTTTAGTTTCAAACTGATTGTCTATTACCGCATAAACCGTATTCGGATTTGACTGGCTAATATCCAAACCAATTCGGCCTACGAAATCACCCTGAGGCAAACCATTAGTTAATTTACTCCAGTTTACACCACCATCTGTCGATTTATAAATTGCTGATCCATTCCCGCCTTCTTTAAAATTCCAGGCTTTTCTATCTCTTTCCCAGGCTGCTGCATATAGTACATTGGGATCATCGGGATTGATAATGAGGTCGATTACTCCAGTTGAGTCGTTAACAAAAAGTGTTTTTGTCCAAGTATTGCCGCCGTCAGTGGTTTTAAAAACACCTCTTTCAGCGTTATTTGAATAAAGTGCACCTATAGAGGCAACCCAGGCTGTGTTCTCATCTGAGGGGTGAGTTACTATGCGCCCGATATGTTGAGTATTTCTTAGTCCAGCATACATCCATGTGTCACCGCCATCAGAAGATTTGTACACTCCATTACCCGCGTAACTCGATCTGGAAGAGTTGTTTTCACCAGTACCAACCCAAATTATTTCAGGGTTAGCTTTGGAGATAGCAAGGTCTCCAATACCGAGAGCGCCCTGATGATCAAATACAGGTTGCATTCTAATTCCACCATTGGTTGTTTTGTAAACACCACCTGATGCATATCCAACATAGAAGACACGATCATTTTCAGGGTGAACAGCAACATCAGAAACGCGACCACTCATTATGGTTGGTCCGACACTTCGGATGGGATGATCTTTAAAAATAGATGAAGAGCGCATTGATTGTCTTTGATCAACACTGGCTTCAATCTCTTGAATTGAAGAGGGTGGTACCTGAGCAAAAACAGTCTGTGAAAACAATGCACAGAATAGGATTAAGAATGGATATCGTAGCTTTTTCATTTTGAACTTATTAATTACAGATAAATTTCTTTCGTAGCAGCGCTAACATCCTAAAAGATTCAGGCTAATTCAATTACTAAATTCCCTTTTCACAGTCTTTAATAATTTCGGGCAGGCTTAATTCATTGTTATTCAGAACAAAAGACCTTATATTCAGTTCTGTCAGTGAGCACCGAGGAGGTGGTCACTTTTTTTTGTTCAATAGTTTTAGAAATGCACATAGATCCACAAGAAAAAATTAAGGAATTAGCATCAGGTATTGCTGATGAAAAGGGTTTTATCCTTGTGGATATTGAGATTAAAGGATCTGCGGGTAATACTGAAGTATGGGTATCTGTTGATGCTGAAGATCGCTTTCTGAATCTGGATGACTATGCAGAAATGAGTAATGAATTATCATTCCTTATGGAAGCCCATGAGATTTTCGAAAACAAATACCGGTTGAATGTTTCATCACCGGGTTTGAGTAAGCCTCTGGTTGACAAGCGTCAGTATTCAAAGAACAAAGGCAAAACAGCTAAGGTGAAGTATAAAAGAAGTGATTTTGCTAAGGCTAAAGGAATAATCACAGATGTGAATGAAGATGGTATCATCTTAACTACGGATAAAGGTGAAGAACTTTCACTCACATTTGAGGAAATTGTTGAAACCAAAATAATACCGGTATTCTAATTCGATTTTAAATGCAGAACGATTTATCAAAACAAATTATATCATCATTTGCTGAGATCGCCAAAGACAAAGGCATTGATCGCGATCTACTTCTGTCTATCCTGGAGGATGTTTTCAGAACTATGATTCGTAAAAAGTATGAGGATGATGAGGCTTTTGAAGTAATTTTGAATGCCGACCGCGGCGAGATTCAGATGCTACATGTCAGAGAAGTAGTTCCATCTGAAGAACTTTCTGACCCTGTTGCTGAAATTTCTCTAGAAGAAGCGCAAAAAATTGATCCTGATCTTGAGTTATACGATGAATATGCTCAGGAAATATCCATACTTGATTTCGGTAGAAGAGCTGTAATGATGGCACGCCAACAGCTTGCACAACGCATTCGTGAAATCGAAAAAGATAATATTTACGAGGAATACACTGATCGTGTAGGCGAAATTATTCTAGGTGATGTGTATCAGGTGCGCCACAATAAAGATATTCTGGTTAATCACAATGGGGTAGAGCTTCTGCTCCCAAAAAGTGAGCAGATCTATAAAGATCGATACAGAAAAGGCGATACAATTCGTGCCGTTGTGATTGGCGTTCACATGAGAAATGGAAACCCAACGGTAATGATCTCAAGAACTTCAGAGCTGTTTCTTGAGAGACTATTTGAAAATGAAATTCCTGAAGTGTTTGATGGAATCATCGAACTAGTACGCATTGCACGTGCTCCAGGGGATCGATCTAAAGTTGCTGTATTATCACACGATGAAAGAGTTGACCCTGTTGGTGCTTGTGTTGGTATGAAAGGTATCAGAATTCATGCTATCGTTCGTGAACTTCAGAATGAAAACATTGATGTCATTAATTTCACTGAGGATAAAATCGAGTTCATTAAGCGCTCTTTACAGCCTGCTAATGTTATGAAGGTCGATTTAAATGAAGATGGCTCACATGCTCAAGTCCTCGTGCCAGCTGAAGAAGTATCAAAAGCAATTGGTAAAGGTGGAGTAAATATTCGATTAGCTTCTAAACTAGCCGATATAGAGATCGATGTATATCGTGAGGTTGAAGAAGAGGATGATATCGACCTGGTAGAATTTGAAGAAGATTTCGGAAAAGAAATTATCGAATTACTGCATGAAATTGGTTGTGATACTGCTCGATCAGTTATGGACCTGGATGCTCTTGAAATAGAGAGAAGAACAGATGGAAAGATTGATGCGGCACAAGCTGAAAAAATGATCAAAGTGATCGCATACGAGTTCGAAGAAGAACAAGGATAAATTAGAATTCAATTTTTATTAGCTTACTGAGCTAATAAGCACGTTTTAAATCATCATATGACCAACAACAGACCAAAACCTTTATTTAAAGTAGCTTCTGAATTCAATGTTTCTACGCAATCCATTGTAGATGCATTGTCAGAAAAAGGTTATGAGGTTGCAAACCGACCTAACTTTAAGGTAACCCCAGAAATGTTGGGTTCTCTTGAAGAAATCTACGGCGAAGATAAAGCTAAAAGTCTCGAGCACGAACGTGCCAGAGATGAATATGAGAGTCGTCGTAATATGATGATGAATCAGAGAAACGATAGTGTTACTCTTGATAGCTTCCTTGAGCCAATGGATGATCTAATGGATTCCGTTGAACCTCAAGATGCTACTGCAGGTGATATTAAGCCTGAAACGGATCTTTCTCCCGAAGATAGTCTACAGCCACAGGAAGAAAAAGAAGCAGTAGAAGAAGAGATTGTTCAAGATTCAGAAGTTGCTGAAGCAGAACAGGTTGAAGAAGTTACTGAAGAACACGTTGAAGAGGTAGCTGCTGAGGAATCAGCTAAAGAAGTTGAAGAGGCTGAATCAGAACAGGTTGAAGTTGAAGCAACTGAAGTAACTGAAGAAGCTTCTGAGGAATCTGAGTCTGTTGAGGAAGAAGAAACTGAAGTTGAGTCAGAAGATGAAGTTATTGATGATTCAAATGAAGAAAGCGAAGAAGAGGATATTATTAGAGGACGAGCTGGAAAGTTATCCGGGCCTAAAGTATTAGGTAAAGCATCGTTCACAAAAGAATCCTCTCAGGCACCTGTTAGAAGGAAAAAGCGTAAACGTCGCAAAGATACACAGTCTGAGGAGGGGCAGGAAAAAACTGCAGCTAAGACGCCAGATACAGCTCAACCTGCAAAGGATAATACCGATGAACGTGGCGGTAAGAGATCTAAGAAGAAAAAAGGTAAAGCCTCAAGAAAAGCATCGGTTGATGAAACAGATGTAGAACGTAAAATGCGCGAAACCATGCAGGCAATGCAGGGTGGTGGTAATGTCGGTTCTAAACGTTCAAAGAGAAGAAAACAACGTAAAGAGGAAAGAGACGAAGTTGCTCAGCAGCAGGCAGAACTAGATGAATTAAAAGAAGGTGTACTAGAAGTAACAGAGTTTATTACCGCAAGTGATCTGGCTGAAGAGCTTGGAGTTAATGTGAATGACATCATCATGAAATGTATGGGCATTGGTATGATGATTTCAATAAATCAGCGTCTTGATGCCGCGGCTATTGAACTAGTTGCCAGTGAATATGGTAAAGAGGTCGAATTTATTGATGCCGAGGAAATGATAGATGATTTGGTTATCGAAGAAGACGATCCAGAAGATCTTCTACCAAGATCACCAATTATCACAGTTATGGGTCACGTTGATCATGGTAAGACTTCACTTCTTGATTATATAAGAGAAGCCAAAGTAGCTGAAGGTGAAGCTGGTGGTATTACGCAGCACGTTGGTGCTTATGAAGTAATACACGAAGGAAGATCAATAACCTTCCTCGATACACCAGGTCACGAAGCCTTTACTGCTATGAGATCTAGAGGAGCTCAGGTTACTGATATCGTAATTCTGGTAGTTGCTGCTGATGATTCTGTGATGCCTCAAACAATCGAGGCTATAAATCACGCCAAAGCTGCCGGTGTGCCTATAGTGGTAGCTATTAACAAAATTGATAAGCCTGAAGCTCAACCAGATAAAATTCGTCAACAGTTATCCGACCAAGACGTAATTGTTGAAGAGTGGGGAGGCACTAATCAGTCTGCTGAGGTATCAGCTAAAACAGGTCTTGGGATTGATGATCTTCTTGAAAAGGTATTAATTGAGGCTGAATTACAAGAACTGAAAGCCAATCCAAACCGTCGAGCAGTTGGTATTGTACTTGAAGCCAAACTTGATAAAGGAAAAGGTACAGTTGCCAATGTATTGGTTCAAAACGGGACTCTTAACGTTGGTGATCCATTCGTTGCCGGGCCAGTTAGTGGTAAAGTACGAGCTATGGCTGATGAAAAAGGTAAAAGGGTTAAGTCGGCCGGTCCATCTTCACCAATTCAGATGATGGGATTTGATGAGATGCCTCAGGCAGGTGATCGTTTAGTAGTTACTGAAGACGATAAGACCTCAAAAGATATTGCAAGCCAGAGAATGCAAATCAGAAGAGAACAGGCGCTTCGTAAGACTAAGCATCTTACACTTGATGAACTTTCAAGAAGACTTGCGCTTGGTGAAGTATCTGAATTGAATTTAATTATTAAAGCTGACGTAGATGGTTCTATTGAAGCTCTTTCTGGTTCACTCCAAAAGCTGGGTAATGAAGAAGTATCTGTTAACATAATTCACACTGGTGCAGGTGCAATTAATGAATCGGATGTTCTGCTGGCTTCAGCTTCAGAAGCCATTATTATTGGGTTCCAGGTGAGACCAACTGCACAAGCAAGAAAACTAGCGGAATCTGAGGAAATCGATATAAGACTATTCAGTGTTATTTATGATGCCGTTGATGAAGTGCGTGATGCTCTGGAAGGACTTCTATCACCAGAAATAAAAGAACAACTTGCTGGTATAGTTGAAGTAAGAGAAGTTTTCAAAGTTTCTAAAGTGGGTACTATCGCCGGATGTTATGTTACTGAAGGAAAAATCGAACGAAATAATCCAATTCGGGTAATCCGTGAGGGTGTTGTAGTTTATGATGGTAATATTGACTCACTCAAACGTTTCAAAGATGACGTCAAAGAAGTGGCCAGTGGATATGAATGTGGTATCAGTATCGTGAATTACAACGATATCAAAGTTGGTGACATGTTTGAGGGTTACATCATAACAGAAGAGAAACGAACACTCGAAGACTCTTATAACAAGCAGTAAGCAACTTAAGGAGTACATCTTATGAGTATTCGTATGGAACGTTTGGGCTCACTTCTTCAAAAGGATTTGGGCGAAATTATTCAACGTTCTTATCAGCCTCAGGGCACATTTATTACCATTTCAAAGGTTATAATGAGCCCGGATCTGGCAATTGCCAAGATTTACCTGAGTGTTTATGCTCCTGGCCGAGATGAAGAAGTTGTCTATCAGTATATAGACGAAAATGTTCAGGAGATAAGAAAAAAGCTCGCAGGATTAATAAAAAATCAGGTTAGAAAGATTCCCGAGTTGCATTTTTATGCTGATGATACCAATGAGTATGTCGACAACATTGACAAGCTATTCAAAAAAGTCGATGATCAGCGTTCTGAATCAGATCCTACTGACGAAGAAGAATAAACTCAATGGCAAAAGCACTGCCTTATACAGAGTTGCCAGTTTTTGGTTTAAATAAACCAGTCCCAATAGGAGATGACTTACCTCAATATGGGATGGTACTTGTGAACAAAGAGCTTGATTGGTCAAGTTTTCATGCTGTAAAACTTGTTAGAAATCGCCTTAAAATTAAGAAAGTAGGGCATGCTGGAACACTTGATCCCCTTGCTACAGGTTTGCTAATCATTTGTTTTGGAAAAGCAACTAAATCAATTGACCAGATTCAATCACTTGAAAAAGAATATGTAGGTGAAATTACCTTCGGTTCTTCGACACCCAGTTATGATAGGGGAACAGACCCAGACGAGTTTGCAGAAACTGATCATCTAACCACTGATTTGATAAAAAACTGTATTGAAGAGCATTTTACTGGTGAGATTGAACAAATTCCACCAATGTACTCTGCCATCAAAAAAGAAGGACAACGGTTATACAATCTAGCCAGGAAAGGTAAGATCGTTGAAAGAGATGCGAGGAAGGTTAATATCTATGAGTATGAAGTGCTGGAATGGAATCTTCCGACAATAAAAGTCAGGATTAGATGCTCCAAAGGCACTTATATTAGATCACTTGCTCATGACTTAGGTGTGAAATTAGGTAGCCGAGCTTATTTATCTCAATTGGAAAGAACGGCAATTGGTGAATTTAGAGTTGATGATGCAATTACGGTAAGCAAAATCAAAGAGGACTGGTAAGGTTGGCGAAAATAGTTCATATAGATCAGGTTCATTATGACCCAAAAAGTGTTGTAACTGTCGGTACTTTCGATGGTGTACATTTAGGGCATCGCGCAATCATGGAAACGTTGGTTCAAAAAGCAAAAGAACAAGATTGCCGATCTGTTGTCATAACATTCGACCCACACCCGCGTGATATTATAAATCCAACAAAAGATGCGGTTGAATTATTAACGACCATTGAGGAAAGGGCGGAAGTTCTTCAGGAGTATGGGATTGATGAATTGGTCATAATACCTTTTACAAGAGATTTTTCGCTGCTTAGTTCAAGGGACTTTGTCGTTGATTATGTATTTAATAAAATTGGTGTAACTGAGTTTGTTATAGGCTATGACCATCAATTCGGTAAAGATCGTGAGGGTACTATTGATACAGTTGAAAAAGTAGGCGCTGAATATGGGTTCGAGGCCTATGTTGTATCCAAAAAAGAGATGGGTACTGATACCATCAGTAGTTCGGTAATTCGGAGAATGTTGAAAAATGATGGTGATGTAAAAAAAGCTGCATCATTTTTAGGAAGAAACCTCAAAATAAAAGCCTTGGTAACGCATGGTGATGAAAGAGGACGTAAAATTGGTTATCCAACAGCAAATCTGGCTCCAGAACATCCAAAGAAAATTATCCCTAAAAATGGGGTATATGCCGTCAATGTAGATGTGAATGGTAAAAGCTATGGCGGAATGATGAATATAGGTGTCAGACCAACTTTTGATGGATTCACAAGAACATTAGAGGTTCACATCTTGAATTTTGATGATATCATTTATGGTAAAACTCTAAATATTGAATTTATAGACCGCGTTAGGGATGAAAAAAAATTCAATGGAGTGGAGGAGCTGGTTGATCAGCTTGATAGAGATAAAGCTGCAATTACACAAATTCTGGATGGAACTGAATAAGTAGATAAATGATTGCTGCTTAAAGTTATTAAGCTTATATTTGTAAGCTATAGACTAATACAAGAAATTCGTTCGAAAACACAACGTAAATGAGCATTACAGCAGAAGAAAAAAAAGAAATTTTTGGAAAACACGGTGGAGCTGAAGCTAACACCGGTTCAACAGAAGGGCAGATCGCTCTATTCACACATAGAATTAACCATCTTACAGAGCATCTTAAAGAAAATAAGAAAGATCACGCTTCCCGCCGTGGCCTACTTAAATTAGTAGGTAAAAGACGCCGACTTCTTAATTACCTCATGAAGAAAGACATTGAGAAGTATAGAATTCTTATCAAAGAATTAGGTATTAGAAAGTAATTCAAAAGGCACGGTTATCCGTGCCTTTTTTCTTACACACCTACCCAAATTATTAGCATAGGGCTGATAATTAATAGATCGATTAATAAATAGACGAAAGACAAAAGACGTAAATGAAAGCAGATTATAGAACAATAGAATTCGCACCAGGTAAATCACTATCCATTGAAACTGGACGAATTGCAAAGCAAGCTAATGGCTCAGTAGTCGTTAGAATGGGTGATACTATGGTACTATGTACCGCAGTTAGTAACAGAGAGCCAAAGCCGGGGCAGGATTTCTTCCCCTTAACTGTGGATCACAAAGAACAATTTTCAGCTGCCGGTAAATTTCCAGGCGGTTTCATGAAAAGAGAGGGTAGATCCTCTGAAAAAGAAATTTTATCAAGCCGTCTAATTGACCGCTCACTAAGACCATTATTCCCTAAGGGATATGTGAACGATACACAGGTAATTACATCTGTTGTTTCATCTGATGGTGAAAATGATGGTGATGTTTTAGGTGGTGTTGGTGCATCAGCTGCCCTTCATATCTCAGATGTGCCATTTGAAGGCCCAATGGCAGAAGTTAGAGTTGGACTTGTAAATGATGAGTTTATCATCAATCCAACAGTATCTGAACTGAAAGAAAGTAAAATCGACATGGTTGTTGGTGGTACAGCAAACTCTGTACTTATGATTGAAGGTGAAATGGATGAAATCACTGAAGAAACCATGTTAGCTGCAATTAAAGCAGCACACGAAGCCATCGTTAAGCTTTGTGATTTCCAGGAAGAACTCAGAAAAGAATTCGGTAAAGAAAAACGTGAATTCGTTCCGGTTGAAGGCGATGCTGATCTTGCTGCAAAAGTAGCTGAATTAGCTGCAGACAAACTAAAGGAAGTAGTTCGTATTGGTCTAAATAAAGAAGATTACAGCGATAAAATTCGTGAAATTAAGACTGAAGTTGCTGCTCAACTCGAAGAAACCTACGAAGATCAGATGGGTGAGGTTTATAATAACCTCAGTAAGCTTGAAAAAGAAGCTCTTCGTACTATGATTCTTGAAGAGGAAAGAAGAATTGATGGCCGTACTCCTGTAGATATCCGTGATATCTGGACTGAAGTAGGAACTCTTGCAAGAACTCATGGTTCAGCACTCTTTACTCGTGGCGAGACTCAGGCTCTTGTATCTGCAACACTAGGTACAAAAAGAGATGAGCAATCTGTAGACACATTATTCAGCCAAGATCCAAAAACATTCATGCTGCATTACAACTTCCCGCCATATTCTGTTGGTGAAGCTGGTTTCATGCGTGGCCCCGGCCGTAGAGAAATTGGTCACGGTCACCTTGCAGAAAGAGCTTTAAGAATGATGATGCCTTCATTTGATGAATTCGGCTACGTAGTTAGAATCATTTCTGACATCACCGAATCAAATGGTTCATCTTCTATGGCTTCAGTTTGTGGTGGCTCGCTTGCTCTTATGGATGCAGGTGTTCCACTTAGAAAACCGGTTGCTGGTATTGCAATGGGTATGATCGTAGGTGAAGATAAGACTGTTGTACTTTCAGATATCCGTGGTGAAGAAGATTTCATGGGCGACATGGACTTTAAAACTGCTGGTTCTGCAGAAGGTATTACTGCTTGTCAGATGGATATGAAAGTTCAAGGAATCACTTTTGAAACACTTGAAGCTGCTCTTAAACAAGCGCATGATGGTCGACTTCATATTCTTGACAGAATGTCTGAAAGCATTACTGAGGCCAGAGCTGAACTCTCTGAGTTTGCTCCTCAACTTATCAAAATGGAAATCCCAGGTGATTCTATCGGAGCTGTTATTGGTCCGGGTGGTAAGGTGATTCAGACACTGCAGAAAGAAACACTTACTACTATTATTATCGAAGAAAGCCCTGAGGGTAAGGGTATGGTTACTATCTCTTCTGATAATCTTGAAAACGCTAAAATAGCTCAGGAAAGAATTAAAGCTATTTCTGGTCAGCTTGATGAAGGAGCTACTTACAGAGGAACTGTAAAATCAATTAAAGATTTCGGTGCTTTTATAGAAATCGTACCAGGAAAAGAAGGTTTACTTCATATTTCTGAAATTGATCATAAGCGCATTGAAAAAGTTTCTGATTACCTTACGATCGGTGATCAAATCGATGTAAAACTTCTAAAAGTTGAGCATGGCGGTAAACTAAGGCTTTCTCGTAAAGCACTTATGGAAAAGCCTGATGCGGCAGAATAAACCTGCACACTTTTGATTCTGCCCCTCACATTTATTTGTGTGGGGCTTTTTTATTGAAAAAAAATTACGATGGATAATCTAAAAGCAATCGATACAGTTACAAAAACAGAGCTAAATAATGGCTTCAGAGTAATCTCAGAGCGCATAGACAGCGTTAAAAGTATTTCAATTGGGATTTGGGTAAAAACTGGAAGTCGGCATGAGACACCTGAACAAGCAGGTATAACTCATTTTCTTGAGCACATGTTATTCAAGGGTACCGAAAACAGATCCGCTTTTGATATTGCCCAAAGTATGGAGTCGGTTGGTGGTTATTTAAATGCCTTCACTTCATCGGAATACACCTGTTATTATGCTCGTTGTGTTGATACTCAGATTGACCGTGCTTTGGATGTGCTTTCTGATATGGTACTGAACTCAACCTTTCCCGATGAAGAGATAGAGAAGGAGAAGAAGGTTGTTATCGAAGAAATGAAAATGTATCGAGATTCCCCTGATGATTATCTATTTGAGGAATTCACGAAAGAAATTTATAAGGGTCATCCTCTTGGTAGACCTGTAATTGGATTCGAAGAAACTGTTTCATCATTCACCAGGGAAGATCTCAATGCCTACATGAATGACCGCTATTTCCCTAAAAACCTGCTCATTGCTGTTGCTGGGAATGTGGATCATGATAAGGTAGTCGAACTTGCTGAATCGAAATTTGGCTCCCTAAAAAGAGATGGGAAAAGTATTGAGGCAGGCACCTTATTGCCTATTGAAAGTCAACGGTATACGCTGACAAAGGCTATAGAGCAAACACATTATGTACTTGGTAAAAGAGGTTTGCACACCAATCATGAGGATAAATACCTGCTTTTACTGGCAAACACTGTACTTGGAGGCGGTATGAGTTCCAGATTGCATCAAAACGTTAGGGAAAAGTATGGATACTGTTACTCTATTCAGAGCTTCAACCAGACTTTCTCAGATACAGGTTTGTATGGTGTATATGTAGGTACTGATAAAGAATATGTGGATCACGTTCATGAGTTAATTGTAAATGAATTGAATACAATTAGTAATGAACGAGTTCCTGATAAGGAATTAAGTGAAGCAAAGTCTCAGCTAAAAGGTAAACTTCTTTTATCTCAAGAGAATACCTCAAATCGAATGACCCGTTTAGCTAAGAGTGAATTATATTTTGACAGGTTTGTTACACTCGATGAATTAGTTCAGAATATTGATGCGGTAAATGCTGAAGACCTACAGTCATTTTCTAAAGACTTCTTTAATCAAGAATCATTTTCAGAAGCAATTTTATATCCTCAGGAATAATCTTATGTCATATCAATCAATGGTTTATATCAATCACTTGTCAAATCATCAAGATGAAACTGTAACATTAAAGGGATGGGTATATAATATCCGTACATCGAAAGCCTTAGTGTTTGTTGAACTTCGAGATGGTACCGGAATTTCTCAATGCATAATCGCAAAAGAGGATGTATCAGAAGAAATTTGGGAGTCTGCAAATAGTCTTCGTCAGGAAAGTTCACTAGAACTTACAGGAAAGGTTATTAAAGACGATAGAAGTATCGGCGGATTTGAAATCCATGTGAGTGATTTAAAAGTTATTCAGATTGCAGAAGATTATCCTATTACACCAAAGGAACATGGTGTTGAGTTTCTAATGGAAAATCGTCACTTATGGTTAAGATCGCAGCGGCAGTGGGCTGCAATGCGTGTTCGTAATGAGATCATTTTTGCAATACATTCATTCTTTCAGGAAAGAAATTTCGTGCAAATGGATTCCCCAATCTTTACTGGAAATGCCGCTGAGGGGAGTACCACACTATTTGAAACAGATTACTTCGATGAAAAAGCCTATTTAGCTCAAACAGGTCAACTATATGGTGAAGCTATGGCTATGGCTCATGGATTGATCTATACCTTTGGCCCCACATTCAGAGCCGAAAAATCCAAAACCAGACGACACCTTACTGAATTCTGGATGATTGAACCGGAAATGGCGTTTTATGACCTTGAGATGAATATGGATTTGGCAGAAGATATGCTAAAGTTCATAGTTGAAAGAGTTCTGGAAAAAAGGTTGAAAGAGCTTGAAATACTTGGCAGAGATATTGATGCACTCAAGAAAGTGGCACAGAATTCATTTCAGCGAATGACTTATACAGAAGCAGTAGATATTCTGAAAAGTGATGAAACAGCTGAAATGCTGGACAGAATGAAAGAATCTCGAGTTCAGGAAGAAAAAGACCTTAAGGCTGAAAGAGAAGAAATCAAAAAAGAGCATGGATCTGCTAAAAAGTGGAGAAAGAATCAGATTGATGCCCGCATTAAGGAAATTGCATCCAGACTCGATCAGGTAGAGGAAGATCTTCGTAATATCCCTCAATGGAAAGAGTCTGCGATGAATTTTGAATGGGGTAATGACTTTGGAGGTTCTGATGAGACTGTGCTAACCATGAAATCTGAGGTTCCGATATTTGTCACTCACTGGCCAGAAGAGATTAAGGCCTTCTATATGAAGAGAGATCCAGAGAATGATAAACTTGTTCTCGGTATGGATGTTCTGGCGCCTGAAGGTTATGGTGAAATTATTGGTGGTTCTCAACGAGAGGATGATTTAGATCTTATGTTAGAACGCATCAAACACCATGATTTACCTATGGATGTATTTGAATGGTACCTGGATTTAAGAAGATTCGGTTCTGTTCCGCATGCTGGGTTTGGTCTTGGCCTAGAAAGAACGGTTGCTTATATCTGCGGTTTAGCACATGTCAGGGAAACAATACCTTTCCCAAGGATGATGGGTAGATTACGGCCATAAGATATTTTATAGACATCATAAACGATTCTAATGTATCAATCGAATGAATTGGGCGTATCTTCGGTTGCTGAATCAGATTATGAGAACGTCTAATACAAATATCATCTTAAGGACTATTGGCAGGTACTCCCTGTTGTTTCTGCTGTTACTTGGTTTCGTAGCTGGCCAAACACCGGAAGCATTTTGGGCAGAGTTTGGCCTGGAAACTCATATTTCAGAGATTCCGCATCAGGACAAAGAAGCTGACACTAAAGATCACAAAGAAGAGGTAGACGACAAAGATGAGTATGAGTTCGCTTATCTGTCTATTGAGCAATTATCGGGTCAAAGCATAGGTGGCCTTTCAAAACAACTTAGTGATCTGTCAATATACTTGTCCTTGAACACCCCACCTCCGGAACAGTGCTAAGTTATTTGCTGTTAAGGCTTTAAGTACTATTTGATACAAACCTGCAGCCCTTCGCAGGAACCACTAAACATCTTTACCCTTTATTCAATGATTACACCATTTCAGAGATTTGTGCGTCTGTTAACGCCAGATCGAGAAGAAATTCGAAACGTCTACATATACGCTGTACTAGCAGGTGCTGTGAGTTTGTCACTACCACTTGGTATTCAAGCTATTGTAAACCTAATTCAAGGTGGGCAAGTTAGTACTGCATGGCTTGTGCTTGTTTTTTTAGTTGTATTAGGCCTGGCTATCAATGGAGTATTACAGATTTTCCAGTTAAGGATTACGGAAAATCTACAACAGAAAATATTCACACGAGCTGCTTTCGAATTCGCATACAGAATTCCGCGAATTAAAATGGAAGTACTTTATAAGCATTATGCCCCAGAATTAATCAATCGTTTCTTTGACACTGTTTCTGTTCAAAAGGGGTTGTCAAAAATTCTGATTGATTTCTCTACTGCAACGCTTCAAATAGTATTTGGGATTATTCTGCTATCACTCTACCATCCATTTTTCATAGCCTTTGGAATACTATTAGTGATATTAGTTTTCCTGATTTTCAGGTTTACAGCCGCCAGAGGTCTGAAGACTAGTATAGAGGAGTCTGATTACAAGTATAAGGTTGCTCACTGGCTGGAGGAGCTGGCAAGAACTTATACTAGTTTCAAAATGACTGGTGAAACCGGTTTATCCTTGAGAAGGGTTGATGCATTAACGGAAGGATATCTTAAGACAAGAGAGTCTCACTTTAAGATTCTTATTCAGCAATTCTCACTAATGGTAGTATTTAAGGTTATTGTTGCTGCCGGCTTGCTAGCAATTGGTGGAATTCTGGTAATGGAGCAAGTAATGAATATTGGGCAGTTTGTAGCTGCTGAAATTATCATTCTTGTGATTATGTCATCTGTAGAAAAGCTAATTGCAAGCCTTGAAACGATTTATGATGTGTTAACTGCCTTTGAGAAAATTGGAAAGGTAACTGACCTTGAGCTGGAATCGGATGAGGGTGTTGAGTTACCTGCGGATGTTAAACATGGTGGTATGAACATCAAATTAAGGGATGTCTATTTCACCTACCCAAATTATCACAGACCTACACTAAATGGGTTGAATCTTGATATTAAGTCGGGTTCAAAAGTGATGATCACCGGACCAAACGGATCTGGTAAGAGTACCTTTATTCACATCATTGCTGGTTTATTTGAAAATCAGGAAGGGCAGATTGTTTTTGACGGTGTACCAAAGTCACGAGTGCAACTAGCTAGTTTGAGATACTGTATTGGCGGTACATTTACGCATGATGCTTTATTTGAAGGCACCGTGTACGAGAACATATCGATGGGCAAAGACAATGTTCCTCTCGAAAAAGTACAGGAGATGATTAAAAAACTAAGGCTTGAGGATTTTGTTCATGATTTGCCAGATGGTATAGATACCCAATTGGATCCACAAGGCGAAAAACTACCACGTTCAGTAATCCAAAAAATGCTAATGGCAAGGGCAATGGTCGGAAGTCCAAGAATGCTTCTGTTTGAAGACCCATTTGAGCATTTGGATAAAGTAGATAAAGATGCCATCATCGATTATTTAATGGATGAAAAACATATTTGGTCTGTAGTTTTTGTTTCCAAGGATAACTACCTCGCACGAAAGGTAGATGAGATAGTTCTGTTGAAAGATGGTAAAGTTGAGAAAACAGGCAAATATCAGGATATGAAGGAATATGTAAATCAAGCAGGAGCTCACAATGCTTAATATTTCAGAGAATAGGATTAAAGGAAAGTTTGATGAGGGTGACTATAAGTCACTAAGTGTTATTGAGCGCAAAACATCAAGCAAATTTCTCATTCGTTTCGTACTGAGTCTGACATTTGTTGTGTTGATATTCTTTTTCCTTCCATGGACTCAGAATATCAGAACAGGTGGGAAAGTAACTACCTTGAGGCCCGAACAACGGCCTCAGGATATTCACTCTGTGATAGCCGGACAGATTACTAAGTGGCATGTTCAAGAAGGTGATTTCGTCCAAAAAGGAGATACTATTGTATCTATATCGGAGATAAAGGAAAGTTATATCGATCCGAACCTGGTTGAACGAACACGCGAGCAATTAAATGCTAAAGTAAGTTCTGTTGGTTCTTATGCATCTAAAGTGAGTGCTCAGGAAGATCAGATTAAAGCATTAGGTAACGGTCTAATACTTAAAATACAACAAGCTGAAAACAAACTGATTCAAGCTAAGTTAAAAGTTCAAAGCGATAGCATCGATTATGAAGCAGCAATCATCAATTATCAGATTGCAGAGCAACAATTCAAACGAATTGAAGAATTGTACGAAGAAGGGCTGAATTCATTGGTAGACTATGAAAAGCGAAAGCTTAACCTTCGAAAAGCTGAAGCTGAGAAAATTTCAAAACAAAATAAGTTGCTAGCCAGTGGTAATGATTTGATCAATGCCACCGTCGAATTAGAATCAATAGAAGCTGATTATCAGGATAAGATTGCTAAAGCTCAATCTGAGAAATTTACGGCTCAATCAAATCAGTTTAATGCAGAGTCAGAAGTGGCTAAACTTAGGAATAGTTTAACCAATTATGAGATGCGTAATGAATTTTATGCCATTACTGCACCTCAAAGTGGTTATGTGACTCAGGCAATATCCATGGGTATTGGTGAGACGATAAAAGAAGGTGATACCATTGTTACCATCATGCCAGAGAGATATGAACTGGCCGTGGAAATGTATGTTCGTCCTATTGATTTACCATTGCTTCAGAAAGGGCAGGAGGTTCAAATTCAATTTGATGGCTGGCCGGCAATTGTATTTTCTGGATGGCCAAATACAAGTTATGGAACTTATGCTGGTAGGGTCTTTGCTATTGATAATTTCATTAGTCCGAATGGCAGATATCGTGTCTTGGTATCTGCTGATCCTAAAGAAGTGCCTTGGCCGGATGCCCTAAGGGTAGGTTCGGGTACAATCAGTATGGTTTTATTAAACGACGTTCCTATTTGGTATGAGCTATGGAGGCAGATCAATGGCTTCCCGCCAAATTACTATGCTACCATGGAATCAGCAGAATCATCAGAGTCTAATAAATAATCAGCATCATGTTCAGATCATTTATCTTATTACTGGGGCTATTATTTAGCCTTAAATCGCTTGATGCCAGGTCGCAATCAACTGATAGTGCGAGAGTATTTACCTTTGATAATTACTTAAGCATAGTGAGTCTGAATCACCCACTTGCAAAGGCTGCAGATCTACGAACAGATGCTGCTAGGGCGGCAATGCTTCGTGCCAGGGGTGGATTTGATCCTAAAATCTATACTGAAGTTTATGAGAAGAACTTCAAAGAAACTGAATATTACCGACTGTTAGACGCTGGTCTTAAAGTACCTACATGGTTGGGTCTTGACCTCAAGGCCGGTTTTGAATCAAATAGAGGTCAATTTTTAGATCCACAGAATGACACATCAACTGATGGGTTACTATTTGCTGGTGTTACTTTACCCATCGGTAAGGGATTGTTCATAGATAAACGAAGAGCAGATCTCCGTAAGGCAAGACTGGCTCAAGGCCTCAATGAAGCAGAAAGATTGAGCCTCATAAATGAGTTGCTCTTTGAAGCTGGTGATGCTTACTGGAGCTGGTTTAGTGCCTATAACAATATGAAAGTATTTGAAAATGCACTTGGGCTGGCACAAAACAGAAGACAGTTTGTTAAGCGAGGAGCAGAGCTTGGTAATTTTCCATCAATTGACACATTAGAAGCTGGTATTCAGGTTCAGAATAGATTTTTAAGCTACGAACAAGCAAAACTGGATTTTCTGAATGCAACTGCCCAATTATCCGTATTCCTTTGGGTTGATGGAGAAATTCCAATGGAAATAGGTGAGGATCTATTCCCACAAACATTCGATTTGTTAGACTCTTTTGTGGCAGATCAACAAATTCAGATGAATCTGGATACACTTGTTCAAAATCATCCTATGCTTGTTAGAACTGAGTTTAAAATTGATCAGATGAAAGTTGAAAGACGATTGCTCAAGGAAGACCTGAAGCCAGTTTTAAATTTAAACTATACGCCAATTTCTGAACCTGTAGGGAATAATATTTTTGCTGATTTCCAGGCTGAAAATTACACTTTCGGGTTGGAGTTTAGTTTCCCAATCTTACTCAGGAAAGAAAGAGGTAATGTAAAGCTTGCAAGTATAGGTATAAGAAATGCAGAGTTTGATCTTCAGAATAAACGACAAGAACTGGTTTTTAAAAGTCAGGCGGCCCTAAATGAATGGCAAACAACTAAAATTCAAGCTGACCAGTATCAACAAACTGTCGTTGATTATCAGAGTCTGTTAAGAGGTGAACAACGAAAATTTGACGCCGGTGAATCATCATTATTCCTCGTGAATTCACGGGAAGTTGGTTTTATTCAAGCGCAAACTAAGCTGATTGAGATATTGGCTAAAAATCAGCTGGCTCGTATCAAAACATATTACTCATTAGGTTTACTTGGTCAAGAGGGAACACTAACCGATCAGCTATAGCTGATCGGTTTTTTATCTTTTAGTATGATTTCGCCTTTGGTCAACCAAGAGATTCCAAATGCGAATAAAGAAATCGTTTCTAGCCAGAATATGTATTGATATGGTTCTAATGCGTTCTTTAGAGCAGGAATAACAAAAGAGATAGCAATGGTGCTAATACAGAAAAGCATCACATAGCCGCAAATTCGATAAACCCTGTTTCTGTAAATCTTTTGTTGAGTTGGTTCAGTTGAACCTTTCACAAAAAGAATCAGAGAGAAGTAGATTAATACCAGGAAAAAGGAACCCGCAAAAACCAGATGAAGGATTCCAATTATTGTTTTACCTCCACCTCCATGATCGGTTGGTAAGAATGCAGTAAGAATTACAAGCACCGCAGCAATATCTCCTGCAATATTATCCTTCATTTCATATCCCTTATAAGCAATTAAGCAAACACCAACAGCGCACAAGGTTCCCACAAAGTAGTTTCTCGATATCGTGTGATAATAGTCGCTTATAGAATCCTGAAAACCAGTTAAATCACTAATCAACCAGCTTGCCAATACTATTACAATGGGAAGGAGAAAGGCCAGTAAGCCAATAACCTTCTGTAAAGTATGAGCATCAATGATTTGTGGTTTTGAACTCATTTAATTCTTATTCAGATAGTAATTCTGAAGAACATAGAATGCCTGCTTCTTTTCACCTTCACTGGAGATTAAGCCTTTTCGATTCCATCCATCCTGAATGCGAGGTAATGGTCTTCTTGGAGATCTGAAATCAGTAAGAATCCATGGCGAGAATCCCGAGAGTTGCGGAATACGTTCAACCATATCAATGGTCTCTTTATACAGCCATGCTTGGTAATCTTCAGACCATCTTGTTAGGGAATCAGCTCGGAACCCATACAGAGCACCTGCACCGAACTCAGAAATAAGTACGGGTTTATTGATGTCAATTTTCCAGTTAATTAGTCTGGCTTTGCCAGGTAAACCATCGTACCAGCCTATGTACTGATTAAAACTAAGGACATCTACAACCTCAGCAAATGGATCAGATATAGTTCGGGTATTTTCCAGCCCATCATAGCCACTTTGTTCCTGTGCTGCACTGATGAGTCGGGTTGAGTCAATGGCTCTAGTTTTATTAGCTAGTTTTGTTAGGAAGGTATTCCTGTCATTGGAAACTGGAGTTTCATTAGCCATTGACCATATAATAACTGCAGCCCTGTTTTTATCACGATTCACCATGGAAAGTAGCTGGTTCTCTGCATTGGCATAGGTTTCAGGGTTATCCCAGTCTATTGTCCAGTAAACGGGGATTTCAGACCAAACCAATAGACCTAATTCATCAGCCACTCTAACCATATGCTCATTATGAGGATAATGAGCAAGGCGTACATAATTACAACCTAACTCTTTGGCCCATCCAAGAATGAGTCTGGCATCTGCTTCAGAGTGTGCCCGTCCTCCACGTAATGGATTTTCTTCGTGTATAGAAATGCCTTTCAGAAATATAGGGTCTCCATTGAGTAGGATATCCTTATCCTTAGTGGAGATCGTTCTGAAACCAATTTTTTCCTCAACTTTATCCTCGTCAAAAGTGATAATTACATCGTATGACTTAGGATTTTCTGGTGACCAATGTTTAATGCCCCGAACGCGCTCGTTTATTTCAACTCTTCCGTATTTATCTGTTCGTAAATTGACTTCGACTTCATGATCAGGTATTGAAAAGGTTACTAATTTGTCGGAAATATCCATTCCATTTAGCTGAATAAAACCATTGATTTGATTCATTTCACCGGGTTCAAGCTGAATCAAATAATCATCTATATAATTTATTGGCGTGGAGAGCAGTTTCACGTCACGTGTAATACCACCATAATTCCACCAATCAGTATTAAGTGTGGGTACGGCTTCTGCTTTACGTTTATTGTCGACCTTAACTACTAAGGAGTTTTTAACATTATTCAGAATTTCCGTCACCTCGAAGTGAAAAGGAGTGAAGCCACCGATATGCTTTCCTAGCTTCTTTCCATTCAGGTAAACCTCAGCTTCATAGTTGACAGCACCGAAATAGATAAAGTAACGTTGGGCATTGGATGGATTAACTTCGAAAGTCTTTCTATACCAAACAGTGCCTTCATAATAGAATAAGTTCTCTTTTTGTGAATTCCAGTCGCCGGGAACCATGATGCTTTCAGATTCATCGAAGTTGTATTCAAGCAGCTCACTTCTATTGTCTACCTTTGAATCAGTGAAATAAGCGTTCTTACCAGGATTCTCCATTTGGTCAAAAGCGTCATATCTATAGTTGTAATAACCATTTTCATAGGGGTCAACAATGTATTTCCACTCACCATTAAGACTTATGCTATTTCTGTTATAACTGTTGGTTAAAAGTGTTTGTGCAATTGCTGTTTGAGAAAACAAAGCAATTAGTAAGATGTATTTGAATAGTCTCATTTGATGTGATTTAAACCCTTAAATTTCGCTCAATATCCCAAATATTGATGGTCGATAAAAGCAATGATTTAGTATCTTCATGCCATGGCCAAACGGAATAGCCTCGATATCTTTAATCAACTACAGGCTGAATTAAAATCACCTCAAACTAAACCGATTTATTTCTTATTCGGCGAAGAAGAGTTTTTTCTTGATCAGCTGCAGGAAACTGTGCACGGAATTCTTCCGCCAGATCAGAAAGATTTTAATTTTGATCAATTATATGGTCAGGATATTAATCCGGCCAGGGCTTTATCTATTGCTCGTTCATTTCCGATGATGGCTGAAAAGCGAATACTATTGATTCGTAATTTTCTTCAGATCTCAAAAGGAGCTGGGGATACTCAGTCAGGGCATATCAATGATTTTCTGGCTTACTTCGATCAGCCGAACCCTTCTTGCTTGCTTGTCATGATAGATACTGGAAAACCGCCTGGAAATACCAAGTTTGGAAAGGGTGTATCTAAGCATGCCAATGTAGGTTATCATGAATTTCAGCCACTTGCCGATTATTTGTTGCCAGATTGGGTCATTGATTGGACGAGAACTAAACATTCCAAACATATTGATGCTTCCGCAGCTCAAATGTTAGCTCAGTTTGTAGGCAACAGTCTTCAATTACTGTCTGTAGAAATAGACAAAGTGTGCACTTTTGTGGACACTCGAGATCAGGTAACCGAAGCGGATGTAAAAAAAATAATTGGTACATATCGCGAATTTTCGGCTATGGAGCTCAAAGAAGCCATTATGAAGCGAAATCTTGAGAAGAGCCTCTTTATCTCGGAACAGATATTGCAACATACAAAGGGAGACACGGGAGAATTGATTCGTACCGTGGGGTTCTTTTACAGTGTGTTCGTCAATATCTGGCAAATTCGAAGATTGATGGAGAAGGGAATGCCTAAAGCACAAGTTCAGTCTCAATTAGGTGTACGCAGCGATTGGTACTTTAACAAGCTTTGGCAAGATTCATCTCAGTTCCATCTGGCTGAAATGCCACGCATTTTTGAAGCCTTACTTGATGCAGACAGATCCCTGAAAGGATTTTCAACACTAGACCCCACCTCGATTTTATTTCTCCTTGTGAAGCGGATTCACGGTTAAGCAAAGTAGCCGGGAATCTCGGCTCACTAACCTTAACCAAACATCCGGAGAAATATCATGCTTCAGCCAGCACTTTACGCTTCCTACAGTGATGA
Organism: uncultured Balneolaceae bacterium; assembly: GCA_965659005.1. GTDB lineage: Bacteria > Bacteroidota > Rhodothermia > Balneolales > Balneolaceae > CAYPTY01. The sequence continues at coordinate 44,074 of CBFHVG010000061.1, forward strand.
AGACCTAATGGAATTTGTTCAAACCGACGACCATCAGGCATTCAGTGAACTTGTAACTCGCTACAATGATCGATTACATAACTTCCTTTACAGGTATACTAAGAATCATGAAGATTGTGAGGATCTGGTTCAGGAGACCTTCTTCAGAGTGTATAAAAGTAAGCACTCATATACCCGCATAGCTCGCTTCTCTACCTGGATGTACACAATTGCTATAAACCTGGCGAAGAGTCTTTACAAGAAGAATAAACGCATGCAAACAACATCTATTCATAAAGATGAGAGTGATCCGAACGACAGAGAGTTTGTACTGGAAGCTAAGACCAAAAGTGTAGATGATCTTGCACATCAGAAATTCTGCCTTGAACGACTGGAAAAAGTATTAATGAAAGTATCCATTGAATTCAGAGAAGTAGTAATAATGCGTGATTTCCAGCAAATGACCTACGAAGAGATCGTTGAAATTACAGGATTGCCAATGGGAACGGTTAAATCACGTATTAATCGTGGTCGATCTCAAATCCAGGCATTCATGAAAGAATATGTGAAAGCGGGAACCAGCTGAACTTATTGAAGTAGAAATAATCCAAATGAAAATGAAAATGGATTATGGATTATATCGATACAGAATTTCATCCGATAATTGAAGATTTCATCTGCAGATATGCTGAAGGTGATCTTGATGAAACAGAATTAAGTGCTTTTCGGGATGTTATGAGTCAGCATGTTGACCTGAAGACGCTGGCTGAAACAGCAAAGGCCGGAAAGCAATGCATTGAAGAAATGTTGAGCTTTCTGGCTATTTGATAAGTGTCATTTTCTTCGTGATGCTGCTATTTGATGTTTCCAATCTATAGATATAAATACCGCTGGACAAACCTGATGCATCAAACATAACTTTATGTGTACCTTGAGGATATTGGCCATTAGCTAATGTTTGAATGAGTCGGCCAGTTATATCATATACCTTCAAAGTAAGATCAGTTGCTACTGGTAACTCAAATAGAATGTTGGTGCTAGGGTTGAAGGGGTTGGGATAGTTCTGTGAAAGATCAAATTCTCTAGGAATATGATCTTCTTCAGTTGAGAGTCCACCAACACCGGTTGCAAAGATGCTCACAGAATAAGGTTCAAGGGTACTGTTTATAATATGATACTCTGTTTCTGTGCATTGGAAATATTCTGCTGAATTGGTGCCATAAAGCACTTCGACGGCAAATGCATTTTGAGTTCCTGCTCCACATTCAGCAAATTTTTGTGAGAAAGCGATTTTATCAATGGTCTTTTGCCCTGATGAGAGATTTGATATCACATACAGGTGCCAAGGCCTGCCATTATCTTGTTCCACACCTCGTTTATAAGCGTAGATTTCAGGATCATCAACTAAACCTGATTCATATTCTCCTTGATTTAGGGCGGTGTAGTTAGTTCGAAGTTTTATTAAATCCCGATATGCTGACCACAATGAACTAGGATCCTGTTGTTGTGCTTCAATATTCTTCGAAGGAAAGTCAGAATAGGGTGCTCTCCATGGGGAAGGGTCTGTAGAAAAACCCGCACTTAATTCATCAGACCACTGTAAAGGCCTTCTTATATCTTCATCCGGTTTTACGCCTAATTGGCCAATTTCTTCCCCATAGTAAATATAGGGAATGCCGGGAAGGGTTAAATACATTGCTGCTGCCAGTTTATTTTTTTCCACATCTCCCTCAAGTACGCTCATTAAGCGATTCTGATCATGATTAGTCAAGAAAGTACCAAATTGAAGAAATGGGTATGTGTTATACACATATTCCATTTGAGATGAAATTTGCGTCGCGCTTTCATTAATAACAGAAGCGACTATGGCATTGGCCAAATCAAATTCGAAAGCATAATCCAGCCTATCATTGCTTATGTACTTTAAAACGGTTTCAGTTGGCTCCCAGGCCTCACCAACATTAAATGCATCAGGGTTTGCTGCTTTTGTATTCAGATTAAATTCATTCCAGAAATTC